>CAZCEN010000054.1:0-6183 GCA_964497205.1 uncultured Sporomusaceae bacterium
TTGCCCTACTCATTTCCAAGAATGACGGCATTAACCCTCACATCCGCCTTGACGTTCTTGGCAAGCACAATGTAGGCACCGGGTCGTCGCCGCAGCAAGTCATGAAGGCGCTGGTTGCTGATCCGTTGGGCAAACTGAACATGAAAATAACGGATGTCGATTATTATTCCGTTGAAATGCAAAATCCCGAAATCACCGAGCCGGCCGGGGCGGGGAATGTGCCGGAAGCCAACTACAAAATGATTGCGGCGCTTGCTGTTCTGGCGGGTGAAATTGCCAGAACCGACATTCCGGACTTTGTTAAAGCTCACGGCTTGCCCGGATTTGCGCCCACCCAGGGACATATCCCGTCCGGCGTACCCGTGCTCGGCTTTATCCGCGATCAAATGCTGGCGGGAAACATGACTACCGCGATGCTGATCGGCAAAGGCAGCTTGTTTTTGGGGCGAATGACCAACTTATTCGATGGTCTGTCGATTGTCATAGAAAAAAATAACGGCCTGCAGCCGGAAGAAGCGACGATCAGCAAGGACAGCATCCGTTTGCTGGTGGCGGAAGCCCTGCGCGATATGGCCAAAAGCCTGGACTAGGAGGTATGGTATGCACGATGTAAAACAGCTTGTTGCCGAAGTTTTAAAAGAAACGGCCGATATGCTGGCTACCGGCAAGCCGCCTATTCAGGCAAAGGTAGGCATTACCCTGCTTGGCAGTGAACATGGTGTCGCCGAAGTGCTGGCTGGCGCAGAGACCGCGCAGCGCGAGCTTGGGGACGTCAAAGTAGTGGTTATTGGTCCTGCCGATGTTAAAACACAACTTACCCTAGTTCCTGCCGAAAGTGATGCGGCATGTCATGCGAAAATGGATGAACTATTGGCATCCGGCGAACTCGATGCGGCGGTTACCATGCACTACAATTTTCCGATTGGTGTTGCCACCGTAGGATTAGTAGTTACTCCCGGCCGCGGTGACAAAATGTTTATCGCGTCGACCACCGGGACCACCGCCACCGACCGGGTGGAAGCCATGGTGCGCAGCGCCGTACACGGCATTGCTGCGGCTAAAGCCTTCGGTATAACGAAACCCACCATCGGCATTCTCAACGTCGACGGCGCCCGGCAGGTCGAACGCTGCCTGACCGAAATGCAGGTGCGGGGCTATGAAATTCATTTCGCAGCCTCAGGCCGCAGCGACGGCGGAGTCATCATGCGCGGCAATGATCTCTTAACAGGAACCCCGCAGGTAATGGTCACCGATAGCCTTACCGGCAACTTGCTCATGAAGCTCTTTTCCGCCTACACTACCGGCGGCAGCTACGAATCGCTGGGTTACGGTTACGGGCCGGGAGTTGGGGAAGGTTACCATAAGATCATCCATATTATTTCCCGGGCGTCGGGCGCGCCGGTTATCGCCAACGCTATCCACTATGCGGCCGTTATGGCCAAAGGCAGGTTAACCGAGGTTGCGGCAAAAGAAATCACCGCAGCCGGTACAGCCGGATTAACAGACATTACCAAACCTCAATGCAGCCAGCAGCAAGCGTCTGCAAAAGAAGCACCACCCAAAAAAATCGTAAGTGAACAAATAGCCGGTATTGATGTGCTGGAACTGGACAAGGCCCAGCAGCTCTTATGGGCTGGGGGCATTTACGCGGAGACAGGCATGGGCTGCACAGGACCCATTATATTGGTGGCGCCTGAGGATTTAGCCCCGGCAAGGGTTATCTTGCAGGGAAATCACATCCTCGTCGCCGGATGATACAGCAAGACTGTTCGAACAGCAAAAAAAGGGAACCAGCCATTTATCTCAAGGCTGGTTCCCTTTTCTTATACGGTTTCATCAGTGGATTTTACCACATGCATTCCTGCGGCTGCAAAACCTTGTAAAGCTTCCCGGGCGATTTGGGGGAAATCCACAACACCGGGAATTGCCGGAACAGGACTCATACAATCCTCAAGAATGTAGAATTTGGAAAGGAATTCTCTGGGGTTAGACAAATTCTGTTGCGCATAAACGATCAGGTCTTCCATCGTTGCTTTTACGCAGTGGCTGGATGCTTGCCCCGCTACATATATCTTTTCTCTTTTTAGTAGACTCGCCAGCAATTTGTCATTATACTGCCCGATCGAATAGGGTTTATCTGCAATAGTTACCTCTTTTACTTCTTCCCCAATTGCACTGTAACACTCGGAAAACTCCCGTAACCCTTTGCGGTGAAACTTGGGGTCGTTTTCCCATAGCAAGGAGTGATATACAGCCAACTCGGTAAGCGCCGGAACTACTGCCCCGCCCACCGAACCATCGTCGGTATGATACTCCCATATTGTTAATTTGTACTTGCCGGTGCTTTCAAGCTGACAAAGATATTCGCGAATTATCTCCGCCGACAAGGCCGGAATCCACCTGCCCTCAACAACATCGGCATACGATATTACGGTAAATGGTTCAGGGTGATTTCCCTGGCTGTCTCGCCAAAACAGAGGGAAAAAGACTTGTAAATACAGGTGGGTATCCAGGGTGAAGTCCAGGTATTTGATTTTCTCGATATTCCTATACAAAAATTTAATTAGCCGGGTATTATCCTCAACCGCCCCCGGAACAAATAAACTTCCGCCTGGTAAACAAAAGTCGGCTTGCGCATCAATAATCAGAATCGATGTTTGATTGCCGGCAGCATCCCCTGTAAAGTCATTTTTCCTTTCTTTAACAGCTTCCCGGATTACCGCTTTACGCGGCATATACAAAGTTCCTACCATAGAAGGGTCATAGAATTTCGGCAAAGTCATATAAACTCTCTCCTTATTCAGCTTCAAGAATCTTGCTTTGCGTAATTACACTGGTTCTAGTTCCGGATTTTCGCAGGCACACCGTCCGGTTTTAGAAAGGTTTTGCCAGTTGCCATCGATTTTCACTCTGACAATATCGGCAGTAAAATCGTTATTGGTTTCCTGGGAATTCTCGATCAAAGAACTTCCTACGCCGTACACGTCTACCGGTACATCCTGCTCTTCGAATTCACGGATCTTAGCGGCGTTAAAACCACCGGTTACGAAGATTTTCACGTCTTGGCAGTATTGTTTCGCAAGCTCCTCGTATTCAGCCGGAACGTTCCATTCCAAATAGGCTTTATCGATCCCTTCCCGCAGGTTCCAAACCAATTTAGGCGACACCCCCATATCCAGCGCCTTATTGCCTGTAGGAACAATGGACTTGTCTCTCATGGTTGCCGATGTATCCGGACGAACGCCGAGTAGTTTGTAACGCAGCGCTTCTTCTGTTTCTCCGTTTTTATAGAGTTCAATGTACGTATCCCATAACCGCTTCATAACCTTCTTGGATTCGCCTACGCAGTCGTTGTGAAAATCCACTAACGCAATTCTATTAATGGACGGATCTAACAGCCGCGCAAACTGGTACATCGCCTCCGCTGTATCGCCAAGAAAACTCGCGATGGTTGAGTGCGAAATTGTCCCAATACCGCTGCCTTCCCAATAAGCTCCGCCACTGTCGGTGGAAACGAAAGTACCTTTCTTTTTACCATATTTCTTGTTATAAGCCTCGATAGCCAGCGAATACGCGTAGCCATGCAAGGCTTGTATCTTATAGGGGGTAAAGCGGGCCGGGAAAAACAATACCTCTTTATTCCGGGCCGCAACCAAAGTATTAAATACATTCGTAGCAATTCTTGTTGGTTCGGCCAATGCGCCAAGCATAACCGTTTCCAGCTTCGCGAAATAGCGATGATTGCCTCTGATCTTAATTACCGGTTGCACTTCCCGCGGATTCCCATCATAAAAAACGAATGTTCCATCCTGTACCGCTTCCACTTCTAACTGCTCATAGGTATTAACAAACTGTCCGCTCTTATCATAATAACCGGCACATTGTTTCAGGATTGCCAGTGCTTCGTCCACGCCGGCTACTACACTAAAGGGGCGGCGTCTGGTAAAGAACTGTATTTCGACCTGTAAGTCGCCAATGCGTGTAGTTGAACAATCAACATCTTTCAGATCACTTTCTCCCTGGAATTGATAGCCTTCGTCAGCAAGCAATTCCAGCATTAAAACGTTATTGCAAAAATATTTATCAGAATACCACCCCTGCCGGATACGCTCGGCGTCAATTTGAAATAATTCTTCGGGAAGTCTCCGGTTATTGAATATGCTCATAACAATTCTCCTTTCTTATTTAGCAATTCGCCCAATTCATTTTTCTCGCTAACAGTGGATAAAATGATTCTTCGTTTACTCGCACTAAATTGGTAGTAAACTTTGCTTTTCTGACAATTACTTCATCGCCGATGCCCAAGTCCATATCTATTTGCCCGTCTATCGATAATAATAGTTTGTTATGATAAGCGTCCGCGACTATTTTTATTTCTTTATTATTGCAGGCAACGAGGGGACGCGCGGTAAGCAGATGGCTGGAAATCGGCGTAACAATGTTGACATCGGTATCAGGTGGGATAATGGGTCCCCCACAGGAAAGCGAGTAACCGGTAGAACCTGTTGCGGTTGAAATAATGATTCCGTCGGCAGGAAAGTTTCCCACATATTCTTCCCCGATAAATAACTGAAGCCTGACCAATTTCGCGATAGCGCCTTTAATAACTACATCATTCAGCGCTGTACAGCAGGCAATTTCTGCGTTGTTTCTTCTAACGACGGGTTCAACGCGGCACCGCTGGTCGATTTGGTACTCTCCGTGTGTGATTTTAAGTATAGCTTGTCTAAGCTGTGTGAAACTTTCTTTTTCCTTGCAGCAATCAAATTCGATATTTGTTAAAAACCCTAGATGCCCAAGATTAATTCCCAAAATTGGAGTTTCCTTAACCTGTCTGGCAGCAGCCAACATCGTGCCATCGCCGCCGATAGAAATAATCATATCCACTTCCGGAATGCCGTTGTCAGGATAAAAAGGAACGGCCTCAGCCCCAACTGCATGTATACAGGCCATCATTTTTTCAATAAATGCATCGGCAAGAGGTTTATAAGGATTCCGTATAATTCCGAATCTCATAGGAATCACCAAATATTGTCCCGGGACCATTCGGGATTATACCGATAAAGTTTCCCGTGACGATATTGCCCTTCTTTACGTTTTTGATTTGTCTCAATAACCATGTTTTTAATCGTGCGGGTACGAAAATTGGAATCATTCAACTTTTTACCAAGAATCACTTCGTACACCTTTTGTATTTCGCCAAGAGTAAACAGTTCCGGCATCAAATTAAAAGCAATATTCGTATATTCCGTTTTGTTACGCAGTCGCTCCAGTGCATAATACAGAATTTGCGCATGATCGAAGGCAATCGGCGATTCCTGGAATTCCAATTCGGTTTTCACAATAGAGCCATCAATCATTCTTTTTACGATTACCTGACTTTTAAAGGCATGAGTCGTGTTTGATAAATGCAGTTCATAAAGATATTCCATATCAAATCCGTTTACTCGAGGCTTTTCTATTTTGCTCATCAGTTTGGCTTCAATTGTGAACCACTGGGCATCTTCAGCATCATCCCCGGCTTGAATATTGAGCTGTTCACTATCTACCAGTGCCATGTAGGATACACTTACCGACCGGTTCTGCGGGTCTTCCTTAGCCCGTGGATCACGGTCATGCTTGCCCCAGGTATACAATTGCTCGATATAGACATTGTCAATATTAGTTTCTTCTTTGAGTTCACGGTAGGCTGCAGTATGGACATCTTCGTTGTTTTCTACTGCGCCGCCGGGCAATGCCCACTTGCCCTGTTCGGCTGACGATTTTCGTTTTATTAATAAAACTTGTAATTTAAGTTCCGGAGTTTTGCGGGGATTATCAATACTTTCGTCCCTGACGGTAAACAACACGATATCGGCAGCAACTTTCATATTATGGCGTGCGTTAAATTCTTCTTTTGTCATTTGCTCCATCTTACTTATCCCCCTTAGTCGTATACTGTAATGGGCGGTCTTGCTTTATGGCCGCCTTTACTATATAGCTCATAAATACGGTTAAAAGTTTTATCGTCTACATCCTTCCCGGTCAAGAAGTTTTCAATCGCTTGATAGGTAATGCCCAGTTCCTCTTCGTCCGGTCTGGCCGGTTTACCATCAAGTAAATCCGGCGTCGGGTTTTTCGTACAAATTTTCTCAGGATAGCCCGGAAAGGTTCTTAGCATGGCTCTGCCCTGAAATTTAGTCA
>CAZCEN010000054.1:6283-14183 GCA_964497205.1 uncultured Sporomusaceae bacterium
GTTCCATAGGGCAATTTCATGGCAATAAATGTGCCCCCGGCTTTTTTTACTGCTGCTTGCGCTAATTTACCCGCAAGGGTGGAGTCCTGGCCACCTGAAATACCTAATACCAAGCCACTTAAGCCACTGGTTTTAAGAAAGTTGCAGAGAAAATCGATTCTCTTAGCAACTTCCTCTGCCGGTTCAATTACCGGTTTTACTTTTAACTCCGCAATAATTTGATTTTGGATGTTTTTATTTATCATTTTTTCTCTCCCTAGCCGCAAAATTATATTGTGTATACCTGGTTTTCCCGTATGTATTGATAAACTGCTTCCGGCAGCAGATATCTTGGGTCACCACCGAATTCAAATTCTTCCCGGATATAACTTGAACTGATTTCATTTACAATCCCCTTCCCCATCAGGATAAATTGCTGTTCATACCGCCGCAGGAGCACACTCCCGGCGATTACTTTGTACATATTGATGTCGTTTCGTTCCATTACAATGAAACGATTATTTTTTATTAATTCTTCGCTGTATTTCCAGTCAGGAATTTCTTGTAATAAATCGGCTCCCATAATAAAAAACACTGCGTCATTGGAGTACAGTTTTTTAAAATATTCCATGGTGTAGTAGGTATAATACGTTCCTACATTTGCCTTCATTTCATAATCGCTGTATTCGAATTTTTCATTACCGGCAATCGCTAATTTTAACATTTCGATACGGTGAAAATCCTGCGTGGTTATGCTTTTATCCACTCGTTTATTGGAGGACGGAAGGAAAATAACCTTATCCAGTTTTTGCCGGTGGGCTACCGTATTTGCTGTCCAAAGATGCCCGTTAGTAATTGGATTGAACGAAGAACCATAGATTCCTATTTTCATGCTGCATCCTCCTTTTTGCTCGTAATGAAAATTATCTTTCGGATCTTTATGATTATCTTTTTTGATATATTCATATCGAACATATCAACTTTGTTGTTCTTATCATACAGAACAGAAGAGTAAATGTCAAGGTGTTTTTTTCCATGAATTAAGGTTTTCCCAAATAAAAAAAATCGGCGAGAAATACCTCCTGCCGATTTGCTACATCTCCTATACCGTGTTCCAGTAGATAGAGTGGTAAGTAAACGTGGCAAAAAAAATATGGGCAAGCTTATCGCTTGCCCTACACTAGTTTGCTTGAAAAGGACTATACAATGAATCAATTTCAATCAATCAAACTTTTAATACACTGTTGCTTCCTGCCGTGGTACATACTTGGCGCTTGTTTTTAAAGTGG
This sequence comes from uncultured Sporomusaceae bacterium, assembly GCA_964497205.1. Taxonomy (GTDB): domain Bacteria; phylum Bacillota; class Negativicutes; order Sporomusales; family Sporomusaceae; genus Sporomusa. Next base: position 7,552 of record CAZCEN010000054.1, read on the forward strand.
CAGAAACTAAAGAAATGTTAAGGTAAATTCAACTTTACACCATTCACAATTGTCATATCGCACCCTTGTTCTATTGTCTGCATCAATCTGCTGCAGAACAGTTTAGGGCTGTTACTGAATGCATCTGCCGTAGACCCGGCTAAATGCGGCGTTATTGTTATATTATCCAGATGCAGAATTTCATCATCTTCCGGTATTGGCTCAGCATCAAATACATCTAATGCAGCCCCCTGAATCCGTTTTTCTTTTAACGCTTGCACAAGACTCTTTTGGTCAACCAACCCTGAACGGGCAGTATTAATGAGCACTGCATTTGGTTTCATCAACGCTATTTCTTTTTGGGAGATCAAGTGGTGTGTATCTTCTGTATATCTGGCATGTATAGAAATAATATCCGACTGCCGCATCACTGCTTCTAAGCTTTGCATTTCAATACCTTCCGCATTAGCAACATAAGGATCATAGGCAATAAGTCTGCAGCCAAAAGCCTTTAAATAGCCTGCCACGAGCTGCCCGATATGCCCTACCCCAACAAGTCCGACAGTTTTGTCTAACAGTTCCGGGATGCCCGCACTATTGGGAAATTCCTTTAGCCATACCTTATTTTTTAAGGCCATATGAGATCGGGCAATATTCCGGATTTCTGAGAACATTAGTGCTACTGTAAATTCTGCTACTGCTCTGGCATTTCTGCCAGGCGTATTTGCCACGGCTATATTTTTGCTTGCAGCATATTTGACATCAATATTCTCGGTACCGCCTCTTAATACCCCAATTAGTTTCAAATTTGTAGCCCGCGCCAGTATTTTTTGGGAAAGCGGGGTAAATTGAACGATAACAATATCATATTGGTGAATATCCGAAAACAGGTCGTCAGGCATAGTGACGGCTTCCGGCCCCTGCTGCTCAATGAGTAAGTTATCCATCTGTAATGCTTCTAGATTTTGATGTTTCCATTGCCGTACAGTCACGTCATATCCGGCCTTTTCCAATTGCCATAGACCTGCTTTCATAACGCTTTCCGGTATATAAGTATCGCCAACAGCTAGTATCTTCATAAAATCTCCTCCTAGGTATACTGCAAAAACTATTATTTTTAGACTTTATTGTTTGACATACACATATCAATTTTTTCCATAACCGCTTTTCTGATTGCATCTTTCACCGGCTGGAACAATTCATTGGGTAAGGGATCAACCCGTTTTTGACTTTCTATGGCCTTTTTTACCCCTGCAAGCATGGCAATTCTAAGATCAGCGTAAATGTTTACTTTGGTAATACCATTGATAATAGCATCTTTTACCTGATCTTCCGGCGTGCCTGACCCACCGTGCAGCACCAGTGGCACCGTACTCAACTTATTGATGGCTTTCAGTCTTGGAATATTCAAGTTAGGCGTACTAACATAAACCCCATGTGCTGTCCCGATGGACACGGCTAACGCATCAACATTTGTTTTTTGTACGAAGTCCTGAACCTCATTTTCATCTGTAAGCATTTCTTTGCCTGCACCGACACTGCCATCAAGTTCATTTCCGGCAACATGCCCCAGTTCTGCCTCTACCGCAACCCCATGACTATGTGCCAATTCTACAACCCGCTTTGTGTTCGCAACGTTTTCGGCAAAAGGCAGCATGGAACCATCATACATAACCGAGGTAAACCCGTAGTCAATTGCTTCTTTTATCAAATCGAATTCCAGGGCATGGTCCAGGTGTAAGGCAATGGGGATATCATAGTGATCCGTCACCCCACGGACAATTGAGCTAATATAGGCAAAGCCTTTGCCTTTCAAATCATGTTCAAGAGCCATTAAAATAACTGGCGATTTCATTTCCTGACATGTATCCAATATCGGCCGGATCATTACATCTTCTGTGCAATCGAAAGCAGGCACTGCATAATGTCCAGCCCGTGCTTTTCCTAAGATTTCATTTATTGTAGTTAACATTGAACATTCCTCCTGTTTAGCGCATTAACATTCCGCCGGTGGCGTCGATTGTAGCACCGGTAATATAGCTGGCGGCATCTGATACCATGAAAGCAGCGATCTTGGCAATATCCTCAGGCTGTGCCACCCTGCCAATGGGTATTCGCTTTAGATAGTAGTCAGGATTTGCCGCAAGAGCGGCTTTAGTCATATTTGTCTCGACAATTCCCAGGGCAATCGCATTTACATTGATACCGTGCGGGCCAACCTCCCGCGCGGCCGACACGGTGAAAGAGACCACACCGGCTTTACTTGCTGCATAGTGGGCATGCCCGGTTGTCGATCCATGAAAAGCGGCCTGGGAAGTAATGTTTAAGATCTTGCCGGTTTTTTTACTGGCTAATTTGTTCTTAATAAATAACTGGCTTAAAAGAAATACGGCTGTAAGATTTACTTCGACCGTCTTATTCCACTCATCCAATGGTATATCTTGAATCCAGTTGGACGGCCATAATCCGGCATTGTTGATTAAGATATCAATACCACCAAATTTTTGTTCACCGGAGTGGAATAACTTTCTACAATTTTCCGCATCTGAAATATCAGCATCAATGGCTATAGCCTGGCTGCCAATCTGCTCAATCTCACTTACTACCGTTTGGGCATTCTGTTCATCCTTGAAATGCCCAATAACAATGTTGGCCCCCTCCTGCGCCAGTTCCAGGGCAATACTGCGGCCAACTCCCGAAGAAGCTCCGGTAATCAGGGCAGTTTTCCCACTCAGTTTTAAGTCCATAGCGTTCTCTCCTTTTATTTGATATCTCGCCAAAAGCTGCCTAATGCTTGAACAGCGGCGGAATAGTGATAATACTTTTTCTCATATAACTCTTTTTTGCCGGCATCCGGGTAACAAATGTATTTAATGTTAACCATAGTTGCAGCCGCCGAGTCAAAAGACTCAAAATTTTTGGTAGCTACTCCTGCACAAATAGCTGCCCCCAAAGCTCCCAATTCTGTACAGGCCGTCACTTCAAGCGGTATCTGCAGGACATCGGCAAAAATCTGTACCCATTCTTTCGAATTGGCGGCTCCACCGGCAATCCGTATAGAACTTGGCCGGGGTCGATTAGCCAGTAATTTGTCAATGTGGCTTTTGTGCGAAAATACCACGCCTTCGTATAAAGCCCGCAAGATATGAGCCTTGGTATGCCAGCCATTTATACCAAGAAAACAGGATTTGGCATCAGCATCGACATTGGTTCCGAAAAGAAAGGGCAGGAAAATAATTTCGGCGTCGCCAGGCTCTACTGTACTGACAAGCTCATTGACATAATCGTACACTGATTTACCTGCAGCCTTACACTGAATCTGGTCGCCGTCCAACAGGTTGGTAACAAGCCATTCCAGATTACTGGCCGAAGTTGCGCTGGCTTCGGTTGTCAGCCAATACCCCTCCATACAATATAACGAAGTCATGAATAAATTTTCAGAGATAATCGGCTTTTTGGTAATGTACTCGTTTATACTCCAGGTCCCCGCAATGATACAAAGCTTATCTTCATCGATAATACCATTGGCAATGGCACACGCATCAATGTCGAATAACCCGCCTGCAACCGGAACCCCTGCTTCCATTCCGGTCTCTTTGGCGGCTTCCGGGCTGAGATAGCCACAGATCTCCCCGGAATATTTCAGCGGTGGTAATTTGGTAATCATTTCAGCCAAACGAAATTCACTCAGCAATGCTTCGTCATACTTAACATCGCGAACATTCATCAGGTTTGTGCCTGACATATCCGTAATCTCAGCATACGCCTCACCGGTAAGTTTATAGCGAATATAGTCCTTACACATAAAAATGTACTGCGTTTTCTCAAGTACATCCGGTTTGTTTCCTTTAAACCAGGCTAATAAGGCAACCGGCTGCCCTGGCCAAATTGACTGCATAGTTTTAGGCCGGATATTGTCGGCAGTTCCGTCTTTATACCATGTTGCCACGTAATCCTTGGCCCGGGTATCTGTCGAGATAATTCCGTTACAGACCGGTTGTCCGTCATAACCTACCAAGTACATACCATTACCATGACCGGTCGTCGCAATACCGGCAATATCTTTAGCATCAATACCTGCCCGTTGAATTACGTCACGGATTACCCGCACATTTGCCAGCCACATTTCATTCATATCCCGTTCGGTAAATCCCGGCTGCGGCATTAATAACTCAGTCTTGGCACTGGCTACAGCTACCTCCCGGCCGGTTAAATCGTAAATAGCGGCCTTGGACATAGTTCCCCCGTTATCTATGCCTAACAAATACTTTTGGCTATTCATGCTCTCTCCCCCTAAAGTTTTGTACACTGTAGAAGATCCCCAGTAATCTTTTATCCAGACTCCATACCGCTAGCCAAAGATTCTAGTCAATATAATCAATATCCAACCGATAGGCGTTGCATGGCCGCCAACCATGTTCACTATTTCAGTACCGTTCACGCCTTTAGGCATGGAAACATTGGCAATGTGTGCCGCCTCAGTGTAGTAGCTTGCACAATATGTTCCAGCGTATAAGACGATTATTAAAATGACAACGCCCGCCAGAAAAATTCGTAACATGTTGCGTCTACAGTACGGGGCCACCATAGGAATTAGAAACGCCAATGCCGATAAATCAACAAACGGTAAAACTTTGTTTCCGGGAAGCAGCAAGGCCAGTATCAGCGCCGCCGGAATCATTAACAAACCTGTTGCCAATACTGCCGGGTCACCGATAAGAAGTGCCGTATCCAATCCGATATAAAATTCTCTGTTGGGGAATCTCTTCTTCAAGGACGCTTCTGCCGCATCACGTACAGTAACTAAGCCCTCAACCAATACATTAATCATGGACGGCAGCAACACCATTACTGCTGCGATTTTTACAGCAAGCATTACAGTATCTTTGGTATCCCATCCTGCCAAAAATCCCAGTCCCAATCCCAATATGGTACCTAATGTCAGCGGTTCGCCCATAACACCAAATTTCTTCATAATCATATCGGGGTTAGCTTCGATACTGCGCAGACCGGGAATCTGTTCAATAACCCAGTTGACCGCTATGCCCACGGGTACAAAGGCTGCCGACGTAGCGTGTGCAAAAGATATTCCTTTCAGATCATACTCTTGTTGAATTTTTATGGCAGTTTTATCTGCAATAATAAGGATAATCAGAAAATGCACCAATGCGGCTGCTGTACCAATCATAACATTATGGGATATTGCATATACAACGCCACCTGTTAACAGGAAGTGCCAATAATTAAAAATATCAATGTTGACTGTTTTGGTTAGGTTAAAGCACAGCATGACAAGATTAATACCCAACCCGCCAAATACTACAAAGGGAACAATGGGCGTTGCCCAGCCTATCGTTGCCCCAACAGGCCAGCCGGCATCCACGGCCGTCAAAGTAAGCCCAAACTTTTTCACCATAGCTATTGTTGCAGGTCCTAAACTTTCCAGGAGCATCCCAATGACTAAGCCAATACCGGTAAAACCGATACCTACAAGCATACCGGCCTTGAAGGCCTTACCGAATGTCACACCAAATAGTAGCGCCAATAGGAAAAAGATAATTGGCATCATAATCGATGGCCCCAGGCTAATTACTGTTTGAATGAACTCCATACCAATTCCCCCTCAATTTTTATAGCTTGGGAAAAAACTGTCAGCCAACACCTCCTAATCAAGAAATGTTATCTAATTTCCTTTGGTACCGAAAGGAAAACAGATCACGCAAAAAAACAAAAAAACCTACTAAAAGAGATTGATATAACCTTCAATCTCTTTTAGTAGGATTCAAATTCACTATCCTACAATTCTATTTTGTTGTAAGCTTTAATTTCCATAAATCACGCGTACTACTCGTAACTCCGGAAAAACCAGCTTTGTAAAGCTCTTTAACCATGTCTTTGGTACTTATAAAACCGCCGGCAATCATTGGCACGTTTCTTACCTTTTTGATAGCATCAATAAATTGGGGTGCTATTGGTCCTGGTAAGATTTCAACAGCATCATTTTTGGTTGTTTGTAGTGATTTTAGTGTTGAATCAAACGATCGTGAGTCCATTAAGAAGAAGCGTTGTACCGTTTCAAATCCTAACGACTTAGCAATATTAATCTTCATCGCGTTGGAAGACAAAACTGCATCAACATTATAAAATGACTTGAGCAGCTTCAGCCCGACTTGATCTGCCGAAAAGCCGCCTATTAATTCAATATTAACAACCACTAATTTGTTACTGCTATGGCATTTTTCAACCATTACCTTAAGATTGCCAATATGTATTTCTGATAAAAATACATATTTTGATTCGGCCGATAAAGCGTGCTCAAAATCTTTCATAGATCTAATAGATGGAATAATAATAAAATTATTACCAAACATAACAAAACTCCAATTATCTAGCTATAGGCCGACTTAAACAGCTCTATTTTCCATCGTTGTTAATTATATCAAAATATATCAAATTGTCAATCTATAACTTTTGTATACATCCTCCACCCGCACTACCTGATCAATATAGGCGAATTCCGGCTGCGCCCCGTCCTCACGCGCTACAGCATATAAATATTGCCGGCCCCAATCGTTTATGAGTAAATACTCTTCCCCATTTTCCGTAATGAGCATTGTTAATTTGATTGGCCTAACTTCGGCACATTCAATTTC
>CAZCEN010000055.1:0-14080 GCA_964497205.1 uncultured Sporomusaceae bacterium
ATTACCACACAAGGAATTATGGGAATTGTTGAAGTGGTAAAGAATTTAGGCAAACTTTTTAAACTACGGGATGATTTGGCCGCACTTATGGAGAAGGAACGGCCTGATGCGCTGGTTGTAATCGATTATCCGGATTTTAACATGCGGTTAGCTAGAATTGCAAAGGCAAAGGGAATTCCGGTGGTGTCGTATATCAGCCCTTCTGCTTGGGCCTGGCGGCGTGGCCGGGCCAAAGACGTGGCCAAGACGGTTGATAAAGTTGCGGCCATTTTTCCCTTTGAGGCCGAAGTATACCAAGAGGCAGGAGCCGATGTTACCTTTGTGGGACATCCGCTTCTAGATATCGTGAAACCGGCTTTGACACCGGAAGAAGCATATCGCCAGTTTTCTGCTGATCCTAAGCGGCCGGTTATCCTGTTAATGCCAGGCAGCAGACAACAGGAAATAATGAAATTATTACCGTCCATGCTGGGAGCTTGTCAGGAAATTAGTAGAACGCTTCCGGACTGCCAATTTTTTTTACCGGTAGCTTCGACAATTTCCCGGGAAATGTTGCAAAATATTATTGAAAGCTATCAAATTCCGGTTAATTTGACTAGCGAATATACCTATGATTTAATGGGGATTGCCGATGTGGCGATTGCGGCATCCGGTACCGCTACGTTGGAAACCTCGCTTATGGGAACACCAACAGTGATTATTTATAAAACTGCGGCGTTAACTTACTTTTTGGGTAAGTTACTAGTAAAAATCCCCAATATCGGGTTGCCAAACATTATTGCCGGGCGCCGGATTGTACCTGAACTTCTCCAGAATGATGCGAATCCGCAGGCTATCGCCAGGGAAACGCTGACATTGCTTATCGATAAACAAGCACAGGCTAAGGTAAAGGCAGGTCTGGCCGAGGTCAAAGAGAGTCTGGGCCGGACCGGTGCGGTTCAGCGCGTAGCTGAAGTTATTTTGGAAGTAGCATCCACCGCTAAACTAATTGCGAGGTAATTACATGGAAATCTATTTGCGTCTTCTTAGCTATATACGACCGTATATACCAAGACTGTCGCTTGCCATAGTGTGTATACTGGTTGCATCTGCTGCCAATCTCTATGTTCCTTGGATTATTAAGGATGTTATTGACGGCGTGCTTGCCTCCAAAGATATGGCTATGCTTAACAAAATTGCGACAGGTATCGTAATAATATATTTAGTTCGCGGCGTTTTCTTTTACGGGCAAACCTATCTAATGTCCTATATTGGACAAAAAGTAATTATTGATATCCGGGAAGCCGTTTACCGGCATCTGCAACGTTTATCCTTATCATATTATGAAAAGCGTCAGACCGGGGCAATCATGAGCCATATTACTAATGACGTTGCCGCATTGCAAAATGCCTTGGTGGAAAGTGTAATAGAATTGGTTACTGAGTCAACAGTGCTGATTGGTTCTATGGGTACTATGTTTTACCTTCACTGGAAACTCTCATTATTGACATTTATTGCTTTACCGCTAGTAGCGCAGGCAATTAACATATTTGGTAAGCGTCTAAGAGTAGCCAGCCGTATCATGCAGGAACGGGCGGCAGATATTACCTCTGTTTTGCAAGAAACTATCTCGGCAGTGCGGGTCATTAAGTCTTTTGTGCGTGAAGACTATGAAATAGAACGCTTTAACAAGGAAAACTACTCTAACTTCAGAGCGCAAATGAAGACAGCCCAGTTAATGGCTACACTTACTCCAGTTATTGAATTCTTGGCAGCTATCGGTATTACGGTAATTATCTGGTACGGCGGCCGGGAGGTTATAAGCGGCAGTTTGACGTCAGGAGCGCTAATTGCCTTTTTGATCTATGCGGTTAACATCAGTAATCCGATTAAACGCTTAAGCCGTGTATATGGTAATATTCAACGGGCATTGGCGGCTGCACAGCGCGTATTCGAAGTGCTTGATACCGAACCGGAAATTAAGGATATGCCCGGTGCTGTGGAGTTGCCTTCCATTGATGGACGCGTTGCTTTTGAAAATGTGTCTTTTTCTTACAAGCCGGGTGAACCGGCCTTAAACAACATTTCACTTGTTGCCGAACCCGGCCAAATGATAGCTATTGTAGGGCCGAGTGGGGCAGGTAAAACGACCATTGCTAACCTTATTCCCCGGTTTTATGATCCGGAAAACGGTAAGATTGTTATTGACGGGTATGATATAAAAGCAGTTACGCTGCAATCATTACGCGAGCAAATAGGCATCGTACCACAGGAAACAGTTCTTTTTAACGGCTCAGCCTACGAAAATATATTATATGGCAATCTGGATGCAGATAAAGATCAGATTATTGCTGCTGCTAAGGCGGCTAATGCTCATGAATTCATTCAGGCTATGCCGGAAGGATATGATACGCAGATTGGGGAACGCGGTTCCAAACTTTCCGGCGGCCAGCGGCAAAGGATAGCGATTGCCAGAGCCATTTTGAAAGATCCCAGGGTGCTTATACTTGATGAAGCAACTTCCGCTCTTGATACCGAAAGCGAAAAACTTGTTCAGGAGGCGCTCGACAAGCTAATGGTTGGCAGAACCTCCTTTGTAATTGCTCACCGCTTGTCAACGGTTCAACGCGCTGATGTCATTTTGGTTATGGAAAAAGGAAAGATAATCGAAGCAGGGTCCCATAACAAACTGCTTGAAACAGGTGGATTATACAGCAAGTTATACCAAGTACAGTTTTCTGATAAGTAAGATGTTAATGGGGTATCGATATGTATTTTATCTACAACATTTTAGCCGTAATCCTGCTCATTCTGGCATTGCCGGTATTCGTGGTAAGGACTATCCGGGAACAGGGATTTGCCGAACGTTTTAAACAGAGTTTTGGCAGATTGCCGGAGGAGACCTTGGACAAAGTGGCAGGAAAAGACGCCATCTGGGTCCATGCAGCATCTGTTGGCGAAATTGTGGCAACAAGTCCGATAGTCAAGGAAATAAAGCGCGAGCTGCCTGACATACCTATTGTGGTATCGGTCGTTACTGCCAGCGGCTATGATATGGCTAAACGCATCATTCCCGAGGCTTCCGGTATTATCTTTTTTCCGCTCGATTTACCGTATCTCACCTATTCGGTAGCGGCCAAAATCAGACCACAGGCGTTCTTGATGGTAGAGACCGAGCTATGGCCTAATTTCTTAAAAACCGCCAGGGAACTTAACATTCCGGCGATGATGGTAAACGGTAGAATCAGTGATAAAAGTGTTAACCGCTATGCCTATTTTCGTAGTGTGCTTAATGATATGCTCAATACGATCGTTAAGTTTTGCATGCAGTCGGAAATTGATGCCGAGTACATCATCCGCTTAGGGGCCGATCCGTCTCGCGTGGTAGTAACCGGTAATACCAAGTTTGATCAGAATTATACCGAACTTACGCCGGCGGAAAGGGAGCAACTGACTCTATCCCTGGGGCTGGAGGATGCTGAACATGTAATTGTAGCAGGCAGCACACACCGGGGCGAAGAAGAACTCTTGTATTCTGCGTTTCGCCAAATACGGGAACACTTTCCCCATATGCAGCTTATTGTAGCGCCGCGTGATACTATGCGCGCGGACGAACTGGTTGAACTGGCTGTACAGCACGGATTTACAGCTGTCAGACGTACCAAACTATCGGCGCAAAAGGTTGTTACCAAGCAAGATATTGTTATTATTGATACCATCGGTGAATTGGGGAAAATTTATGGTCTTGGGGACATTGTCTATGTTGGTGGCAGTCTTGTTCCTAAGGGTGGACATAATATTTTAGAACCGGCAGCTCATGGTAAACCCATTTTAGTTGGGCCGCATATGTTTAACTTTAAAGACAGCTATGCACTGCTTTCCAAGCACGGCGTATGTCTCACCGTTCATAATGGTGCTGACCTGGCTGAAACAATGCTCAAATTGCTTACTAATGAAGAGCTGAGACAGAAGCTAGGCCGGGATGCTCTAGCAGTAATTAATGCAAACCGCGGCGCCTCTCAGAAAAGCGCCCTATATGTAAAAGAAATGTTGCACCAGCGGCAGATGGCAACAAACCAAGAGTAGAAAAGGCGGAAAAACCATATGATGAATCAGCGAGAAGCGCTTCAAGTGTATTTATATAAATTAGTGCATGGTGGACAACAAGGATTATTGGCTTCCGTGCTTCTTGGCGTGCTTCGCGTAATGTCATTAATTTACGGCTGGGGCGTGCAGTGTAAACTCAGCCTATATCGATGGGGGATATTAAAACGTCATAAACTGCCCTGTAAAGTGATTAGTCTTGGCAACATAACCGTCGGCGGCACCGGTAAAACCCCCACAGCTCAGCGTTTGGCTGCTTTTATCAGAGATATGGGTTACCGGGTGGTTATTCTAAATAGAGGTTACCGGGCCGGCTGGAAGGGACAAGTAGGGGTAGTATCCGACGGAGCTAAAATATATATGACTGTTGACGAAGCAGGCGATGAAGCCTATCTGCTTGCCAAGAGCCTGCCGGGGGTACCGGTAATTATCGGACGCAACCGCGCCGTTACCGGCGAATATGCGGTGCGCAATCTTAATGCCCAAGTTATTATCATGGATGACGCCTATCAGCATTGGCAAGTGGAAAGAGATTTGGATATTGTGCTTGTCGATACACTTAATGTCTTCGGCAATAGCTTTCTCTTGCCCCGGGGAACGCTGCGCGAACCACTTACAAATCTTGATAGAGCTCATGCCTTTTTGCTGACCAAAGTGGATCAGTCAACAAGTCTTACCAGGGAAGCTATTAAAAGAACCTTAACTCAATATAACGATCAGGCATTAATCGTGGAAAGTACTCATACACCACAGTGCTTTATCGAAATTGAGGAATGGTATAAAGGGGTCCGGCCGGAAACAGTACCTCTTGAGGCGATAAAGAATTGTTCTGTGCTTCCTTTCTCAGCTATTGGCAATCCTTCGTCCTACGAACAAACCATAACCGACTTGGGCGGCAAGGTAGTAAATGCCATACGCTATCCCGACCATCACGATTATACAATGGCCGAAATGCAGTTCATAATGCAGAAAGCGGTGGACAATAACGTTTGGGCGCTGATAACCACAGATAAGGATGCAGTTAAAATTCCTTCGGAGTTTATCCACTCGGAACGGCCCTTGCCGGTATATGTGCTGTCCATTGAAGTTAGGTTCCACGACGGCTATGAAGAACTCATGGAATTAATAAAAGAAGGTCCTAAGAAGAAGCCGGAATAAGGTAGTTTTCCATAGGGGAGGTAAATCATGAACATACTCTGTGTAATTCCTGCACGCTATTCATCATCCAGGCTGCCGGGTAAGCCACTGGCAATGATTGCGGGTAAGCCGATGATCGAGCGTGTATACGAACGGGCAAAACAAGCGAAACGCCCCAATACTGTCCTGGTGGCAACTGACCACGAACTAGTGTATGAGGCGGTAAAAAAGTTTGGCGGCAACGTAATGATGACCTCGCCGGATCATCCGACAGGCACCGACAGGCTGGCAGAAGTAGCTAGAAAATATAGTGACGCTGACATCATTATTAATGTGCAAGGCGATGAACCGCTTATTGCCCCGGAAGTCATTGATTTACTGGCCAGTGCCTTTGACAAGGATTCCGAACTCAATATGGCCACCCTTATGACGGAAATGGACAAAAGTGAACATAACCTGCCAAGCGCTGTCAAGGTAGTGACAAGTCTTAACGGCTACGCCCTGTACTTTTCCCGGTCGCTTATTCCGTATCCACGGTCAAAAGCGGGGGGAAGTCAGCTGCCGGTACACAAGCATATTGGCATTTATGCATACCGGCGTAATTTCTTACTTACCTATGCCGCACTGACACCAACACCACTCGAACTGACCGAGTCCTTGGAACAACTCAGAGCCTTGGAACATGGCTATAAAATAAAAGTATTAAAAACTGAATTTAAATCAATAGGTGTTGATACCCCGGAAGACCTGGAAAAAGTAAATGCCTATTTCTTAGCTGGTAATTAAAATAATTAGGAGGCGGATTTATGAACACAGTAAAGATTCAAAATATTACCGTTGGCGGGCAAAATCCCATTGCTCTTATTGCCGGGCCTTGTGTCATTGAGGATGCCGACCGCACTTTGCGTATTGGACGAGCGATCAAAGCCATTGCCGATCAATTGAATATACCGTATATTTTTAAAGCCTCTTACGATAAAGCCAACCGGTCGTCCTACAACTCGTTTCGTGGTCCCGGCCTTAAGGAAGGGCTTAAGATTTTAGCCGATATAAAGAAAGAACTAAAGGTACCGGTTCTGAGCGATATTCACTGCATTACTCATATTGAACCTGCTGCCGAAGTGCTCGATATTTTGCAGATTCCGGCATTTCTCTGCCGCCAGACCGATTTGGTGTATGAGGCTGCTCGTTCAGGAAAAGTTATTAACGTAAAAAAAGGACAGTTTTTGGCTCCTTTAGATATGAAAAATGTCATTGTCAAAATGGAAGAGGCCGGCAATAAAAATATCCTGCTTACGGAACGCGGCGCTAGCTTTGGCTACAATAACCTGGTGGCCGACTTCCGTGCCCTGCCCATCATGCGGTCTTTAGGTTATCCGGTTGTTTTTGACGCAACTCACAGTGTGCAATTACCTGGCGGAGCCGGTACCACTTCCAGCGGCCAGCGCGAATTTGTGCCCTATCTTACGCGGGCTGCGGTGGCTACAGGGGTAGATGTCTTGTTTATGGAAGTACATGATAATCCGCCGGAAGCCAAATCAGACGGACCTAACATGCTCTACATTCACCAGTTGGAAGAAGTACTAAAAGACGTATTGGCTATAGACAATGTAGTACGTAAACATAAATAGACAGGGAGGTATTCTTATGCCGATTGAACACGCTCGTGCCTGTTTAGAACTCGAGGCCGAAGCCATTCGCGCGTTAATTCCTCGCATCAATGATCAATTTTCTGCCGCTATGGACATGATTCTGAATTGCCAGGGCCGGGTAGTCGTAACCGGTATGGGCAAATCAGGTATTATTGGTAAAAAGATAGCTGCTACTTTGGCCAGCACAGGTACGCCGGCCTTTTTTCTTCATCCGGCCGAAGGGATTCATGGCGACTTGGGCATGGTTACCGCCTACGATGTAGTTATTGCGATATCAAATAGCGGCGAGACCAACGAAATTATCGGCATTTTGCCGACAATTAAGCGAATTGGCGCGCCCATTATAGCCATGACCGGTCGTGATAAATCAACATTGCAACAAAACGCGGATATTTTTCTTAATGTGTCCGTAGAAAAAGAGGCTTGTCCGCTGGGACTAGCTCCAACAGCAAGCACTACCGCCACGCTGGCGATGGGCGATGCGTTAGCAATTGCGCTGTTGTCGGCCCGGCATTTTACACCGGAAGAATTCGCTTTATATCATCCTGGCGGTTCGCTGGGACGCAAGCTGCTGCTGACGGTAGCGAACGTTATGCACAGTGACGGGGACTTACCGGTAGTAACACCGGACAAAACCGTTAAAGAAGCTCTGTTTGTTATTACTGCCAAAGGGCTGGGTGCGGTACTGGTTGTGGAAACAATGGACAATATGCAACTTGTTGGTCTCTTAACCGACGGCGATATCCGGCGCAGCCTGGAAAAAGGGCACGAGTTTCTGGATAAGCCGGTGGCGGAACTCATGACTAAAATGCCGCGTACCATTTCCAAAGAAAAACTCGCCGCCCAGGCGCTTAATGCTATGGAAAAAAATAAACCTCGCCCTATTACGTTGCTGCCAGTAGTTGACAGCGAAAATCGGGCGATTGGTATTATTCACCTTACTGACTTATTACGTCAAGGAGTGGTATAATGGATAGTGTCCCATATGCCAAAAAGGTTAAACTTATCATCTTTGACGTAGATGGAGTTCTGACCGGCGGCCATATTATTTTTGGTCAAAGCGGTGAGGAGTTAAAAGCTTTCCACTGCCAGGACGGAATGGGGATATCGCTGGCGCATAGAGCCGGTTTAAAGACTGCCATAATTACCGGTCGTGACAGCCAAATAGTACGCCGGCGTGGTGATGAGCTTAAGATCGGCGATATTCATCAGGGCGTTGCTGATAAGCTTATTGCGCTCTTGCAACTAATGGAGAAATACAGTCTGACGTTAGACCAAATTGCCTATGTTGGCGATGACATAAACGACTTACCGGTTATGGTGCAAGTCGGACTGCCCTGTGCGGTGGCTAACGCCGTACCTGAAGTTAAGGCTGTTGCTAGGTATATCTCGAACCGCCAAGGCGGCAGCGGCGGCGTACGGGATATTATTGAGTTTATTTTGAAGGCTCAGGAAAAATGGGATAACATTATTGCCGAATATCTGCAAAGAGACAAGTTTAGGCTAACACAGTAGAAATATTTCTTTCTTGACGATTAGAGGAAAGGAGCAGGCACGTGTCAAATAACTGGCAATATCATATATTCAAACTTGCAAGCCGCTTCGTGTGCCTGCTGCCACGTTCAGCCATACTATCTATTGGCAAAATATTAGGAAGTATATACTACCGGGTAGCTGCCAAACAGCGAAAACGTGCGCTAAGACAAATTCGTGAACGGCTGGGGTTAACTGCAACTGCCGCCGAAATGACAATCAAAAGTTCATTTATAAAATTGGCGCAAACGTTTTTAGAAGTACTTTATTCCCCGGCGTTAACCAAAGAAAAGCTGGAGACCTATGTGACTTTTGAAAACAAGCATTACCTTACCGAGGCCCTGTCCGAGCAAAAAGGTGTTGTCTTTGTTACAGGACATCTCGGCAACTGGGAATGGTTTGGCGCAGCGTTGGCCATGGCAGGATTTCCTGTCACTGATATTATTAAACGGCAGCCCAATGATCAGCATACCCGTCTCTTGAATGAATACCGGCAACTGTTTGGTATTGAGGTTTACGCCAGTGGCACAAGTGAAATCATTGGAGCGGCTAAAGCCTTAAAAAAGGGTAAATTGCTTGCCTTTTTTGCTGATGGGGATGCCGGTAATGAAGGTGTATTTGTAGAGTTTTTGGGGAAACCGGCATCAACACATGTAGGTCCGGCTATTTTTGCCCGAAAATTTAAATCGCCGGTAGTGCCCGGCTTTATAACCCGTAATCCGGATGGGACTCACCGGATTAGTTTGCAACCGCCGTTTTACTTCGAAGACACCGGCAATTCAGAAGCCGATCTATATAATTTTACTGAACGCATAACCAGAATCATTGAAGAGGCTGTCAAAGCCAATCCTGATGAATGGGTCTGGTTTAAAAAGCGCTGGAATACTGAGGTGAAGGCTCCTTGAATAAAACGGCATACTTGAGTATTGCCTGTATCTTACTGCTTTTGACCGGGGGACTTTATTATTTTTTCCGGGAAGAGCCGCCTCTGCCGAATAGTACTCCGGCAAACCAACAGGCAGTGGCACCGACATCGTCGAACCTAACCTTTGCCGGGTCTTCCATTGTGGAAGAAAAGAACGGAAAAAAGGTATGGGAGATAAATGCCGAATCCATTGAGGCCGATCCCGCCGGCAAGATCGTATATCTTAAAAAAATTAAAGGTGTTTTTTATCAGGATAAAGGCGGCACCTTAGATATTGTTGCCCAGGAAGGTGTTCTTGATACCAAAACACACGATATAACCCTGCAAGGGGATGTCAAAGCCGCCTCCAGTGATGGCGCGGTATTTACTGCTCCACAGGGTATATATAATGAACAGACTAAAATCTTTACAGGAACAGGCGGGATAACTCTGACAAAGGGTGATACCGTTATTACGGGCGACAAGATTGACGCCGATGCGAGCATGGAAAAAGTAAAAATCCAAGGTAATGCAAAGGTAGTAACAGGAGGTAAAAATTAATGAAGAAAGGTCATGTCCTATACCGGCAGACACTGGTGGCCATAGTTACAGCCATAACTATTACTTCCGGTAGTTTTTACGCTTTTGCTGCCGCACCGCAGGCGCAACCGAAAAAGCCTGTTGAACTTGTTGCTGATACGATTGATTATGATGCCAAACAAGGTATCATTAATGCTATAGGTACTGTACGCATAACCCAGGGTGAGGCTGTGATTACAGGTGCCAAAGCCGAATATAACACTAAGAGTCAGGAAGGACGCATTACCGGCGGTGTTACAGCTGTTAACCAGGATGCTACCCTGACTGCGGCCGAGGTGCAAACTTACAAAAATAATACCTATCTTGTCGCCTTGGGCGATGCGGTATTGACTAAAGGCGAAAACCGTGTAACCGGTCCTAAGGTAGAGTATTATTCCGATACCCAGTACGCATTAGTTCCCCAGGATGGCAGAGTGGAAATGCCTGACGGCACCATGACAGCGGATAAAATTGAGGCCTTCCTCAAAGAAAATAGTGCGACAGGCACCGGCTCCGTGCATTTAGTTAGCCCTACCCGTAAACTGGACGCTACTTCTGATACGGCTACCTATTATGGCGAACCAAAAGGGCAAAGCAAAGTCATCTTACATGGCAATGCCCGTGCCATTCAGGACGGTAATGTTCTTACCGGCGAAACATTGACCTTACGCCTTGACGAAAAAACCATAGATTCCAAGGGCGGTCGCAGTAAGCTAGTGATAACTCCGCAATAAACTCAACTTAAATATAGCGAGGATGTTTGCTATGTATATCGAAACACGCGATTTAGTAAAAACCTTCAAAAACCGTAATGTAGTTAACGGCGTCAGCCTGCGTGTCGATCAAGGTCAAATTGTCGGCTTGCTCGGCGCTAACGGCGCCGGTAAGACAACAACCTTTTATATGATCGTTGGCTTAGAAACACCGAACAGCGGTAAAATTTATATTAACGGCGAAGACATAACCGGTTTGCCAATGTACAAGCGTTCTCAGTACGGAATCGGGTATTTGCCGCAGGAAGCATCGATTTTCCGAAAACTATCGGTAGAAGACAACTTGATGGCGATTCTGGAGACGACCAAGCTGAATCCGGCTGAACGCAAAGATAAAATGAACAGTCTACTGGAAGAATTCCACGTAACGCATGTGCGTCAGCGTAAAGGCTCGGAACTGTCCGGGGGCGAACGCCGGCGGGTAGAAATAGCCAGAGCGCTGGCAACAGATCCGACGTTTATTCTGTTGGACGAGCCGTTTGCCGGGGTAGATCCAATTGCGGTTGCCGATATCCAGGCCATAATTGCCTATCTTAAAGAACGCGGGATAGGGATCTTGATTACCGACCACAACGTCCGCGAAACCCTGAGTATTGTAGATAAAGCCTATATTCTTAATGAAGGACAAATTCTCATCGACGGTGATAGTGCTACCATTGCCAACAGCGAAATCGCCAAGAAGAATTACCTGGGTCAGAACTTTACAATGTAACTACTACAAAGTAGGAGAAATTAATGCGCATACTTGACAAATATATTCTTAAAGAGATGTTAGGGCCGTTTCTATTTGGTGTTGCCGCTTTCTCCAGCCTGTTTATCGGCACAAACATTCTTTTTACGCTGACAAAATATATAACACAACAGGGTGCAGCAACAATTACTATCGCCAAATTGTTTTTTTATAGTCTGCCTAGGGTTATTGTAGTAACCTTTCCGATGGCGATGCTGCTGGCTTCCCTTTTAGCCTTTAGCCGCTTGTCAGGCAACAGTGAGATAACGGCCATGAGATCAGGCGGGCAGAGTTTTTACCGTCTGGCTGTTCCGGTGTTTATTGCCGCTTTTGTTGTTAGTGCGGTGGCCGTTGTTTTTAACGAAACAGTTGTACCTGCTTCTCATTCTGCCTACACTCAAATTGTGCGCTACGAGATCGAAAAAAATACACAATCAGTAGAACAAAAGAACATTATTATCAAAGAAATTAAACAAGGCGAAATGGAACGGCTGACATATGCGCAGAACTTTATCCAAGATGCTAATATTATGAATAAAGTGGCCGTACAGGAGTTTCAAGAAGGGCAGCTGGTGCGTGTACAAAACGCAGAAAAAGCTGTTTGGGAAAATGGGCACTGGAAAATGTATGATGGTACGATTACTAATCTTACTCCCGATGGAAAAGTGGAACGCACCGTAAATTTCACCGAAGAAATTCTGCCTGTTGAAAAAAATCCCGAAAGCATAGCACGGGAACAAAAAGATGAGAATGATATGACGATGCGAGAACTCAGACAGCATATTGCCGTACTCAAACGGGAATATGTGTCGGCAGAATTTTATGAGGTCGAACTTTATCAGCGGGTTGCTATCCCTATGGCCAGCTTTGTCTTTGCCATGATCGGTACTCCCTTGGGTTTGGCGCCGCATCGTTCCAGTTCTTCCATTGGCTTGGGATTAAGTATTGTCATCATCTTCATTTACTATATTTTGTTGACAATAACAACAGCATTAGGGCAGGGGGGAGCTGTTCCCCCGCTTTTGGCCGCCTGGATGCCTAACATAATTGGTGTCGCAGCCGGCATATATTTAGTGTACAGGGCTTCACGCTAGAAGGGAGGGAGAACTTCTATGGATGGCTTGGCGCTTCTTGCTATTCTTGCAATTATGGGCGGAGCCATTGCCTATATTGGTGATAAACTGGGAACCAAAGTAGGCAAAAAAAAGCTCAGCATATTTGGGCTTCGGCCAAAACATACGTCCATTATTGTCACCATTGTAACAGGAATTCTTATTTCTGCTACAACACTCGGCATTATGACGGCGGTTTCCTGGGATGTGCGTACGGCGCTGTTTGGTATGGAAGAACTCAAAGCAGAACTGCTATCCCTGAATAATGAAGTTAAGTCAAAAACTACCGAACTGGATGCAAGTCGTGCTGCGTTGGAAACTAAAAACGCCGAATATGCTGCAATCAGTGCCAAAATAAAAGAAACCTCTGAACGGTTAGCAAGTAGTATAGCGGAACTTAACGAAGTAATTGCCGAGCGGGATCGTACGGTTGCCGCGTTAAGCGAATTGCAACTTAATTATTCTCAGGCTCAACACGATTTGGCAAAGTACCAGGCTGACATTAGGACCCTCCAAAATACGAAAGCTGAACTTGATAAAAAAATTACCGGGCTTAACAGCCAGATCAGCGAATTAACTACTGCCAAGGCGACTCTTCAGACCGACGTTGACCGCCTGAACGAATTGACTGCCAACTTAAAAAAAGGTCTGCAAATAGTCAAAGAGGGTACAGTAATACTTCGCACAGGCGAAGTACTATCTACCTCGGTGGTTCATGGTGGACGCTCTGCTGCAGATACGACGAAGGAACTGTCGCAGGTAATCTATAATACCAATCAAAGTATACTTGATAAACTGCAGGTAACAGATAAAAAACTGGAAATACTTTGGATTGCCCAGTCCGAATTTGATCAAGCGGTAAACTTGATTTCCGGAACCAATCAAGAAGTTATTGTCCGCATATCAACAGTTGGTAATACCGTCTATGGTGAGCCGGTTATTGGCCGGATAGAATTATTTCCTAACTATCCTGTATACAATAAAGGTGATGTCATATACAGCGAAACATTTACTTTGCCCAGGGATGGATCGGATGCTGAGCCAACGGTGATTGGTTTCTTGCAAAAAGTAAATACCGCCGCCGTATCCCAAGGCATATTGCCTGACCCTATTCAAGGCACCGTAGGCAGCATGAGCATGGCGCAGCTGTCTGATACGATCAATAAGGTTAGACGGCAGTCCGGCAAAGTAGAGTTAATTGCAGTGGCAAGTGACGATACTTTTACTGCCGGGCCAGTAAAAATCGAGATAAGAATTAAAGGTCCCAATGATTAATAAGATAACACCTAAGAATCCTGTTTTTTTTAAGCAGGCTTCTTTTTTTTATTCAAATAATACCAAAGTTGGTAAAATATTATGTTAATAAAATAACTGGTCGTTTGTGTAAAAATAAAGATATAAATAATCTAGTAAAATAAGGGGTTTATGGCAAAAAGTACATGGAGCAAACGGGCGAAAAATGCTTGTCGATGTAACATAATTATGTTAACATAAGAGTGCGGAATGTGGCAGGTGCATATCAAGAAAAGCCCTGCAGAGAGGAAGGAAAGATTGAGGAAACGTGGCAACTCATTCAG
>CAZCEN010000056.1:0-14014 GCA_964497205.1 uncultured Sporomusaceae bacterium
ACGGTGCGGGAAATACTATTTTTAAGGAGGTTGATACTAATGAGTTGCCGTCACAAAAATTTAGTCGATGATACAACGATGGAGTTTCCTCGTACCGGTTTTTGGATTGTGCATATTTTAGGGGCAATGTTTCTAGTCTCAGTAGGTATGCGGCTGGCGGTAAGAAGAATGCCGTTGCCAATAATCGCTTATCGGCTGTTCAAGATGTTACGGTGAAGTTTAAAGTAGTAATGGATTTACGCGTCCAGCCTTTCCCATAGCTAGGGAAGGCTGGATGTTTTTTATTTACAAAAAGAAAAAGGAAAGCCCCTAGTGGCTTTCCTTTTAGCGCTAATATAAAGTATAACCTTCCTAAGACCGTCGCTTTCAATGGGTTAGCAGAGATTTATTTTTACATATTTCCCATAAGTTGGCCTGTTTGTGATAAATCGTAGCCGCCCATGCCGGCAACCTCATTATGGAATATATCAGAACGAATAATAGATAACAATGCTTGAAAGTGAGGTTTATCGGCATCTTCCTTATGAAAGACAATATCGTAACGCTCTTTTTTTTGAAAAATAAAATCAATATCATTAACTTGTAATGCGGCTTTCTCAATACCGATACCTACATCGGCTTCACCTCTAGCCACAGCGCTTGCGACTGCAAGGTGAGTCATTTCCTCTCGGGTATAGCCATTAATTTGACGATAATCTAGATCAAGGACGTGAAGCATTTCGTCAAGTAGAACTCTGGCGCCGGAGCCACGCTCCCTGTTGATGAGAGTTACGTCAGGTCGTGTCAAGTCATTCCAGGTGTTGATGTTCTTAGGATTACCCTTTGCAACATAAAACCCCGCATTACGATAGGCCAAATTGTAAACCAATGCCCGGTGTCCAGGTAAAAATCTGCGGATGTAAGGAGTATTGTAAGTGTCGGTGTCGCTATCCCACAGATGGGCAGTAACGACATTTGCAGTTCCTCGATAAAGGGCTAATAAACCATCGATACTTCCGGAATGATTGCGAAAACAGCGGATATGGGGCATAGCTTTCTCAAGATGCCGGGTCAGAATATCAAGCAGGATGTCTTGCCCGCAAATGATAAGATAGTTCTGATCGATTTCTGGTTGACCCGGCGGTTGTTGGACGGAAGAGGGAGGTTGGGGCAGCTTATTTTTCTTGGACTTCTGGATGTATACCTCTAAGTCCGGCGCCTCAACCCGAACTTTGCGACCAATATGATAGGCGGCAAGATCTCCACGTTTAATCATTTCATAAACGGTAAAACGAGATATTTTTAAAATTTTAGCTACTTCTGTGGGGGTGTAGGAAGTTGTGTCACTCATATATACACCTCTATTTAAAAAATAGGATATCTATTTATTGACAAGCTCTTGCAATTATCATACAACAAATACTATAATAACACCATAGAGCTTGTGTTTGCTCATGTTAGTTTTAATTTGTGGTAATTTGATGATATACTAGTGTTTTCTTAGGCTCGCAGTAAGAATTATAGTTTTAATAATCAATTTACATATTTAACTTATATCATTTAAATTGAGTATAGTTTGATTATGTTAGTTTGTTTTTTTTGTGAGAGGTTGCTTTGTTATGTTTTACGCCTATCTATGGGGAATTTATTTTGCCCGGACAGAGTGATTTTAGGAGGAGAAGAAAATGAGAAGAATTAAAACAAGAGTATTTGTGATCTGGAGTTTGATAGTAGCTGCTGCGTTTAGTTTGGTTGGCTGCGGCAGTGAAAAGCAAACGCCACCAGCGGCGCAGCAAGCACAACAGGTAGAACTTAATATATCGGCTGCTGTCAGTCTTAAGGATGCGCTTGCCGAAATTCAAAAAAATTACCAGGCCAAAAATCCTAATGTAAAAATTGTGTACAATCTTGGAGCATCTGGTGCTCTTCAACAACAAATCGAACAGGGCGCGCCCGCCGATATCTTTATTTCGGCTGCTCCTAAACAAATGAATGAACTGGAAGCAAAAAATTTAATTAACAAAGCAACGCGTAAAAATTTAGTCGAAAACCAGTTAGTAATTGTTGTTCCCCAGGATACTAAACTTAACATAACCAAATACGAAGACTTAAGTCAGAATGCCGTGCAGAAAATTGCGCTTGGGGAGACTGCTACAGTGCCTGCCGGTCAATATGCCCAGCAAGTTTTACAAAAACTAGGTCTTTGGGATAAGTTAAAAGAGCGGGTTGTATTTGCTAAAGATGTGCGTACAGTATTGGCTTACACTGAAACAGGCAATGTCGAAGCTGGGATTGTCTATAAGACTGACGCTATTTCCAGTAGCAAAGTAAAGGTGGCTGCGGTTGCACCAGAAGGCAGTCATCAACCTATTGTATATCCGGTTGCGATAACTTCTGGTACCAAGCAGCAAAAGGAGGCCGAAGCTTTTACTGAATATTTGTTTAGCGCAGAAAGTAAAGCAATATTTGAGAAATATGGCTTTACTATGGGGAAATAGAAGATAAGTAAAAGTTGTCGTAGTAGCTTCGGAAGGATCACATACGCCGGTTAATTTTCCAGCGGTAATTATGGCTAACTCTCAACATCCACAAGAAACAGAAGCTTTGCTGGAATATCTTCGTGGTTCACAAAGCGCAGAAATATTTAAAAAATACGGTTTTACTTTTGTCGGATCGGAAGTAAAGTAGGTGAATTTGTGATAGAATGGCAGCCAGTTCTATTGTCTGTTAAGGTTGCGCTTGTTGCGCTAATATTTGTTTTTATTTTTGGAGTAGCTGCCGCGTATATGATGCGCACTTTTGAATTTCCTGGTAAAAGTGCGCTGGAAGCATTCTTTGCTTTACCCTTGGTACTGCCACCTGTTGTAACAGGTTTTGTGTTGTTGCTGTTGATTGGGAAGCAAGGGCCAATAGGGCAGTTTTTGTCCGAAAACCTACATACTCAGATTATATTTACTCCGTATGCTGCTATTCTTGCCGCCACGGTAGTTGCATTTCCATTAATGTACCAAAGTACTAAAGCTGCTTTTCAAGGTGTGGATCATAATCTTGAGGATGCAGCGCGGACACTAGGCGCCAGTAATTGGCGGGTTTTTTGGACAGTAACTATTCCTTTATCCTGGCCAGGCTTGGTAGCCGGTGTGGTATTATCTTTTGCTCGGGCACTAGGTGAGTTTGGGGCTACCATCATGGTGGCCGGTAATATTCCTGGTAAGACGCAAACCATCCCTTTAGCAATTTATTTTGCCGCAGAATCGAATAATTTGACGCTGGCTGGCGCATATGTCCTGATGATTAGCGGCATTACATTTTTCCTAATTCTATGGTTAAATGTCTGGTCGAAAGCGCGAGGCGGCAAATCGTCCATAAAGGGGTTATTCTAGAATGCTCACAGTAGCTATGAAGAAAAAATTATCAGACTTTACTTTGGACATTGAATTTACTGTTACAAACAATATTTTGGTATTATTCGGATCTTCGGGAGCAGGCAAGACAACTATTTTACGTGCGGTTGCCGGGCTTATGAAACCAGATGAGGGCAAGATTGTTCATGACGGACGTACATTCTTTTCTTCAACAGAAAGGCAGTTTATGCCGCCGCAGTTACGACGTGTAGGCTATATGTTTCAAGAATTTGCGTTGTTCCCGCATATGGATGTCAGGAAAAATATTTGGTATGGAGTTAAACAGGATAATATAACATCGCGTGAACTTTATGAAAGGCTGTTAGGCCTGCTGCGTATTGAACATTTGACAACCCGGTTTGTTGACAAATTATCCGGAGGAGAAAAGCAGCGTGTGGCTTTGGCGCGTGCGTTAATGGCAGAGCCCGCTATTTTATTATTGGATGAACCATTGTCGGCGCTGGATAGTGATACCCGTTTGGAGCTGCAGGCAGAACTGAAAAAAATTCAAGGAATATGGAATATCCCGTTTATTCTTGTAACACATAGTTTAGAAGAAGCACAGGCATTAGGCGATCAATTCCTGTTTTTAGAGAGAGGTAAACAGGTAGCTAAATCTGTTCCCTGGTTAAATAAGTTTCTCCAATATCCAAGTATTAATTAGATAAATTACGACTATATATACAGCGAAAGAAAAACTTTTCTTTCGCTGATTTTTTTACCCGATGGCTAACACGCTCTAAGATTCCTTGCGGGAGTTAAGAGCGGTGAATATTATAAGAGAGTTATATTAAATGATTACTATCGAAGGAAAATAGAAGAATATAGTTGAATTATTTATATATAGTATAGGGAAACCTTTATCCTGTGACCAAGTTGCTCTAAGACTCCCGCTTCTACAAGCGGGAGTTAAGAGCAACTAAGTCCCTGGATAAGGGCGACTAACCTTCAGATGGGGTTAAAACCCCACCTGAAGCTAAGTCTACTTTATCACATAATGAGGGGGCCTTCAGGTGGCAGAAAAAATAACTATAACATTTTCAAATGGCCGTATTGACGAATATAACAAAGGCGTTACACTGCTCGAAATAAGCCGGGATGCTGCTCATAGATATACAACACCGGTTGTGGCTGCCAAAGTAAATAATGAAATTAGAGATTTGCAAAACGTGTTAGAAGAAGATTGTATGGTGGATTTCCTTGAGCTTCGCAGCGATGCCGGAATGAAGGTATATCAGCGTAGTGTAACTTTGCTTATGATTGTAGCAGCCCGGGAATTATTCCCCGACTGTGAAGTGACAGTGGAACATTCGTTAAGTAAAGGAATGTATTGTGAATTGCACCATGGCAGAGACGTAACACCTGAGGATATTGCCAATCTTGAGCGGCATATGCGGCAAATAGTCAGTGAAGACCGGCCGTTTATTCGGAAGGTTTTACCTAAAACCGAAGCGATCGAATTATTTAAAGCTGCCGGACAGCTGGAGAAAGTAAGCTTGCTTGAACAATTAGATAGAGAAAAAGTAAGTGTATATTATTGTGGCAAGGTTTATGACTATTTTTATGGGTATATGACACCGTCTACCGGCTATTTAAAAGTGTTTGAGCTAAAATACTACCCGCCAGGGATTATCTTACGCTTGCCTGAAAAAGAGAATCCTGCCGTGTTGCCTAAGTTTGTTGAGAATCCTAAATTGTTTAAGATATTCCAGGAAGCCGCCCAGTGGGGCAATATTCTGCGCTGCGGTTATGTAGCTACTCTTAACCAGTGTATCGGTAAGCATGATATTAAAGATATTATTAGGGTAGCCGAAGCTTTGCACGAAAAGAAGATAGCTCAAATTGCCGATTTTGTTTCTTCGCATCGGGATGAAGTGCGGGTTATCTTAGTGGCAGGCCCGTCCTCCTCAGGCAAAACAACCTTCGCACAAAGACTTAATATCCAATTGCGGGTTAACGGGGTTTGGCCTGTTCCTGTGTCCTTAGATGATTATTTTGTTGATAGAGAAAAAACACCATTGGATGAAAACGGAGATTATGATTTTGAGTCTATAGAGGCCATTGATTTGGAACTGTTTAATTCGCATCTGGCAAGAATTTTAGCCGGAGAAGAAGTGGAGCTGCCGACTTTTAACTTTAAGACAGGGCAGCGAGAATACCGTGGACACCGTATTAAAGTGGATAAAGGCCAGCCCTTAATTATTGAAGGAATTCATGGACTGAATGAACGACTGACAAGTGCGGTCCCACGTCATTGTAAAATCAAAATATATATTAGTGCTTTAACGCAATTATCTATAGACAATCATAATCGCATTCCAACAACTGATGCCCGACTCATTCGTAGAATTGTTCGTGACAGTGAGTTTCGTTCTCATGATGCGCTGATGACTCTCAAAATGTGGCCATCGGTTCGACGTGGAGAAGAACGGAACATTTTTCCGTTCCAAGAAGATGCGGATCTCATGTTTAACTCAGCGCTTATCTATGAATTGGCAGTGCTGAAAAAATGCGCCGAACCACTTTTGGAAAAGGTTACACGCGAAAATGCCGAGTATTCTGAAGCGCGGCGGCTCTTAAATTTCCTGGAGTATTTCCGGACGGTAGAAGACGATGAAATCCCGCAAAACTCAATATTACGCGAGTTTATTGGAAAGTCATGTTTTGACAAACATTAGATAAAAATTAGTGACCCTGCACAAAAGTGCAGGGTCATTTCTGATCTTAGTAATTATTGTTTAGAACCGGGATTGGGTGCTAACTTGCGCGCGAGGATAGCAGCCATTTTACTGGTACCTGTCATTGCAGGCATATCGCGGTAATGTCCTAGCTTTGCGAGGATAGAGTATACCTGCGGATTTTCAACCGGTGTCCGGGCAGACGAAAGGTTGCCGTAGTCATTTACATGTGAGGTACCTTGATCGGGTGGGATTAGGCGGCCAGGACCGCCAACACAACCACCTTTGCAAGCCATACCCTCAATAAAATTTGCTTCAAGTTTACCAGCGCGAATATCTTCCAGCAGTTTGGTACAGTCTGGGATACCGTCAACTTTAATGGGGTTAAATTTTTCAGCCCGGCGGGGAATTAGTTTTTCAAGTGTGGTGCCAACTGCAGCACTGACTCCGCCTGTCCGGGCATATAGCCGTCCACCCCAGGAGGCTACAGGGTTTTCTTCGTCCGGTCCATCGGCCGGATTAACATTGGCTGCTTCAAAGATGGCTTCAAGTTCTTGAAATGTCAGTACAAAGTCAATAGCTCCCCGCAAATCAGGCAACTGAGCTTCGGATTTTTTTGCTACGCAGGGGCCGATAAACACTACTTTGGCATCAGGCTCAAACTCTTTAATAACTCGGCCGGAAGCAATCATTGGCGAAACAGAAGGAGAGATATGACCTACTAAGTCGGGAAATTTATTTTCGATTAACTTTATCCAAATGGGACAGCAGCAACTGGTAATTAAAAAATCCTGCGCTTCTTTAACATGTTCATCATATTCAAAGGCTTCCTTTATTGTAATTAAGTCAGCATATAGAGCTGTTTCTACCATTTCGCTAAATCCTAGTTTCAACAAGGCGCTGCGTAGTTTACCTGCCGTTACTTCAGCACCAAACTGTCCGGCAAAAGCTGGAGCAACCGAAGCATACACCTTATGGGTGTTCTGTTTAAGCAGATTAATAAGAGGGATAAATTGTGACTTTTCGGCCAGAGTGCCAAACTCGCAGGCAAGGCAATACCCTTCATTGCTGCATTTTCTTTGATCAATAGACGGGCGTCCAAGCTCGTCACGAGTTATGGCGCTAAGTGGACAAGCTTTTTCACAAGCGGGATCTTTACAATTCCGGCAACTCTCTGTATTGGCAATAACAGCGGGTTCACTGCCCATACCCATCAGAGCTTCTTCATCGTATTCGTTGATGACGTCTTCTGAGTCAGTGGTAGCAAGCCCCATAGCAATTCTGATTTGGTTAGCTACAAACTTGCGGGTAGTTCTATCTTTAAATTCTGATTGTATCAATTGGCAAATTTTTTCTCTTTGCTCAAACAGTTGGCCTTCCCAAGCGGCTTTTGCTACTTGATAGAGAATTCTAGGGCGGATCTTAAGATCGGTAGGAGTATTTTTGGACATAATTACCACCTGCTCATCTTTAATATTTTTTTAAGACTATTAGTCAGATTTTGTTGAAAAACTAATTGTAGTTTATGTAAATATTTGATATTGTAGTAGCTGGTATTTTTAAAAATTTTAATAGTAGGAGAGATTATGGACAAAGAAAATTACAAAACAGAACCTGCTTTAAAGAAAGACCTTACTATGCTTGCAGGTACCGCGCTGGTAGTCGGTATGGTTATTGGTTCAGGAATCTTTATGAAACCAGGAAAGGTAATAGCTGCTGCCGGTGATTCCACAATGGCACTAGCAGCCTGGGTATTAGGCGGTATTATTACGATAACTGCCGGTCTTACTATAGCCGAGTTAGGAGCACAGATACCTAAGACCGGCGGTTTGTATGCCTATCTTGATGAAGTGTACGGAAAAATGTGGGGGTATTTATTTGGTTGGGTGCAAACTTTAATTTACGGACCAGCGACTACAGGAGCACTGGGACTGTATTTTGCTTCGCTGCTGTTGCCTTTTTTTAACCTGCCAGATACTTGGAAATTACCGGTTGCAATTGCTACAGTTTCTTTTTTAGCTGGTGTCAGCGCATTGGGTACAAAATATGGTGGTTTTATTCAAACAGTATCAACGGCGGCTAAGCTTGTGCCAATTGTTCTTATAGCAGTATTTGGATTATGGAAAGGCAATGGCCAGATTCTTGCGATGCCGAGTGGAGCCGCGGAAACCGCCGGAATGGGAGCCGCTGTTTTAGCAACGCTATGGGCGTATGATGGTTGGATTAATGTTAGTTTTGTGGCTGGCGAAATGAAAAATCCAGCCAAGGAATTGCCCCGTTCGATTATAATTGGCTTGTCTATTGTTATGATAGCGTATCTCTTGGTTAATATGGCTATGCTGCATGTGCTGCCTGCTTCAGACATTGTTCTTCTTAGCAACCGGGCTGCCGGTACGGCGGCTGGAGTGTTATTTGGTGAAGTCGGCGGTAAGCTTATTAGTATTGGCATTTTAATTTCTATATTTGGTGCTCTTAATGGCTACATCCTGACTGGGGCACGGGTTCCTTATGCTATGGCTCGGAACGGGCTTTTACCGGGTGCCGGGATGCTAGGTAAAGTTCACACTAAATCAGGGGCGCCGGCGAATGCTTTGCTTTTAGGCGCTATATTATCGGCAATACTTATGACGCTCGGTGATCCTGATCGTTTAACAGATATGGCGATGTTTATTGTTTGGGTCTTCTATATTCTGGCATTTGTTGCCGTCTTTGTTTTGCGTAAGCGCTACCCGGAGACCAAACGTCCTTATAGTGTTCCTGGCTATCCTATAGTGCCTGTGATTGCAATCTTAGGTTCAGTATATATTGCGTTCAGTATGTTAGTGAATAATCCCGGTGATGCTATGTATGCGTTAGGTATTACAGTTGCTGGCATACCAATGTATATGATTATCAAAAAGAAATAGATGTTTGCTCTGTAGCAGGTAGGAAGACTTTGTCTTTCTCCTGCTTTTTTGTTTAAAACACATGATGGGGGATTAAACTAGATAGGTAAGTTATTTGTGGGATGTGAAGCTATGGAAAATATATGTCCGCTATGTAATGGTTTACAGTCAATCAATGAAATATGTCCCAACTGTGGCGAAACTATGGTTGACGGAGGGGCGCTTGCTAATTATCTTGGCCCATATAGTCCTTATGCTGAAATAGCCTGTCTGCCGTTTCAATCTGAAGCGCAATGTATGCATCTCATATATTGCCCGAAATGCAGGTATGATGATCGGATGAGTGTGTCGCTTATAACAATTTAATCAGCATAAAACTCTACTAACAAGCAAATAATAGAAAAAAATAAAGGAGTGAAGCTAATGTCTAATCCGCTGGTTAAATGTACTGTTGATCAATGTACCCACTATATGCCTGGCGATCAATGTATGGCTGCAAAAATCACTGTTTATAATGATGAAATGAAAGGTACTTCGTCTAAGCCGCAAGATACTTTATGCAAAGCTTTCCATCATCGTAAAACTATGGGCGATATGGTTGGTGCTCTCCATAATGCTAATATTGGCGGTAGTGTATCGGCGGCTTTTCTGGAGGGAACGCAAATCACTCCGGCAGTCGAGTGCTTTGTTAATAATTGCAAGTATTGGCAAAACGGCAATTATTGTAATGCTCAGGACATTCATGTTGCTGGTCCTAATGCCTCAAAAACAGCCGATACTGATTGTGAGACCTTCGAATCTGAAAAATAAGTTAAAAAAAACGTCGGGGCTAATGCTCCGGCGTTATTTATTAGTGATGAGTATGGCAGCCACACTTACAATCTTTTTCTTCGTCCACGACTTCAATGCAGTCAAGTTGTGCTTTTACTTGAACCTTTATATGATCAATATATCGGTGCCGAAGTTCAGCCTGTTCAGCCCGTTCGCTGTCCGTAAGACCTGTTTCGCGGCTTTTTTTAGATAATTCATTGATTCTGGCGATAAGCTCAGTAATTGTCAAAATGAGTACCTCGCTTTCCTATGATATATAAAATACTAGCAAATTATCGACAAATGTGCAAGTTGAATTGAAATAGCGATATCTAACAGATAAAACAGGAATGTTGAGGTAGATAACAGCAATTATACGAACAGTGTTTTTTCTTAAGATACACTTGGCTTTTTCCTGAAAATGAGTATAATATTATCATACCATAATGGACATAATAGAAAATTTATTGGAGCGTGAGAATGTGAAAACGGTCATAACAATAGTTGGGCAGGACAGAGTTGGTATTATTGCTATGGTTAGTAATATTTTAGCGGAAAATAATATTAACATACTGAATATTAACCAAAACATACTTAATGGCTTTTTTAATATGGTTATGCTTGTTGACATGGAGCAGTCCATCATCAGTCTGAAAGACCTGGGACATCTGCTTGGAGAAAAAGGCGAAGTTATGTGTCTTGATATCAAAGTGCAGCACGAAGATATTTTTAGAATTATGCACCGCATTTAGTTCGGACATATTTAAAAAGGCTTACGCTTGGAGGTAAAACGACATGTTTACAATGCAGGACGTCTATGAAACAAACCGCATGATTGAAGAAAACAAGCTGGATATCCGGACAATTACTATGGGTATTAGTTTGCGGGACTGCGGTAATCCGGACATTAAGGTGCTTTGCCGCAACATTTACGATAAAATAACCCGGACGGCGGAAAAACTGGTACAAACTGGCGAAGATATTGAAGCCGAGTATGGTATTCCCATTATCAACAAACGCATCTCGGTCACTCCTATTGCCATCGCCGCTGAAAGCTGCCGGGCGGATAGCTATGTCGAGGTAGCTCAAGCATTGGATGCGGCTGCCAGGGAAGTGGGCGTAAATTTTATCGGTGGGTTTTCTGCACTTGTAGAAAAGGGTTACACCAATGGTGATCGAATACTTATTCGTTCCATTCCTGAGGCGTTGGCTGTAACCGAGCGAGTATGCTCCTCGGTTAATCTGGGGTCAACAAAGGCCGGTATCAATATGGATTGTGTTAGGGAAATGGGCGAAATAATTAAGCTTACGGCCGAAAGGACTAAAGAGCGTGATGCTCTAGGCTGTGCCAAGCTAGTAGTTTTTGCTAATGTCCCTGAAGACAATCCCTTTATGGCCGGTGCTTTTCACGGGGTAGGCGAACCTGAGACGACCATCCACGTTGGCGTTAGCGGCCCTGGGGTTGTTAAAAGGGCGCTTGAAGATGTTCGCGGTCAGGATTTTAGTGCGGTAGCGGAGACTGTTAAACGCACTGCTTTTAAAATTACCCGTGTAGGTCAGTTAGTTGCTCAGGAAGCATCCCGCCGTTTGGGTCATCCTTTCGGAATCATTGACTTATCCTTGGCTCCAACACCGGCAGTAGGTGACAGTGTTGCTCATATTTTAGAGGAAATGGGACTAGAGAGTTGTGGCGCTCCGGGAACAACGGCCGCATTGGCTTTGCTAAATGATGCCGTGAAAAAAGGCGGTCTGATGGCTTCTTCTCATGTTGGCGGTCTTAGTGGCGCTTTTATTCCAGTTAGTGAGGACGCCGGTATGATTGCTGCTGTGGAACGTGGCAGTTTAACCTTAGAAAAATTGGAAGCTATGACTTGTGTATGCTCGGTTGGCCTTGATATGATTGCCGTGCCTGGTGATACTTCGGCAGCTACTATTTCGGCGATTATTGCAGACGAAGCAGCTATCGGCATGATTAATAATAAAACTACTGCTGTCCGCATTATTCCTGTGCCTGGCAAAAAAGTGGGAGACAATGTGGAATTTGGTGGCTTGTTAGGTTATAGCCCGATAATTCCGGTTAATAAATTTAAGTCAGATGCTTTTATTGCCCGGGGCGGCAGAATTCCCGCACCAATACGCAGTCTGACCAATTAAAAAAGACAAAATAAAAATTGCCACGCTAAACCGCAAATACCTATAAGTAGTTCGCTGACTTTGTATTGGGCAAAGTCTTGTAGGTAAAACGGTGGCTCACTGTGACTTTAGATTACAGTCAGTGTGAGTAGCGTGGCAATCTTAATTTTACTTATTATTTTTAAAATACTTCATTAGCTTGACGATGGTTGGTAATATCTGCAAGTCTATCTTCGGTGGTCGACGATTTAGTCCATATTTCCTTAAATACAGTTGAGTTTTTAAAACTTACGCTCCATAAGAAGGCGTCTTCCGGTGAATAGTACGCGAAGATAACTGTTTGGTCAAGCTTTTGCGGCATGGTGCCTTCCTTATCGGTGAGCAGAGCATAATTACCTTCTGGGGTAAGTTCAATGCCCAGAACGATCAAGCCGTCCTCAATTTCAGTTTCCTCAAAGCCAAGCGTTTCATAAAACTCTAACAGGGAATTACTCATTTGTAACAGCTCCTTAGGTATTATCGTTTAATTTATAATTTGTCAGGCAGAAAAAGCCCGACTATATATAGGAATAAGTCCATGAAACTACCGAAAAAAGGGCATAATTTAATGGGGTGAAAATAATGGAGCAGGCAATAGATTTATCTGTCGGTGTTATTGATAAACTAAAACAGCTTGTAAAAGAAATAGGCAGTATGCAGAGGCAGAACTTAGGCCGGACCAATCTTGCCGTTACGAAAAAATCAACTTCTATTGATTTAGTAACAGAGATTGATAAGAAATCAGAAGAACAGATTATTGCTTTTTTACAGGATCACTATCCGGCTCATGGCTTTTTGGCTGAGGAATCAGGTGAAACCGGAGGCGATTCGGATTATTTATGGATTATCGACCCTCTTGATGGTACCACTAATTACGCGCAAGGTCTACCCATATTCACAATTTCCATTGCGCTTAACTATCAAGGCAAGCCTGTCCTTGGCATGGTATATGCGCCGGTTTTGGATGAGTTATATTATGCAGTAAAAGGGCAGGGCGCTTTCTTAAATGACCAGCCTATTCATGTATCGGCCAAAACGCAGTTGATTGACAGTGTATTAGCAACCGGCTTTCCGTATGATGTTGCTACCCATAAAGCCAATAATACAAACCATTTTAGTAATCTATTACTGAAAACCCGGGCTATAAGAAGATTTGGCTCAGCTGCCTACGATTTGGCCTGTACGGCTTGTGGACGTTTTGACGGTTACTGGGAGCTTAATCTTTCGCCCTGGGATGCGGCAGCAGGTATGCTATTGGTAGAGGAAGCCGGCGGCATGGTCCTGTCCTTCCGGGATGATAGAAAGGTTTCTATTATTGCCGGGAACAAAGCGATTGTTAATGAAATTTGGATGGAAATCAAACAGTTGGAGGATGAAGACAACAATATATGAACAAGACATTTGAACAACTGGGACTTTCTGCGCCTTTGGCGGCCGGTATGGCCAAAGCCGGGATGACAACTCCCACTGCCATACAACAGGACACTATTCCGGTTGTATTGGCTGGCCGGGATGTGATTGGACAATCTCCTACCGGTACAGGTAAAACATTAGCCTATCTATTGCCGCTGTTTCAAAAAATTGATACTACTAAGCGTGAAATTCAGGCCTGTATTCTGGCTCCCACCCATGAACTTTCTATTCAAATTCAGCGGCAGATTGAATTACTCGCCGGTAATTCAGGATTATCAATAGTGGCTGCCCCCCTTATTGGTAATGTCAATATTGCCCGGCAGATAGATAAACTTAAAGAAAAACCACATATTATTACCGGTTCGGCAGGGCGAATTTTGGAATTAATACAAAAAAAGAGAATAAACGCCCAGACCATAAATACCATTATTCTTGATGAAGTTGACAGGCTGCTGGATGATAAAAACATTGATTCTATTAAAGCTGTAATCAAAACTACTCAAAAAGACCGGCAGCTGTTGGCGTTTTCAGCGACAATGCCGCCAACTGCCTTGAAACAGGCTCAGGCGCTGATGAACAATCCGCAGCTGGTGTCAGTTTCTGCAAAAAACGCTGAAGTCATGCCGAATCTTGAACAC
Source organism: uncultured Sporomusaceae bacterium (assembly GCA_964497205.1). Taxonomy (GTDB): domain Bacteria; phylum Bacillota; class Negativicutes; order Sporomusales; family Sporomusaceae; genus Sporomusa. Next base: position 13,980 of record CAZCEN010000056.1, read on the forward strand.
TTATATTTTGCCGCAGACCAGCGGGATAAATTTGA
>CAZCEN010000057.1:0-9920 GCA_964497205.1 uncultured Sporomusaceae bacterium
TGGGAATAATATTCCATAACAGCTTATATTTTCTATTTGCATTTCCTCTTGTAATGCTTCTAATAACCAATTTCGCCTACTTTTTATTGAAGAAAAAAACAAATACTCTATACTTTTCAATTCTAGGTATTTGCGCCGCAACAATAGTTCTATCATGTTTCTAATATTTATCTAAAATCTATTAATCATGAAAGAGTTTATTAAAAGAAATCTTTGCTGAATGTATTAGTGTAAATAACAAAGAGGGGCCAAAAAAGTCCCCTCTTGATTGCTAATTTATTCTCTTGCTGCCGCGGCTTCTTTGACCCCATTATTTAATTGACCGGCTAGCCGCTTATAGTTTGCCAGTCTTTCTTTGGCTTCTTGTTCGGTCTTAGCAAACAAGGCCTCGGCCATATCGGGAAACTGTTTCTTTAAGGACGAGTAGCGCACTTCACCCATAAGAAAATCATTGAATTTCGTGGTCGGCTCTTTGGAGTCTAACATAAACGGATTCTTGCCCAATTCTTTTAGTTGGGGGTTGTAGCGATACATTGCCCAATACCCGCTGTCAACAGCACGTTTAGCTTCCAATTGGCTGCAGCCCATACCACTTTTCAAACCATGGTTAATACATGGTGCATACGCTATGATAAGTGACGGTCCTGGATAAGCCTCTGCTTCGGCAATGGCTTTTATAGTTTGCTGTTTATCGGCCCCCATAGCGATTTGTGCTACATAGACATAGCCATAGCTCATGGCTATCATGCCAAGGTCTTTTTTCTTGGTGCGCTTACCGCTGGCGGCAAACTTAGCAATTGCCGCAGTTGGCGTAGCTTTAGAAGACTGCCCACCGGTATTAGAATACACTTCCGTATCAAACACCAAGACATTAATATCTTCCCCTGAAGCCAACACATGATCAAGACCGCCAAAACCAATGTCGTAAGCCCAGCCATCGCCGCCGAAAGCCCAATGAGACCGTTTTACCAGGAAATCCCTATTCTTGTATATTTCATTGAGTAGATAATCATTGCCTTTGGCTGCTTCTAAAAGAGCAATCAGTTTATCCGCCCTATCCCTAGCTCCTTCACCTTTATCTTTATTTACTAACCAATCTTCACAAGCGGCCCTGAGGTCATCGCTAATATTGAGTTTAACGGCTTCCGAGATATCCAAGGCCAATTTGGCTCTTATTTGTTTTACGCCAAGAAACATACCGAGCCCATACTCAGCATTATCTTCAAACAAAGAGTTCCCCCAGGCTGGCCCATGCCCGCGGTGATTCTTGGTATAAGGCATGGATGGCGCACTGGCCCCCCACACGGAAGAACAACCGGTAGCATTGGCAACCATCATTCTGTCACCATATAATTGGGTTACCAGTTTTGCATACGGAGTTTCCCCACAGCCAGCACAGGCACCGGAAAACTCAAGCAACGGCTGCTCAAATTGACTGCCTTTTACATTAAATCTACTTAGAGGATTAACTTTAGAGGATAAAGATATGGCGATATCCCATAATGGAGCTTGATCTAACTGAGTCTCAAGCGGTTTCATTTCCAAAGCTTTTTGTTTGGATGGACAAATCTGTTCACAGTTACCACAGCCCGTGCAATCATAGGGTGAAACAGCCAGCCGGAAATTGAGATCTTTTATCCCTGTAGCCGGTTTAGTAACAAAATTCTGGGGAACATTTTTCAATTCTTCTTCACTAATTAATATGGGCCTTATCGCGGCATGCGGACATACATAAGAACACTGGTTGCATTGAATACAGTTGTCAGACAACCAGCAGGGAACATTAATAGCAATGCCACGTTTTTCATAAGCTGACGTACCCATCGGAAAATTACCGTCTTCCCTGCCAACGAAGGCGCTTACAGGTAGCTTGTCTCCTTCTTGCCGGTTCATGGGAACTAGAACATTTTTAATAAAATCTGGTACTTCTTTGACAATAGCACTTTTCTCTTGGGCTTTTCCCCAGAAATCCGGAACATGAATCTTGACAATAGCTTCTACGCCCTTATCGATGGCCAGGTTGTTCATATTGACAACTCTTTCGCCTTTGTTGCCATAGGATTTTACGACAGCCTTTTTTAGATGGTTAATAGCCTCTTCAAGCGGAATAATGTCGGCAATTTTAAAGAATGCCGATTGCATAATCATATTAATTCTACCGCCAAGACCGATTTCCTGAGCTATGCCTACAGCGTCCAGTGTGTAAAAATTAATATTATTATTAAAAATATAGCGTTTCATGGCTGCAGGTAACTTTGTTTCCAAGTCCTGCTCGGTCCAGTTACAGTTTAAGAGAAAGCTCCCGCCCTTCTTTAAACCTTCTAACACATTATACTTATCTACATAAGAGGGGTTATGGCAGGCAATAAAATCGGCTTTGTTTATCAGGTAGGGCGATTTTATTGTTTTTTTACCAAACCTCAGGTGTGAGATGGTAACACCGCCGGATTTTTTAGAATCATAGGCAAAGTATGCCTGCGCATACATGTCAGTATAGTCGCCAATGATTGTAATGGCATTCTTGTTGGCACCAACCGTCCCATCTGAACCAAGACCCCAAAACTTACACGCTTTAGTTCCAGCCGCAGTGGTATCAATGTCGTCACCAAGAGGCAGAGATGTATGCGTCACATCATCAACAATGCCAACAGTGAAGTTATCTTTGGGCTGCTCTTGGTTAAGGTTTTCAAAGACAGCTTGAATATGTCCAGGAACTACGTCTTTGCCACCGATGCCACACCGGCCACCCACGATAAGAGGCTGCCAATCTCGGCCATTGAATACTGCTTTTACATCCAAATATAATGGCTCGGCAAAAGAACCTAGTTCTTTTGTCCTGTCCAAAACCGCAATCTTTTTAACAGTTTTAGGAATATACTTGAAGAAATGCTCTATGGAAAATGGTCTATATAAATGAACAGTAAGCAATCCTACTTTTTCACCTTTAGCATTCAGATAATCGACTGTTTCTTCAATCGTTTCGCAAACCGACCCCATAGCAACAATCATTCGCTCAGCATCGGCAGCACCATAGTAGTTAAAAAGATGGTATTCCCGGCCGGTCAATTTACTAATTTCAGCCATATAGCTTTCAACAATCTCTGGAATAGCCTGGTAATACCGGTTAGAAACTTCTCTTTGCTGAAAATAAATATCAGAGTTTTGTACCGATCCTTTCATGACCGGATGATCAGGATTTAACGCTTTTCTCCTAAATTCGTCCACTGCATCCCTATCTAACAATTGAGCCAATTCGTCATATTCAAGGACTTCGATTTTTTGGACTTCGTGGGAAGTCCGAAATCCATCAAAAAAGTTGAGAAACGGAACTTTGCCTTTGATTGCAGACAAATGTGCCACGGCACCTAAATCCATAACTTGTTGCACACTGCTTTCGGCAAGTAAGGCATATCCAGTTTGTCTGGTAGCCATAACATCCTGGTGATCACCAAAAATGCTAAGCGCATTAGCACCAAGCGCTCTCGCACTGACATGAAATACACTAGGCAAAAGCTCACCGGCAATTTTATACATGTTAGGGATCATCAGCAGTAGACCTTGCGACGCTGTATAAGTAGTGGTCAAAGCACCTGCCTGCAAAGATCCGTGTACAGCTCCGGCCGCCCCTGCTTCGGACTGCATTTCCACAATCTCTACAGTCTGACCAAAAATGTTTTTTCTCCCCTGAGCCGCCCATTCATCAACATGTTCTGCCATGTTTGATGACGGGGTAATCGGATAGATGGCTGCTACATCTGTAAATGCATAGGAAACATGAGCTGCAGCAGTATTACCATCCATAGTCTTCATTCTTCTTGCCATAAAAAAAACTCCTTCCCTTTACGCTAAAAAGTTTGTCATTTAATCATTGCCTTAAAATCAAAATGTGCCTGTTAACCAGCACACTTCCAATAAACCAGCATAATATATCAAATAAATTGAAGGGGGGAAAGTTTATGAATTATTATTTTTCGTGGAAGGCCGAAAAAGGAATTGACGTTAACCCTGGTGATTATTTTGAGACAGCAATAATTGCGGATGAGAAGATTCTACCCGAAACAGTTGGTCGTGATGAATATAATTTAGGCGGAATGCTGCTGCCGGAAAAAAGAGTTGCAGGGTTTGGGCGTGTAAAAACGTACAATTTGGGAAATCTTCCGGCAGGCTTAGGACCTATTGAAGCAGAACCCTCCAAAAAAGTGGTTTTGCAGGAAGACATTTTACCAAAAGTTGCTTTTCGGATTGCCACCAACATCATTTTAGACCAAGGCTTGCTTGCTCAATACTTATGCCTTGATGTTACACGCGATGATGGAACGTCAATTCAAATTCCCTTGAGTCGGCCCGATGTAGCGATTAGCTGGCAATCGCGCGGCGATTACATAGTCACTGCCCAAATATAAAAAACTCGGCTTACAGAGCTGTTGTTCCCTATCCTGACTTTAAAAGTTATAGATAGGGGTGAACGCGCTGGGGTAAGTAAGGCTTGTGCCTATTCCTAATAATTGGGCACAAGCCTTATTTTCTTATTTCAGTACGAGTGGAGTAACAAATTCGGCAATCAGATAGGCCGTGACAATTCGCATTACAATGCCAACACAAGCTGCTTTTGCAGCCTCAGCCTCACTTAGATCGGAAACACCTTTCCAAATCATGGGGATTTGTCCAAAAATTACGCCAAGCGGGAATCCTGATGCAGCCAGAACAAATGAACCAACAACAAGCTTAGGAGAAAGGGCAGCAGCAGTCTTGGTCAGCATGCCCATAGCCAAAGTTGGTGAAGCCAATACCGAGACAATACCAGTTTCCACATCAATCGATAAGCACGATAAGGCAATGCCCAGCCATCCTTGGATAACCTGCCAGATCCCCGTATATTCCAGGGCGCCTATAATACTGAACACAGCAGCTGCTGCGGGAATTACGATTAGAAAAAGAACTTCTGCCCCTTCCCTGGCAGCTCCAAACAATACGCTTAACCACGGAGTCTCAGGCGTAAAAGCAGGCAGATCTTCAAGTGACACAGCTTTTGTATCGCGATACAGTGTATGCTTCAAAATAAAAGGAACAATCACTAGCGGCAAAAATATAGCTAAAATTACAATCGGGAAAGCGTTGATTTTAGCGGCGGTTAAACAAACAAGCCCCAGCATAAACGTTGAAAAGGACTGTTGAGATTGAACCATAGTAGCAATGGCAATTTTTTGTTCATCTTTAGTAGCTCCTGCCTTTTTAACAATAGGTCCTGCAATTTTACCTGCCGCATTAATATCACCAATAATGTGGTAAATGGCCGGTAGTATTACGGCTGGATTTACACCAATTCTTTGCGTTAACGGTATGAAAATGCGAACAAGCGCATCGGTAAAACCCGCCCGTTCCAATAAACGTCCCATAATTACCCCACAGATGATTGCCCAACCCACAATGTTCATTAAAAAAGCATCAAAGGCAATTGACTTTACTTTTTTAGCTGCAGCAGTAAAAGCACCTGCTACCGGTTCCGGATAAAGCAAGGCTATTAGTGCAAGAAAAACAAAAGCAAAGCCTACATATTCGATTTTCTTCATTACCCTCTTTTTAACTTGGGAGTTCACTTCTGCTTGCATGTCTTTACCTCCGTATTATTTATTAGCGTTCGGTAAAAGAAACTGATTGGCAATATGGTCAGCGTATTGGCGAATTGCGGGATTACCAGCCATAGTAATGGGAGTGGAAGTGATTCTTTCCCGGAAGAGTACCACTTCTACCTCGGGCAACAGCTTACTTATTGCCGTTGCTAAGGGCAATCCATTTTCAAGGATCTCCATCGCATGTGAATTACCGACAACGAAATTCATGTTCAACTCTCTTGCTTTGGCTACAAGCTCACTGTCGATTCTTACACGGCTGATTGAAGCAATAACGGTATCTGCTTCAGGATGCTCGTTTTTTACTTTTTCAAGATGCTCACCTGTAAAACCGGTGTGAGGGAAAATATGCACAACAGTATGAACTCTATCCTCACGGCTACCCACCAAAATTTGCCCACCGGTAGCAACATTTGTCTCGCTAATATGACTGCAATTACGAGCTTCTCGCTCAGCAAGAAGCATTTTCTCCTCCTCGCTGATTCCCATGAATTCGTTTAAGCGATCTAATATATTCCCTAAAGTTGAAACTTCATTTAGTGCCTTGCCGACATACAAAATATTTCCCGGAAGACCGCCATACGCAATATCAACACGAAATGCTTTATGTCCATGAATATAAGCAATTCCAGGATGCAAGCCATGAAAAGCCTCATGAAGTTCAAAAACCGATACTCCATATAATCCTAAGTAGTTTCGCATTGTTACCCCACCCGAGTTAGCAGCGTCAGCGATAGGATGATGAGCAACAATGGCATCAACCCCGGTTGCACCTGCTAACTCGATATTACATTCTGTCAATGTCATGGTCACAGCAATTTTTCTGACCGATGCTTCAAGATCCCCATAGACCAATCCCGGAGTTTCCATGCACCCTTTTCCCGGGATATTGGAAGACTTCATAACTACAAATCTGTTCTTACCGCTAAAAACATCCTCTAGACTTTTTACGCATCTACCACCCGTAATTTTGTCCAGTACTCCTAGTACATGTTTTACCTTGATAGCATCATCATTCATAATCTTCCTCCTGTTTCTTTCATTTTCTTATCCTATTTCTGTTCTTGTCCACCGCCTGTATTTCTACCACCTTAGTTATCTATAAAAAATACGACTTGCACCGAGTCGTCGGCAAAGAGGAAGCCGATGTTGCCCTTATCCGGTCAAAAGGTATCCTTTCCTATCGGGATAAAAAGCAAAAAGCTACCAGCATGAACTATGTCCCCGAATACGTGCTCGGCGTATACAAGGCATTGTTTCATAACCGGTAGCTTTCAGCGCTCATCTGAGTTCCTACGGCCGACCCTTTATTAATTATTTTTCGTTTCAATATGACCGTTATCTTCTAAAATAATAATCGTCGCCGCCAGCTCCGCACTAGGATCATAATCTTTTAAAATACATTTTACAGCCAAACCTGCCTGTTGCTTTAGTTCGTTTTTTAGTTTGTGTTTATACTCCTTTAATAAGGCCACATCAATCATTCGCGTTGTCACCCGGTCTGTATCATCCAATGCGGCAAGGGCTGGAATTCTTTTATTATCTGCAATAATAACAATAATCTTTTCATCCAAAATCGCTACTCTCTGCCGGCGCAACCCGGCACCATACATACTGATGTTCAAACGATTGTTTATCCGGATAATCTCTTGTTTGATATCACAGGATATGGACTGCATACTCCCCTCCTCCCAAGCATCTTGGAGTTAAATCTTTTTTTCTGCATACTCTTCGTCATGGATTTGTTTATGCTGTTTTATTCGTTGTCGAAAGCAGAATCCCCCCTTATAATAATCAGTATATTAGGAATATTTTGCAGATAAATCCATACGTAAGAAATGGCTGTTAGTAATACATCCTTAGCCAGAAAGATAAATTGCTCATCCGTGATGATTTGTAAGTATAATTCTACCTTAAAGCGTAAGTTCCTGCCGAATTATAAGTTTTTTAAAAATATTTTGTAAAATTTAGTTTGCCAGTCCTTTCACTCTTTCTGAAAAAACTATCGTTGTTTAAAGCTATTCACTGGCCCAATAATATAAATCTAGCCTGTCGCTCATCCCTATGTTAAATCTTCAGCCATTTTATCTAGTTGTTGAGCTAATAAACCGGTTTCCTGTATAGAGTCCGCTACATGTGTAGCTGCTTCTGCGATTTGGGATACCATATCGCGAACTTCGTTCATCTGGCAAACTGCTTGGTAGCTATCCTCTTTAACATCGCTAACAATAGCATCGATTTTTCGTATCGATTCTGTACTAGTCGCCGCAAGTTTCCGTATTTCGTCCGCGACCACCCCAAATCCACGTCCTAGCTCACCCACTCTTGCCGCTTCAATCGCAGCATTTAACCCAAGCAGATTAGTCTGATTAGCAATTGTTTTCACCATAGCTAATACCTGATCGGTTTCAGCTACCCGTATCTGCGAATGTTGAAAGGAGTTAAGCATCCGTACCGAAACAGCAGAGATTTCTTCCGTCTGAGCAGATATCTCTTCCATCGTACTGGCTAAGGCGTTGATATCCATACTCAATTTAACCGACATTGCTTTTAAAATATCCTGACGTTCGACCGTTTCCGTGATTGCGATAGTTCCGAGAACATCATTCTGATCGTCTATAATGGGAATCACGGTTGTGACAAACGGCTTACCGCTATACGAATTGTCTTTTCTCATTACAATACGGCTACGCTCCTGCATTGCCTGAAAAGAAGCCATTCCCGGTTTAACCGGCAAACCAATTTCCATTTTTAAATCAAATGTTCTACTCGGCTTATAATAGACGATTTTCTCACGGTCGGAAACAAATACACCTACATTTAACAAATCGCAAATACATGGGGCCAGACGAACATATTCATCAAGCGTGAGTGCTTTTTGGTTTGACACTGCTCTTACTCCTCCAAATGGAAAGAATTAAAAATAAGTGCACTATTTTCACTCTCAATACAGATTAATCAAAATGTTACTGTCTGCGGACTTTGCCACAAGCGCCTTGACAATAAGATAGTATCTACTAATCCCTGTGCCCCATGACGCACAATATTATGAACCGGCACTCGAACATGCCTTTTAATTAGTACTTCTAGCCGCACGGGATCAACAAAAGAGGATCGGTAGGTTTGTGTTTTTACCCGATATTCGGGGTAGAATGGGTTTACAGTTATGGCCAATAACGGTACACGCCTCACTACCCCGACAAATACCCCAAATTGATGTATATCCCGGATTACATCACAAATGGCAACCGGCTCTCCTATCATTAGCAATTTAATTGGATTATCAAAAGTTAAGAATAATCTTCGAGGATTTTTTTGAAATATGCTCCGTAACGAGATCAGCGCCTTTTCACTCATTACACCTGGTATAAATAAATAACTTCCCTCCGGCGAATCCGAAAGTATCTCCGTAATGTCAGCCTCTGTGAGTAATGACGATGATGGCCGCCTTTTGATTACAGTAAACCCAGGGTCCAATAAAACGACATCGCGAAACCGTCTTTCCAATAAATCATAAGCTTGTGGAACAGCCGGCAAATTGCATATTTGCTCGATTAACTCGGTTTCTCTGCCGAGCTGAATAATATTTTTGGTTTTTGCGGCGCCGGTCGCTAAAATAAAACCTTCTGTCTCAGCCAGCGGCGCTATCCGATTTAGTGCACCGTCAAATATTACAACACCCGGACCGATTTGGCGCAACATGGCGGCCACGCTTTTTACATCAGCGCTCTTATTCGGCCCTGCAGTAACCGCCAATCCCGCCCTTTTGACTTCAGCAATCCGGACTCTCCCTAAAGGAGTGTCAATCTTAGTTTCCTCTAAAATCCGAAACCCTGCCGTGCAATTTTTAAAGCATTTCTCTGCAGTAGCAATAATATCACCCGGCTCAACCCATAATTTAGGTTTAGGTAGTCCGGTAATATTATCAATGTTTTCGCCATCGTATCCAATACTGGTAATAGACAAAGGTATACCGCGCATTCTCAATTCCTGGCATATTGCCGCTGTAGTAGTAGTTTTTCCTGTATTTTTCGCGGTACCGGCAATACCTAGATTAAGATGAAGCATTGTTCTATCGCCTTTAACGATTAGTTTTGGACCGGCTTAGTTGCAGCAGCTTCTGAACAATGAGCCATCAGATTCTTCGCAAAAAAGCCCGTCATATTAACTTGATTGACGGTTTCTCTGATTTTTTGAACATCGGTAGTATACAGATTTTTGCTCTTCATATGTTCAAATAATACTGAACCCGAGAAAGTATATTTCTTGCTTAATCCTTCTTTGGTTTGC
>CAZCEN010000057.1:9930-14008 GCA_964497205.1 uncultured Sporomusaceae bacterium
CATCTTTTCTTTTACGTAAGCAATACCTTCACCACAGGCCAGGCTTTGGGGTATTTCAAGCAAATCCAGCCCCAGTGCACATCTTGCCGCATTATGACCAGCTAATGTTCCGGTTATGATTGCTTCGGTATGACCTACTAGCAAACCGGCCTTTTCTCCACCGCAAAAGACATTTTGCAACCCTATTACTTGTAAGCAGTTATCCCTAGGTAGCATTCCAATATAACGCATAGAGTTGCCAATACCACCAGCGTAAGGATCTTCAAATCTGGCATTTTCAAAGCCAGGTATTTGACGAAGAGTATCCAGCGGATAGTAAGCAGTCATTAGCTTGGCATGCCCTGTATCTAATAAGATTACATTTTCAGCGAACTCCTTTAAAGCATATTGCTGACAGGCCTTTTGCCCTAGTGAAGAGATACTTTTTTGCAAATTCTCCGGTACAGGGACAACACATACGCCAGTATGATCCAACTCCTCCACGATATTTGAAGCTAATGAATCTTTATGAAGTTTGCAGGAACCACTCATAGCCCCATAGGTTCCATCGGGTTTTTCACCGATTATTTCGGTTACTCCGGCTTTAGCGGCAATACTGAAGCGTGGTCCAAAAGTCGGACAACGGTAAATACACATCGCACAGCCATTTCCATACTTTATACAGTTACCCATAGGGCCTGCCGTCCCGGAAACATCAACAAACACGTCTCCTTCAGCCACTATTGTATCACCGTGCATTTCATCGGCAATGACTTTTATAATTCTCCCATCCTCTATTTCGATATCTTTGACCCGGCATTTCAAATGAATTTTCACACCAGCAGCAAACAATGCTTTGCGAACCGCCGGTTCAATGGTAGACACATCATATAAATTCGCATGTTTATGTCCTGGAAATTCAATGTTCTTATGCCGGGCGTTTTCATCAGCAATCTCAAATAAATCGCCGCCACCCATAGCAATCATTTCTTCTGTTACGGTAAAGCGGCCATTATTGCGCATAATACCGCCTACCAGTCCAGTACCAAGCAACATGTCTGCCCGTTCAAACAGTTCTACATCACAACCCACTTTCCGGGCCGCCAACGCAGCTGCAGATCCTGCCCAGCCACCACCAACAACTACTACTTTTTTAGTCATTGTATCCCTCCTATTTTAGCTGCACACTGCAACAGTTCCATAAAATACATGCACGAATGCCAATTCAATACTTCCTATTTCGGACAATTCTTACAAATTCCTGCATATTTTTACTTTGCGCAAAAATTAAGGATATTCTGTATTTTTAAGATACACTTAAATAATTCACACCTTGGCATACAGCCTCACTGGCCAATATATTTAAGAGCAGCGAACCACACTCACTGACGTAGATCTGATATTCATGCAGGCTGAGGCATTGAGGAATGTCCCCCAATGCCATTGCCTTCACTTTATATTCAGCATCCGTCGCTTAAATAACACCTGCATACTTAGCAATGATCTCCATTAAGCGCACCTGTGCTTTTACACCATATCTCATAACATCTTTTAGCAAGTTGCCTTTGCTATCTGTTGTGGAAAGATCAGGTGAAATATAGATATTACCGTCATATGCTATTGTCGGGATTACGCCCATTTGCGCCATGCCGGATTGCAGCAGGTTTGTACCGGAATACATATCTTCAATTGAGAAAATTGGCATTCCCAGTTCGCCGTTTGCCCAAGTGGCTTCGTAGTTAATCTCAACAGCACGGGAATTATGGGACTTATTGATGATAATGCCTGCTTTTAACTTCGGATGAATGTTTGCGAACTCTTCTACAACCACCTCATATAGGTCATCTACGGATTTAGTGTATACTTCAGGGTGATCGCGCAGCACAGTCAACGCCTGTATTTGGGTTGCAAGAGCTTCTTTGCCGGGATCAAAGGTCACATAGGCAGCTTTACCATAAGAAGAACCTGTACCCCATCTATCTCCGTGTACTCCCATAGCCCGGCGGATAGGAACCATAATATCTTCTTTACCAATAATCAAACCACTAGTAGCTGCACCACTAGCCTTGTCCATACTATAGATAATGACATCGGCACCGGATTTCCGGATATCGTGGCCTATACCAGGTACGCCCCAGGCATTATCAATAACATAAGGAACACCATATTCTTTAGCTAATTTGGCATACATTTTTTGCAATACCGGGCAACCATCCTTATCTTTACTACCATAACCATAACCCGGAGTCTCATAACCCAGTGAGGTGATACCGGTAAACATGCTGGCATGTATTTGGGCGAATTTTTTCATTTCTTCATAGGTTTGCTCAGGGTTAACCTCAGTTAAGAGCGGTACCGGATGGGATTTGATACCATGAACATCATATTTGCCACCAGCAAGCGGCACAATGACAGTGTCCAAGTTATTTTGGCGTTTGCCGTAGAACCCAAGCTCACCAGGAGTAGTGCCGCGGTCGGCAATAATATCTTTATAACGGCCAGGGAATGGTCGGCCATAGCCACCTTGATGATGGAAATGCTTTTCAAGCGGGGCAATGTAACGAGCACGATAATTATCACCACGTCCCAGATTAGGAGGGGTAAACAGAGAATCGAAAGTTACCCACAGGCCTGCTTCACAAGTGCTGGTTGGTACAGCATCATACTCATCACCGTAAATATCTTTAACAAGTTCGCGAATTTGGTCAACCATAACAGCCAAAGGAATTACTTTTTTTCCAGCTTCTTCCCCTGCATGCATAATATCGTCACGAAGCGGCGCCGGGCAGCCTGATATACCACCCGTCAAACCAAACTTGCCACAAATATCTGCCGGAATATTAAGTTCTTCAGCAGCCTTACGGGCATCTGCATAAATGTTTGCAGTATTTGCTTGCAGATGCTTATACATTTGATATTTGTACTTAAAAGCCATAATAAAATTCCTCCAGTATATTTTTATTTATTTTAAATTGGGTTACGCTTTTACTTTGACAATCATTTCTACTTCACAAGCAGCGCTAAGCGGCAATTCGTTTACCCCCACGGCCGAACGGGCATGCTGGCCTTTTTCGCCAAATAAAGCACCGAGAAGCTCCGAAGCGCCATTAATTACTTTTGGTTGCATAGTAAAACCATCAGCACTATTTACAAAACCAACTACTTTTACAACTTGCTCAATGTTATCAAGACTGCCTATTTGTGCTTTGATTACACTAAGACAATTAAGAACACAAACCTTGGCAGCTTCGTATCCTTGGGATTCGTCAAGATCTTTGCCAACCTTGCCCTTAAATACCAATTCCCCATTCACAAAAGGAATTTGACCGGAAGTATATACATAATCGCCCACTTTAACGGCGGGTACGTATGCCGCTACCGGCTTTGGCGCTGCCGGAAGCTCCAGACCCATTTCTTTCAATTTTTTTTCAATACTCATCTTGTTGCCTCCCTTAATAAATTAGGTTTTTTTATCTTTTAAAGGTAATTTTATTACCTAAACCTGCCTCCAACTCTATGCCGGTTAATAACTTATCGGTTTGAATGACAATATTGAGATGATTAGGCATATGAGTTTCATCATAGCCCACCAAAGTACCAATGCACTTTTCATCAAGTAACACCTTGTCCCCGGAGACAATTACTCCTCCGTTTGCTACCTCGAAGAAGCCCATATATGCAATCTGGTTGACTTTCTCACCTGGCCTTGCTGATTCATCAGTCAATATAAGTTCATGTACATCATGAGTTCTGAGACAACGGGAAATCGGCGTAATCAATTCAAGCCCCCTGTCTTCCATCCGTCCATCAAGGATAACTACCAATGAACCGTCAACCTCTTTTTTTTCGGCATACGGATTACTACAAAATTTCCCTGCCGCATAAGGATCTTTCATATTAACGCACCCCTCTCTTTGCGTACTGTCCCCTTACCGGCTCGTCCGGGGTATGCCCCTTCTTCTCTGCTTCCCAGGAGACCCTCATGAATTGCGCTAACAAACGCACCACTGCGAATAACATCGTCTAATACCTGACTAATTCCCGCAACAATGCGGTCAGCATATACCTGTGCTTGTTCTGTCTCTTTAACACGGGCCTG
>CAZCEN010000058.1:0-13942 GCA_964497205.1 uncultured Sporomusaceae bacterium
CAACTGATTGACATGGATACTGCCCTGATTATAAATAAACAAACCATACAGATTATCAAATTCGGCATTCGCTACACTGCCGTTTTTAATTTCCAACGACATGGCCACATTGGGATCAGCGGTTGCGCCGGTGGCCTGCGCGTTAAAGCTGAAGCTGCCTTTGGTTTCAACGGTTGTATCAAATAATGCGGTGATAATTCCTGTCTCAATATCCCGTCCGCCAAACTCCATATCAATAGCACCGTTCAAATTAGCTTGCCCCCGGGCTGCCAATATGCCGTTAACCCCTTGTTTACCAATAAACTTGTTAATGGTAATTATTTTATTGTTAAGTTCGGCGTCAATATCAATGCTGTCAAGCAGATAGTTTTTGATACTTCCGTTGGTTATCGCTCCTCTTACCATTACATTGGGATTATTCACAGTGCCGTTTAGCACTATTTCCCCGTTCAGTTTGCCGCGAATCCCTTTGTCCGGTACGTTGGCAATAGCCAGAATACCGGACAGTTCACCGCCCTCTACCCGGAGGATGCCGTCAACACCCTTGGTTTTTAGATCAGCGGCGCCGCTGAAGGCATAGTGCCCTGTTCCTTGGGTAAAGTTCAATTCGCTAATATCAGCGTGATCGTCTTTATAACTTACGCGGGCAAAAATAGTCTTGATTTCCTGTCCATTAAGCATTATTCCCGGTGTTTCGAGTTGCCCGGTTACTATCGGGTTACTGATAGAACCGGTAACCTGACCGGCTGCATTAACTTTGCCTGATACCGGATATGGATAATTTAGCCTTAACCGGGAGATGTCAATTTCTTTGGCAGTGACACCAAAGTTTAAACTGTTATCCGGAGCTACTGTTCCCGACAGCTTTATTTTAGTATTTAAAGAAACTATATCCATATTGTTAACAACGATGGCGTTGTCTTTCCGTTCATATGTGCCTGTCGCACTGGCAATAAGATAACCATACAAGCTGCCGTCAGTAAGATGTATTTTTCCCTGAATATCCGGATTGGACATCCGGCCTGTGAGGATAAGTTCATGGTCGAGATTGCCTGTGAGCTTACATTCGGGCGCAAGTATTCCGGCAAAGGTTTCCGCCCTGGCAGCATGGGTACTAAGATGCAGATTCAGTTCCGGCTCAGCTTTTGTAAGTTGTACTGAGCCGGTAAGCTCATGCCGGGCAGTGCCGTCGGTAATGGCAACTTGCTCAAAGTCCAGCTGACTTGGTGTGCCTTTTACTTTTCCTGTCGCTTTACCCAATAATTGCTCTTTTACTTTTAACCCTGCAACGGTAAAACCTAGATTTAGCATGGGCTCTGCTGTTGTACCGGTAATTTCACCGTCAATAGACGCCGTGCCGGTAATGTTGATATTCTTAGCGTAGGTATGAGTTATATCATTTAACTCGATACTCTGACCGTTCAGGTTAAGTGCAAGAGTATCACCTTGTATTACACCGTTAACGGCAATAAGACCTGACGGCAGCGTAACATTAAAATATTCTATGCCGGTTCTGTTATTACTACGTTCAACCAGTCCGGCTATTTGCTTATAGGGTACACCTTGAATCTCACCCGAATGTAAGGTAAAGGTAGCAACACCGGCAGCTGCCTGCCAATCGCTGCCCCGCCCGTTTACCGAAGCATGAATTTCACCCTGACCGGTTAGTTCAACAGGCAGGCCTTTAATTCCACCAACTGCCATGTTCTTGGCAGCAAGCTCAATTTGATACTGTTGACTACTGACATCAACTGCTCCCCGGCCTGTTATTTGTCCCCCCAGCATACCCACGGAAAATGACTCTACCTGTACTACTTTATTGGCATATGTAATACTGGCGGCCGCATTCTCTAATGAGTAATCCTGTAAAGCGACCTGAGCGGCTGTAAGTTTAGCCGACACAACCGGATCTTGCAGAGTTCCGGCGAATTTAGCGTCAAAAGCCAGTTTTCCGGTAAATGGCAGACTGCTGTTAAGCACGGTTGGATCAAATCCCTTTGAGGTCAACGCCAGATCAAATACAGGCTGGTCACCCTCAATCCCGATTTTCCCGCGTACGGTTATTGGCTGACTGGCTACTAACGCGCTGCCTTCAAATATGTAAATATTATTATTGGTAAATGTTACCCGGCCGCGAGCTTGTTCCACATTTATCCCTTCGGCCTGGGCGGCAATATCATCAAGTACAAATTCACCGGCAAACTTCAGCTTACCTGGATTTCCGGAAGCCATAACCTCAACCTCTTTTAGACTACCGGCGCGGAAAGTAAGCTGGGTGCCGGCAGGCAGTAAACTTTCATAAACTGCCGGATTCAGTTGGCTGGCTTTGACAGTTAGTGACAAATCCTTTTTCACCGTGTTAATAAATCCCTGGACACTTAACGGGGATCCATTATGATTGGCAGACACATTTATGGCAATAGTATGACTGCCTTTTACGTTAAGCTCACCTTCCGCCTGGCCGAACTCCCACTCGCCTTTAGGCGAGTTAACCTTAATGTCGCCCTCGGCCAAGATAACCTTGCCGTTAAAGCTGGGACTTCCCGGCTTTTCTTCCTGCCGTAAGCAGTCGAAGTTCCAGGTACCGTCCGTTTCTTCCACCAGGATGATCTTCGGATTCGTCAGAATAACTTTCTTTATTGCGTCTACTGCCGTTTGGCCGCGCAGCAGGCTAAACAAGCTATATTCAACGGTTACTTGCTTAATATCGGCTAACTGCCGGCTCTTTTTATCAAATATTTTTACATCAGCAACGGTTGCCGCCGTTAAACCGGCTGCTTGCAACTGACCAATGGTAACCTTGGTACCGAACGTTTGCGTCAATTCATCCGCCAGGGTAGTTTCCACTTGGGCAAAAACCAGCCGGCTCTGGGCTGACCACCAGCTAAAGGCGGCCATGCCAAGCACAAGCAGTATAACAGCTGCAGCAAAGACTTTTGTTCGCATGGATGCGCCTCCTTGGCCTTTGGGTAACAAACTACTTCGACATAGTAGATGTATCTTCCTTTAAGATATTCTTGGTATTTCATTGCTGACTGGATTTGCCCAAGTACTTAGCAATACAACAGGCAGACCTAGAAAAACTAGATCTGCCTGTTTAGTGAAGTTATGTACCCGATAAGTAACCCGCTCTAAGATTTCCTCTTTTCCAAGCGGGAGTTAAAGCGGCAAAGTCTACTTTACTGCAATACCCATTGCTTTGTCTAATTTAGCCCGGCTGGTATTGTAATCGTACAGGGCTTGTACATAATCGGTTTTAGCTGATGTTAGGGCAACCTGGGAATCCATGACGTCAAGGTTGGTGCCTACGCCAGCGCTGTAACGTACTTGTGCAATTTTATAATCTTCTTCCGCTTTGACTACGGCAACCTGACTTGTCTCAATCCGTTTTTCCGCTTCTTGCATATTAAGGTAAGCCTGACGGACTTCCAGTTGAGCGGCGTCACGCGCTTGCTGCAGTTGGGTGGTAGCTTTATCCAGCGTGGTTTCAGTTCCTTTTATCTTAGATTTAGTAAGACCGGAGTCAAACAGGTTATAATTGGCGTTTATGCCGATGGACCACGTATTGTTATCCGTTCCGGGGAAATCTTTATCGCTCCATTTTTCGGATGCAACCGCATTAATCGTTAATTTGTTGCCGCTTTTGGCCACTTTGATATCGGCTTTGGCCATATCCACACTGGTAGCGGCCTGCTCCAGATCAGGACGGTTAGCCAAGGCAACCTTTATACAATCTTCGAGCGTCTTATCATATTTCTCGTACTTTAATTCTTCTTTAACTGAAATCTTAGTATCTAATGGCATGCCTATTACATTATTCAGACTCGACACTGCCAGTTCATACGAATTATTCGCTTTAATTAAGCTTTGCTCGGCTTTGGCTTTTTCTACTTCTGAACGCAGCACATCCGATTTAGCAACGGTACCGGCGCCGTATTGAGCCTCAACATTTTTGAGATGGGCGTTAAGCCGGTCTAACGACTCTTCACTGAGTTTCACAATGTTGCGGGTTTGCAAAATGCTGAAATAACCGGTAGTAGCATCAAGCTTAACTTGCTGTTGAGTTTTAGTTATACCAAGTTCTGCCACTTTCGATCCTAATTTGGCTTTTTCAATAGTACCTTCGACCCTGCCGCCTGTGTATAACGGGTAGGTCAAGTCAATGCTGTTGGTGAATCTATTGCCAATACTTCCGTCAATCGGCATTTTGACAGGCACTCGATTAGTGCTATCCCAACCAAGAGCTACTGAATCGGAACCTTTTGATCTCGATGCATTATGTGACAAAGATATTGACGGTTCTTTACCTGTTTTGGCGGCGCTTATATCCCAATCGGCTTTTTCAGCCTCAGATTCAGCAACCTTAATGGAATAATTGTTCTTAAGAGCCATGGCAATGGTATCATCCAGTGTAAGCTCTAGAGGTGCAGCAGCAAAACCAGGGATGGCGACGGCCATCAGCATACCGCCCGCTACAAGAGCAGACAGGCGTTTGGCTATGCTGGCAGATAATGTTAAATGTGGCATGTAATCAGTTGACCTCCTTGATTATCTTTTTCAAGGTCTGACTGCTCAGTCAGGCACTTATAATTATATGTCCATGTTTTACCTGGTGTCAATGAAAATTGGTAAATTTAAAAGGCTTTTCTAACTCCGAAAAAGGAAGTTCTTTCATCCCGTTTGTTGACGTTATCGGATTCGCCGACAATAAAAGTGTTGGGGGCAACTTGATATTGGGTTCGGAGTTTAACCTGCACGTCGTTGGGATCATAGACATCCAGCGACATTCTTAGTTGACTGCCTAGCTTAGCATCGACACCAATACCAACCTTATTGTCAATAATACCATACCGCTGATCGATATTAGCGTTACTTTTACCTAACTGAAAGTTAGTCTTACTGGATTCGCCAATATCGTTAACACCGATTACGGCAAAATCAGTAGGAGAAGTATTTATCTTCACACTGGCACTGTTGCGATATTTATCGGTATCTGAACTATAAAGAGTTTCTACACTGGCTTCGGTTTTAATGCTACCCACCTTGTCCAGCATTTTGTTTGCCTTGGCGGAGGCATCCCGGGCATTTCGTAGTGTTTCTCTTAGATTTTTTGCAGTTTCCTGGTCTGTAACCACACCTTCCAGCGAGGCGGCCATTCTTTCAACCCGACTGCTTGTTTGCTTGATCGCACCAATCGTTTCCCGCAAATCTTTGGCCGTTTGCCCATTGTTGCCGACGTCGGCAATCATCGTATCCACTCTGGCGGCCGTATCCTTGAGGCTAACCGACATCGCTTTGAGATTAGCAACTATGGCCGTCACATCACCTTGATTTTCGCTGGCCAAATCGGCCAGTGTCGCGGTCAGGCTTTTAAGGTTAGCTGTGATGTCCCGCGTATTGAGTGCCGTTTCTTTGAGAGCGGCACGTACCTTTTCATCGCCAATTACATCATTCAAGGCTTTAACCAAAGTTTGAACTTCAGCCAGAACTTGATTGGCCGATACCATAAGTTCGTCAAGTCCCTGCGGATTCTCGCCATATACCTGTTCATTCGGGGCTAGAAAGCCATTGACTTCCCGCGGCGGCACAATATTTATGTACTTTTCCCCCAATAAGCCGTCAGAACCAATAGTAAATCTGGAGCCTTTAGGCACCTTTATGCCGGGATTTAAAATAATCTCAGCGGTGACGCCTTCCGGCAATACCCGCACATTGGCGACTTTACCAATTTCGACACCGGCATAACGCACAATATTACCGGATTTCAAACCGCTTACCTGCCCAAATACTGCTTTAATCGGGGAACCCTTTTCACCAAAACTAAAACCGCTAAGGTAGACGATCATCCCACCCAGTAAAATAAGGCCGGCAAGTGTTACTGCTCCAACTTTAGCTTCGGTATTCATGCTCTCGACCTCCCTTTACTTTCCGGCAAGGCTGTCGCTCCCCGGATAAATTTGGCCACAATAGGATTCTCTGACTGTTTTATTACATCCGGTGTACCTATTTCAATAATACTGCCGCCATAAATCATGGCAATCCTGTCGGCAATACTGAAGGCACTGGACATATCATGCGTAACAACGACCGAAGTAGCACGAATCATGCGTCTGGTACTGACAATCAGTCTGTCAATGGTATTGGACATGATAGGATCCAGACCGGCAGTCGGCTCGTCATATAAAACAATATGTGGATCAATGGCAATCGCGCGCGCTAAACTAACCCGCTTTTTCATCCCGCCGGACAGTTCGTTCGGCATAGCATTCTCCTTACCGCGCAAGCCTACCATTCGCAGCTTGCGGCGCACTGTCCGCCAAATTTCCTCTTCCGGCATATCACTATGTTGTCTAAGGCCAAAGGCAACGTTTTCACCAACTGTCATGGAATCGAATAGTGCCGAATACTGGAATACCATCCCCATTTCCAGACGGATCTTATTAAGTTCGTCTTCCGGCATGCGGGTGATTTCCCGGTTATTAACCCAAACCTCGCCGGAGGTTGGCTTCAGGAGACCGATTATCATTCTGAGCAGCGTGCTTTTACCCGAGCCGCTCGGCCCGATGATCACCATAATTTCGCCTTGCTCAATTGTCAGGTTAACATCTTTGAGCGTCTGATTGCCGCGAAAATTCATATTAACATTTTTTAGTTCAATCATGACGGTCCCCCATCTTGCCTTTCCTAACGGTATAATAGTACAGATAAAAAATAATTGCTGACAAAAATTAAAATTATCGCCAGAACCACAGAGCCGGTCGTAGCCTTGCCGACCCCTTCGGCTCCCTCGGCAGTTGTCAAGCCTTTATAACATCCGATAATAGCAACAATAATTCCAAAAAACATAGCTTTTATCAAGCCACCGATAATATCGTGCGGTACAGCGAAAACCTTAATCGAGTTTAAAAACGTAAACGATGTAATGTCAGCATAGGACGTCGCGATAAGGTAACTGCCAATCGTGCCGATTACGTCGGCGAAAACAACCAGTACCGGCATCATCAGCATACAGGCAATCATTCGCGGTACTACCAGATAGGCAACCGGATTAACCGCCATAACCCGCAAGGCGTCAATTTGCTCAGTGACCTTCATAGAACCGATTTCGGCCGTAATAGCCGCGCCTACCCGTCCGGCAAATACCACTCCGGTCAAAACCGGCGACAGTTCCCGGCCCATAGCCACTGCAACCAGACCGCCGACAGAAGATTGCGCCCCGTATTTTACAAATTCGTGCGCGGTTTGCACTGTCATAACCATACCGGTAAAAATCATGGTCAAGAGAACTATTGGCAGTGAGTCTGCTCCTAAGTGAGCCATCTGCCGCACCAGCAGGGTAGTATTTAACTTGCGCAGTTGAAAAACAGCCTGTCCAACTAAAATCAAGATCTGCCCCGTGTGTTCCAAGAAACTGATAACCGATCTTCCGACACGGGCACAAAGTTCAATAAGCATAAATCTGCTCCTTAAAGCGCCTTAGAGTTAGATAATATCTAGTAATATTCCATACGATTTGTAAATTCCCTGCTGAATGACGCTTATTTTAAAATTCCGCTATTTTCCGACGGTATAAACCGCCAAGAACCGTTGCAAAAGAAAAAGCCGCATAACGCGGCTTCTATAACAAGTTTACTATTCTACTGTGCGACTATCCTTCGACTAGGACTTAAAAACCTAATTAAACTACTACATCTACTTCACTACATTCAATACGAGCTGAGTATCGCCATCAATTATATAGTCTGTAGTAATATATACTTTTCGTTTGTCTTCATCGCTTTTAGTATTTTTGACATTTTTGTTTTGTGCACTACTGGATTTGGCCGATTTTTTTACAGCCGGTTCCTTTAATGCCGGACTGGGAGCTGCTTCAAATCTATCAGTTACCGGTTTGGCACCTTTGCCCTCGTTGCCGAAAGCGCCGTCAAATCCGGCCATGTCAACAGCTTCAACAACAATATCGTTGTTGCGGTCCCGGTTTACCAGATCTTTGACCGCGTCTTCCAGGGATTTGGGGCGAGGTTTGGTGATAAACAGCTTACTAATATCGTCTTCACCGGCTTGCCTTTTCCCCATTAATTGCGCTACCGAAATCATACCACCGCCACGCACCGCCAACATCAGTGTACCTTCCTGCTGTTCCTGGGGTACAGTATAGGAAATATGTCTTGTTACCGGCTCACTCCGGTATGGTTTTATTTTTACGGCTATATCTACTATATCTCCGGGCTTAACGTCAGTGGCACTGGCTTTCGCTTCCAGTATGGTTGCGGTTCGGCGCTCACTGTCGATGGTAACATTAACTTTAACATCCATGATGTCGACAGGATTATACTGATTGCCTGCCAGTAGTGCCAGCGCCTCATGAATCTCGGCTACCGCCAGTTCACCAATATTTCCTTGGGTATAAAACATGTTCTCTCTTTTTAAACTTTCGCCAGGTATGCCGGCCGCACTAATTTCGAATCCAACTTTAGCGGTGCCGGAACCTAGTCTGTCGGTTGTTTTTTCTATAGCATTAAAAACACTTACCGCTGATAGCACCGGTGCCATTTCCTCGTTTTGTACCACCTGAGCCCACAGCTCATTAGTTTGTCCGAGATTTTTATCAGTAACAGTTATTCTAAGCGGTATTATACCGGGAAATTGGCCAAGCTGGCCGGCAATACCGGCCCCTCGGTCCTGGTTGATTGTTCCAATCGCCTCAGTAGCTGTTCCTATTTTAAAGGAATTCTCCAGTCCGCTGAGAGTTGTATACACTTCAGCATCTGTTAAGAAATAGTTTGCTTTTCCCCGTTTAAGGAAAGGATGCCCAAACGCTAGTATCTTGTCCCCTTCCACATAGGTAACTGTACCCAACGCGCCTAAACTGAAATCACCGCGTACCAACTGAACGCCAACAGTGCTGCCAGGTTCTACTGTTCTGTAGGCAATACCGTTATTGTCATCAGACATACTGCCACCAACGGCATATGGTACTAAGTTATATGGTTTGAGTTTATCGGCCAGCATTTTTAATGCCTGCTCGCCAAAACCGGTTGCCATAAGCGGTGTTGCGACCGGCTCCGCTGGTTCCTCCTGGAATTTTTTAGACTCAAGTGGTGCCTGGCCATCGTTAATTTCCCATAATTTGAGCATATCGGCAATCGGAGTCACCATACCAATCTTATGGTCGGTCAGCGACCAGCCATACGCAATGGCGCCAACTAATTTACCGTTAATATAAACCGGACTGCCGCTCATTCCTTGTGCAATGCCACCGGTACGGTCAATCACATCACCATAAGTACGAACCAGAATAAGATCCCCGGCAGGGCCTTTTTGTTTCATAACGCCTAATACTTCTACGCCAAACTCTTCAATATCTTTGCCTGACACAACGGTTTTAGCGATACCATGCATCCCTTTAGTGATCTGATCCACTGGCAAAAAATCAGGCGCAGCCTGGACGTAAGCTATCGGCAGCATAAAACATACTGCTAGCAGCGCTGCCAGACAGCGCCTTATTATCCTCAACAATATATTCATCCTTCCCGAAACTACCTTTTAGATTCGATTCTTACTAATACATCACCGGTTCTGACTTTGTCCCCCGGCCGGACAAGAACTTCCCTGACAACGCCGTCGACATTAGCACGCACGGCCACAGCCGGACCTGTCAATGTTTCAACATAAACCAGAATGTCGCCCTCCCGGGCTGTTGCGCCAGGTGAAACCAAGCCATTCGCCGATACCGTTCCTGAAAGCACACCACGTTGGTCTACTGTCTGCCCTGCAGCCAGACACCAAGCTACTACGCCGATCACCAGCAATACTGTAAGTAATATTATACTTTTCTTATGAGCCATACCTCACACCTGCCTTTTCTGCTTAAATTGATAAGGCTCTATCTACTTTAATTATAACTTATTTTTGTTAATTAGCAACATGAGAAAGCGAAAGTAAACTTAGCTGCTGAGAGCGGGCTTAATTGCGGGGTAAAACAACTAATGCATCCCCCACCCGGCGTTCCCGGCCATCTGACGGTTTATTGACAACCCGGCCCTTAACCACCATTTCACTGGAACCGCCACCGTCAAAGTTCATAGCATCCTGCGCGCCTAACTCCTGCATAAACAAAGCTAACTCCAACAGTGACATACCGATACTATTTTCTTGGCGGCCATCTACAACAACCGCCAATATCTGTCCGTCGGGCTTAAAGCCAATAGCAGTCCGCGGCGCACGTCCGCCAGCAACATCAGAACCGAATTCTTCCACTTTGGTTGTAAGAAAGATGCTTTTGTTCTTAACAAGCGTTGGTCCTGCGCCAATCGCATGCTGGGTCTTGTCCCATTCAGGGCCAAGGGTTTGCTGTATTTTAACTGCATCACCTACTTTAAGAAACGATAGCAGTTTTGCGGCTGCACCGTGCGCTGACAGCACCACACCGTCCTCGGGTATTGGCGAGTTGTTTGGATTGATAGCGGTCACTTTGCCATTTACAACAACATACTCTATGCCATAACTGTTGCTGTCGGTACTAGATGCATATAAGCCGGTATACAGTATCAGCTCGTTTTCGCCCCGTTCCCGGTTAACAGCATTAATTGGTACTTTCTGGCCATCAGGCAGCTCAACTTTTCCCTCATAATCAACCTGGTCAATAAGCATCTTTCCGTCAGGCATAATGCCTAATACGGTCCGAGGCAGCTCAGGCGTGCTGACAATTTGGTTATCCATTTTTAGCAAGCCAATAATGGTACCATCCAGCCCAAAATAGGAACCGTTAATCCCGGCGACGGCACGGCTGCGTTCTACCATCGGCAACACTGGTTCCAGCCCTTGCACGGCGCCATTTGATAATACCGGTTTTAGCGTCGCCCCGGCTTTGGGATCAATGGTGAGAATATGAGCCCATACCGGCCCCTTGGCAGCATGCCGGAGCCACGAAGTATAAGTTATTCCCGGAGCCACCTCTTCGACTAGCTTTTGGTCGTACTGTTTGATTATATCAATAACTACGCGGTTAGGATTTTTTAAAGTAAATACTTTATACATATAGGCTGTCTTAAGGTCAATGACAGCTCTCAGTTTTCCCGGTTCAACTTCCGACAGCCTCACTTTGTCAACGGTCGGATCATTAAAACTAAACTGGCCTGCTGCCTTGTTGACTGCACCAGGCATATCAAGTACCAGGCGGTTTGGCGCCTCCAGTGTAGTGACTGTATACTCTGGCAAGACGTCAACATCAAGAACCACCCGTACATTTTCGACAGTCTGGCTTGTCCGCACCTTGCTAACAACAGTGCTTGGAGCTGCCAATACAGTGCTTTGTAAAAGCAGCACGATGAACATAACGGCGATTAAACAGCGCCGTAATAAATTAGGCATTGAGGTACACACTCCTTTGAGGGAAGACTAGGGTAACTAAAAAACATGAGATTGCTACCGGCGCTACGTACTTTCTAACGCGGTGGGCAATCTACTTTTTTGTAGAGGGAAAGCCAGGCTAACGAACAGCCTGGCCCTTAACTGTGCTTTTGCTCAATTGACGGTATAACATGTCGGCAAGACCAATACCACCGGCTTGTGACATATTTTTGGTTAGTTCAGTATCTAACAGCGATTGAATAATTTTTTCTCCGGAACTTTCTCCTATAAGATTACCTTTAGGTACAGTCGCCCGCATTTGCGTAAGCATCATATTCAGAAACACAGCTTCCATGTCTTTGCATGCGGTTTTGAGTTTTGCCTCCTCTTTGCGCTTGGCTATCGCATCGGCAGCAGATTCTTTTCCTGTTTTCGCAGATGCCGCAACGGCTTTTTCCAGTTTCGCGGCAAAGTCCGCTCCCTGATCGGGCAGAACTGTGTCGCCATTTGCGGCCACAGTATTAGTTTGTATAAGATTATTAGAATTGATACGCATCAAATCACCTGCCTACATTATTTGAAGTTCGGCGTGCAGTGCCCCTGCGGCTTTGATGGCTTGCAGGATAGAAATAACGTCACGGGGAGTTGCGCCTACGGCATTAAGAGCGGCAACTACATCACCTACGCTGGATGATGCCGGCAGTACAATCAGTCCGGCGGGCTGTTCCTTAGCTTCTACCGAAGTATCGGTTGTAACAACTGTGCTGCCGTTAGAAAAGGGTGGTGGTTGTGAAACATCTGTCGTCCGGCCAATCTTGATTGTAAGACCGCCCTGGGCGACCGCAACCTGATCAATCGTTACATTGCTGCCAATGACAACCGTGCCTGTGCGTTCATTAATTACAACTTTGGCGACAGTATCCGGTGTTATAGGCAACTCTTCAACAGCGGCAATAAAGGAAACAACATTATCACTGTAATAATAAGGGATATTGATAACGACTGTTCCCGGATCTTTGGCTGTTGTTATTTGACCGAAACGGGAATCAATCGCTTCACTGATCCGGGTAGCGGTTGTGAAATCAGGTTGATTGAGTGACAAAGTAATCCTTGTCTGACCTTTATCCGTAAACGGCATAGGTACTTCTCTTTCAACCAGGGCTCCGCTGGGGATATTGCCAACCGTCGGAAAATTCTTCTGCTGACTGGCACCACCGGCGCTAGCGGAAAAACCGCCAGTGGATATAGGCCCCTGACCAACAGCATACACTTGACCATTAGCGGCACGGAGCGGGGTCTGCAGTAAGGTACCGCCTTGCAAACTTTTCGCATCTCCCATCGAAGATACGGTAATATCAATAGCGTCGCCCGACTTTGCATAAGGCGGCAAATTTGCCGTTATCATAACGGCAGCTATATTTTTGGGCTTAAGCTGCGAGGGGCCGATCATAACCCCGAACGACTTGAGCATATTGACAATAGACTGGATGGTAAATGTGCTCTTATCACTGTCGCCGGTACCGGCAAGACCAACTACCAAGCCATAGCCTACTAATTGGTTACTCCGTACCCCCTGTACCTTGGCTACATCTTTAATTCTGGCGCTGGCCTGGGGCGCGGCCATGACAGGAACCGTCATACTTACAGCCAGCGCGGCAACCAGAAGCGTTGCAATTAATTTGCGCATATTTCCTCCGCATATGTTTAGTAAAAATCAGATGGAATCAAATAGCCTTAGAAAACAAAATTGAACACTTGGGTAAGAAGACCCTGGCGTTGTTTTCTGGACAATGGCCCTTTACCTTCGATCTTAAGCTGAGCATCTGCTACAGCACTTGATAATACGGTGTTATCGCTGCGTACGTCTTCTGAGCGAATAACGCCTGTTATAGTAATTTTCTGTATATCACTATTTTGCTTAATAGTTTGCGTGCCGGAGACGACCAGTTGCCCATTCGGCTGGACTTCTGTTACTTTAACAGTAATTCGTCCTGACACATTATTTTTGTTATTAATACTGCCACTGGACTTAAAGCTATCTGAATTACCGGCACTGACCGGTTCAACAAAAGTAAACAAACCGGCGCCGGCATCTACATTTACCTTACTTTGCTTTTGGTTTGACGCATCACCAGTACGGCTCGCACTGGAAGCTTCACTAATAAGAATTGTGATAACATCACCGACTGCATGGGCACGGTGATCCGTGAATAAGTTGGCGGCTGGTGAAGAGTCTACCCAAAGCGAATCAGCCTGTACAGAAGAAACAGGCGCTATAAGACATATCATCAGCAAAACGAACCCAACCAGTTTGCGCATCGTATCACCTGACTTTCTGTTATATTTGAGTCTGAACAGTTGACTCATTGATAATTCGGCCGTTAACTACCTTTTTCGAATTTATATTTTGAACCCGGATAAATTGGCCCACACTGCCATTTTGCAGAGCAACGCCGGATGTGCTTACCTCGATATCGCCGACTTTGGCAGTAATGTTTACCGTCTGCCCCCGCCTAATTACTATCGGTTTTTCCACCATGCTGTCGTTCAAAACCAGCCCGGGCCCAAGTTGGCGTTTTACAGTCAGTCC
>CAZCEN010000059.1:0-1317 GCA_964497205.1 uncultured Sporomusaceae bacterium
TAACGCCGGCGGCATTGAAGGCGGCATGTCTAATGGACAGACGATCATTATTCGCTGTGCCATGAAGCCGATACCTACTCTGTATAAACCCCTTAAGACCGTGGATATCAGAACCAAGCAGCCGTGTACGGCAACGGTGGAACGCAGTGACATCTGCGCCGTTCCTGCCGCCGCTGTCGTTGGTGAGGCTGTCGCCCTGACAGTCATTGGTGAGGAACTGCTGCGTAAATTCGGGGGAGACAGCATGGAGGAGGTATGGTCGCGATGGAGACAGTGGCAGTCTCATTAGG
Source organism: uncultured Sporomusaceae bacterium (assembly GCA_964497205.1). GTDB lineage: Bacteria > Bacillota > Negativicutes > Sporomusales > Sporomusaceae > Sporomusa. Next base: position 291 of record CAZCEN010000059.1, read on the forward strand.
AGAGAAAAGCTACCTTATTCATATAGAAGAAAACATACTCGATCGCTTGGCCGCGCAGATTGGCAAAGCTGACAAATGGTTTGTGTTGACAGATGAAAATGTTGACCGGTTATTCGGTGATCGTTTAACTAAAGCCTTAGGCGACTTGCCATACAGTAAAATGACTGTGCCGGCAGGTGAAATATCTAAAAATTTTCAAACCGTCGAGGCGGTTATCAATGCCATGGTTACAGCCCGGCTTACCCGCCATTCCGCCGTGATTGCTTTCGGTGGTGGGGTTATCGGCGATTTGGCAGGGTTTTGCGCTTCCATCTATATGAGAGGAATTCGGTATGTACAGATACCGACAACGCTGCTGGCTCAGGTTGATAGCAGCGTAGGCGGAAAAACTGGTGTCAACGTTGTGGCGGGAAAAAATATGGCCGGTACTTTTTATCAGCCGGAAGCAGTAATCATTGATACAGCGCTGTTAGAAAAGCTGCCGGAAAGGGAGTTTACTGCAGGTTTAGGCGAGGTTATCAAGTATGGCATCATATACGATTACGATCTATTAACCTTCATAGAAAAGCACTTCCAGAGGTTTTTCGTTCCTGATTTTACTCTGTTGAATCAGCTTATCAGCCGGTGCTGTCAGATTAAAGCTGAGGTTGTGGCGCAAGATGAGCGGGAGAGTGGTTTACGCAAGATACTGAACTTTGGTCATACCTTTGGCCATGCGCTCGAAACGCTGACTGACTACCGGGGTTATTTGCACGGTGAGGCTGTGTTGGTCGGCATGCATTACGAAACGCTGGTGGCGCAGAAACTGGGACTTATCAGCGAAGAGTACGGGCGGCAAATCACTACACTTATCAGCCAGGCAGGAATATCCGTAGATATAAGCGGTATACCGTTAACCGCAATTGTAGTTCAAATGACTACCGATAAAAAGAACAGCGGGGGTTTGCTATCTTTTATTCTGCCGACAGGCAGGGGCAGGGTTGCCGAGTATATGTTGACTCCGGAACAAACGCACGCATTACTTTGC
>CAZCEN010000059.1:1417-6246 GCA_964497205.1 uncultured Sporomusaceae bacterium
CGTAAAATCTAAATAGTATAAGTAGAATGGTAGGAGAGTTTATGTTAGATGAATTACGGTCAGAAATAGACGAGTGTGATGCCATAGTAACAGAGGCACTACTAAGACGCCTCATGACTGCTTCCCGCATTGCTGCATATAAAAAGGAGCAAAACCTAGCTTTATATCAGCCTGAGCGTGAGGCCGCCATCTTAAATAGAATTGAGAAAAGCTTGGAAAATACTCCGTATGCAAAACATATACAGGAGTTGTATCGGTGTATATTCCGGCTAAGCCGCTGTATTCAAATGAAACATGTATTTCCCCATAATATTGTTCTCGTTGGCTTTATGGGCAGCGGCAAAACGACGGTAGGGCAATACTTGGCGGACATGAGCGGGTATGCCTATTATGATGTAGATACTATCATAGAAGAGGAGGCTGGTTATTCCATTTCCGAGATGTTTAGCCGGTACGGCGAAGCCTTCTTCCGATCATTGGAGCGGAAGACGATTGAACGTGTTAGCAATAGCGAACAGGCAGTTATCTCCTGCGGTGGCGGATGTATCTTAGATGAGAGAAATGTCGTTTGCCTGAAACAAAAGGGGAAACTAGTCTGGCTTATGGCAGAGCCGGAGACTCTGTATGAGCGAATTACGCGTCAAGGCACCCGGCCGTTAATAGTTAATAGAACTTTTGCGGAAATTGAAGATATGATAAAAAAGCGTCAGCCGTTGTACAGCGACGCAGCTGATTATAGAATATCGATTGACCGTAAGCCGGTCAGCGACATTGCTGATGCCATCTTAGACCTGGTTATGCGTTAGTCTAATAGGCAATGTGAGCAGATACAGCTGATTCTTTACTTTTTACGTGTGTAGATAGTACAATTAGCCTGAGAACTCTGGACTTCATAATCCTATAGAAATGGAGTAGAAAAAGGGGAAATGGCATGGGTGGAATACAATTTTATCGCGATAGAGATTTGCCCTTTTTTGAAGTGAAAATATGTAATACAAGCGAAATGTCTTATAAAAAGCATGCTCACGAAGAGTATTCTATTGGCATTGTTGATCAAGGTAGAAGTTGCTTTTGGTATGAGGGAAAGGTTGATGAGGTATATCCGAAAACTATGGTTTTCCTTCCTCCTGATTTAATACATTCCTGTAATCCTGTCGATCAGGAATCGTGGAAATATAAAATGCTATTTATAAACCGGGACTGGGTGCAAGGCTTTATGAAAAGCAAGGGCAGCTTTGTATTCAATAATCCAATTATCAAGGATGTTTCACTCTATAGGACTTTCCAGGTGGTAAACAGTATGATGAATAGTTTAACCAGTAATGCTAGTCCATTGGAAAAGGAAGAAAGCATAATAGCTGTGTTTGAACAATCTTTGCAAGGGGAAAAGAAGGCAGGCGGCATCAATTGCAAAAAAAAACATCCTAAGCTAAAAATCATCAAGGAATATTTGGATAGTCTCTTTTTGGAAAAAGTCACCTTGGAACAATTGGAGCGTGCTTCAGGCCTAAACAAGTTTCATATTATCCGTTCGTTTAAAGAGGCGTTTACGATACCTCCCCATGCCTATCAAACCTTACTTAGAATAAATTATGCTAAAAAAGAGCTGTGCAAGTATAGACAATTAGCAGAAGTCGCTGTTGAATCAGGATTTTATGATCAAAGTCATTTTGTCAAAGTATTTAAGAGTTATACCGGTACAACTCCGGATCGGTATCAAAAGTTAATATGAACAGTTTAATTGACGGCACTATAGCAGTGCCGTCAATTTTTTACAATACATATTCAACGTTATTAACTAACATAAGTTGTAAGAAGGGGGAATAAATAAAATGAAAATCGCCATGGTTATTAATAAAGAACTGCCGGTAGGCTTGGTAGCGAATACCTCTGCTGTCCTGGGAATCAGTTTGAGTAATCTGTTTCAGCAAGATATCATAGGGTGCGATATCAAAGATGCTACCGGTAATGTACACGCAGGCATTACTACCAAAACAATTCCTATACTAGGAGGCAGCAGAGAAGAGATAAAAGATATTCGGGATACGATGTTTGACAGCGCTTACTCTGATATAACGGTTATTGATTTTAGCGAAGCTGCCCAGAAGTGCCTGGAGTATGAGGAATATATAAGAATGCTGTCCTTTTTGCCAAGTTCCGACATTTACTATTTAGGGGTTTGCTTGTACGGTCCCAAGAAAAAGGTCAATAAACTAACGGGAAGTTTTGGTCTATTGCGGTAGGAAGCATAATTGCATAATCGTACCTTAAAAGAAGCATCGATAGACGCTTCTTTTTTTATAGATTTTTAAATAGATATTTTAGTGTAATTATTTCACTGCTATGAAATATATGGTAAATATGTATAGCAAAACTTTGTTATATTGGAAAGGAGATATAATGCGACCGCATGTCCGAGAATTTGTCCGAATTTGTTCGGAAGTATTGCCTTTGACGGAACCCATTGTAGAAATCGGCGCACGTTTGCCCAAAGGTCAGGAGAAAATCGCTGATTTACGACCTTTATTTCCGGGGAGGCGCTACATAGGCTGTGATATGATCGAGGGACCAGGTGTGGAACGCGTGGAGTCTCTAGAGAAGATGACATTTTCCTCAGGCGAGGTAGGTACATTTCTTGTCTGTGATACCTTGGAGCATGTTAGAGATCTTTCCAATAGTATTGCCGAATTGAAACGTTGCCTTTGCAGTCAGAAAGGTATTCTAATAGCTACATCAGTAATGTCTTTTCCTATTCATGGATATCCGAATGATTACTGGCGATTTACACCTGAAGGATTCCGGGAGTTATTTAAAAGCTTTGAGATGGGATTAATTTTTTTTGCCGGCGATCCTGGTTTTCCTCATACAGTTTGCATAATTGCGGGTAAGCGTGAATTACTGGAATGTTATCAAGAGAGACTTGTTAATAGGCTCTCTCAACAACCAGTCTATGCGCCGCATTATACTGATTCCTTATCACAATTAATGATTCAAACGCTAGCTAGAGATATTGTCCTTTCGGAAAAAGAAGAGCAGAAAACCCAAGATGCTTACTTTGGCTTTACAGAACAGTTATTACAACCTGGATGGGTTATTTTGCCCGGGACGTGGATTAAGGCTGCTATCAAGGAACATAGTGATATAATTTCCTTTCAGCTGCGAACTGACAACAATCTTTTGATGACTTTACAGCCATCTCAGATGAATGCTCTCACTGATTGCTTAGATGATATTTGCTTTCAATTTTATCCTTCTCAAGGTCCTCAATATCAAATTACCTCACTATATTTAGATGCTATTGCAAAAGACGGCAAGACGAAATGTATTGCGAAAAGCCCAAGGGGACTGCTGGTAAGTCATACCGGTTTAAGTTCTGCTTTTGTACTCTACAAACCACCACTTTCGGAAGTAGTTGTGTCTGAAGCAGACAAGGGGAAAGAACTTATCAAGAAGTTACAAAAACAAAAAGAAAAAATTGTTGTGGATCTTGGCTGCGGTTTTCGAAAAAACGGTAACATTGGCATTGATTGCAGACGATTGGAAACAAATGCCGATATTATCTGCCTTCTTGGATTTGAAAAAATTCCTCTGGACGATGGTGTAGCAGATGAAATTTTTTGTCGGGATTTTCTTGAACATATACCAAAAGCCGTATTCCTTGAGTCGCAACGAACACTTTATTATCCTATAATGCAGCTATTTGATGAGATCTGGCGAATATTAAAACCAGGAGGAATTTTCACGTCCTATACTCCAATGTATCCTCATGGTGAGGTATTTCAAGATCCTACCCATCTCAGCACTTGGACCATAAATAGTATGAATTATTTCTGTGGGGAGTACCCTGGTGCACGTCGGATTTATGGAATTCGCGCTTGCTTTGAAAAAATTGCCTTGAGGGAAGACGGGTTTTATTTGTATGCTCAATTACGCAAACCTCAGGAGGACGGTTGATGGCTTTATTATCAATAATTGTAGTTGTCTTTAATATGAAACGGGAAGCGCCGCGCACCTTATTTAGCTTATCGACACAATATCAGCGTTCAGTATCTGAATCAGACTATGAGGTTATTGTTATTGAAAATGGGTCGTCAGAGCCACTCGGAGCAGAGACGGTGCAGTCTTTCGGAAACAACTTTCATTATATTAACTTGCAAGAATGCTCGCAGCCTTCTCCTTGCAAAGCAATTAATTATGCTTGTTTAAGGGCAAGTGGAGAATGGGTTGGCATATTAATTGATGGCGCTCGAATGGTTAGTCCAGGACTTGTGCACGCTGCAATTAGTGCTCTACAAATTGCTCCATCCCCTGTTGTTGCAACGTTAGCATGGCATCTGGGGCCTGAGCATCAGTCTGTTTCTATTAAGCACGGATATACGCAAGAAGTAGAAGATTTACTAATTGCCTCAGTTAACTGGGAAATAGACGGGTATAATTTATTCACGATCAGTGCATTAGCCGCTTCAAACTCACAAGGCTACTTTGGAACAGTATCTGAGAGCACCGCTATTTTTATGAAAAAGAGCAAATATGATCGCTTAGGTGGATACGATGAGGGCTTTGATTTAGCTGGTGGTGGATTTGCTAATCTAGACTTTTATAAGCGCGCCTGCGAGTATGATAATGATGAATTAGTTATTTTACTGGGTGAAGGAACTTTTCATCAATTGCATGGGGGCATTTCATCTAATACTAAGACGGCAGATTATTTGGAGAACGCTTCCCACCAGTATTTTCAGCTACGGGGCAATCCGTTTACTCCTCCCCAAAAAAATCCGCTTTATTATGGGCATGTGGCTTCACAAGTTTTGCGGTGGATTAGTTTATGA
>CAZCEN010000059.1:6346-9798 GCA_964497205.1 uncultured Sporomusaceae bacterium
TGTGAGACACAGGGCAGAAAAGCGTCCAAGTGTCTTTTTTATTTTCCTGTTATTAGAAAACCGTTAGTTTTTGTCAAAAAAATTTGACAAATCGTTGAGAACCTTCTGCTAATAGCCGGTAAGGATCTGACAAAAATAATTTACTTGTCAAAAAAAATTGACAAAATGAATAAATCAGTTAACTTTGGTTGTTTATTTTTTGCTTAAAATCCAAATTTAGGTCTGTTTATGTGGGAATTTTTTCTGCATTTTTCATGAAAAGTGTCGAAAAATTGGTACAGATATTGCAATATAAATCATTACAATGCCAAGTAACTCTTAAAAGTCAATGAACACTACGCAAAAAAGGGGGTGATGAATAACCTAAAGCCATAGAAAGGACAAGTATACGCCGAGCAGGGCGAAGCCAGCAAAATGGAGGGAGAAACCGAATGTCAGAATCAAAAAAAATGAAGATTGACCATGTAATCTTCTGGCCGCCAATCATCCTTATTTCAATTATTTGCGGGTTAATCATCAAGGATCCGAAGACAGCCAATGATATCTCGAACAAAGCGCTGAGCTGGACCACCGACAAGCTGGGGTGGGCATTTGAATGGTATGTAGTCATTCTTTTCCTTATTGCTATGTATTTGACTTTTGGCAAGTTCAAAGATAAGAAGTTTGGCGAGGGCCAGCCGGAATTTAAAACCAGTACATGGTTAGGCATGATTTTTACTTCAACCTCAAGTGCTGCTCTTGTTTACTGGGCAACCATTGAATGGTACTACTACATGCAAACCCCGCCATTTGAGGCTGCGCCTTTTTCCGTTGAAGCCTCACGCTGGGCGGCAGCGTATGGGATGTATCACTGGGGACTAATACCGACCGCGATGTATGTTGTGATTGGAACGGCAATTGGGTACAACTTTTTTGTCAAAAAACGGAGTGTTATTAAACCGAGTAGTGTTTGTGGAATTTTAGGCCAGCAGAAAGATGGATTCGCCGGTCAGGTCATAGATATCCTGTACATCATCGGCATGGTTGCCGGAGTGGGAACGTCACTTGGCCTGGGAACTCCCCTGGTAGCAGAACTGATCTGCAAGATATTTGGAGTTCAACATACGTTATCTTTAGATGGCTGGATTATTATTGCCTGGATGGCCTTATTTTCCACAAGCGTCTACTTAGGCTTGCAGAAAGGAATAAAAGTTTTAAGCGATATCCGGGTTTACTTAGCTTTTGGTGTCATTATCTTTATAGCTCTGTTCGGGCCGACGGCATACATTTTAAACGGCTTTACAGATGCTCTTGGTACCATGCTGCAAAACCTTATCCGAATGACTTTGTATACCGACCCTTATGGAAAATCAGGATTCCCTCAGGGCTGGACAATTTTCTACTGGGCTTGGTTTCTCAATTGTGTGGTTACGTATGCTATTTATCTTGTGCGAATTTCCAAAGGCAGAACAGTCCGTGAATTTTGCCTGGCAGTGTTAGGCGCTATTGTTCTTGGTGAAATGGTATTTTTCGCCGTATTTACGAATTATGCGATGTTCATTCATAGTCAGGGCGTTATGGACATTGGATCGATTATGGATAAATTTGGGGCAGCCAGGGCAATTGTGGAAATTTGGTCAACAATTCCTTTAAGTGCAGTGGTATTACCTGTGCTGCTTATTTATTCTTTTGTTTCAACAGCAACATTTATTAACGGTGTGGCTTACACTTTGGCTATGGTAACGACCAAAGAAATAACTGAGAATGACGAACCTTCCCGTTTAAACCGCGTCGTTTGGGCCCTGCTGCTCGGTGTTTTAGCCATATCCCTGCTGCTTTTGGGAGGGTTAAAGCCATTGCAAACAGCAGCTGTCGTCGGGGGGTTACCCATGATGGTTGTGTGTATTATCATTCCTATTTCCTTCTTTAAAGAAGTTAAGGCCGGTTGGATAACCGGGGAAAAAAGTGAGAAAAGCCAGGAGTAATCCTGGAAAAAATCAGAGTGTGTGGAGGTTAATATAATGGATTTTCGACTTACCGACGAGCAGGAACTGTTAGTCGCGGGTATTCGGGAACTGATGGCCAGGGAAAACTGGGACAGCTACTTTGCCGAATGTGATGCCAACAGCCAGTATCCGGAACGATTTGTGAAAGAACTGGCCGGTATGGGAATTGACAGTCTTTTATTACCGGAGGAACATGGCGGCTTTGCTGCAGGCCTGGTAACGGTAACAGCTGTCTGGGAAGAACTCGGAAGATTGGGTGCGCCTACCTATGTACTATATCAGCTGACTGGATTTAACACGATATTGCGCGAGGGAACCCAGGAGCAAATTGAAAAGATCATGGCTCTGCGCGGCACCGGCAAGCAAATGTGGAATTCGGCCATTACTGAACCGGGAGCCGGATCTGATGTTGGCAGCCTTCAGACCACGTACACCCGCAAAAACGGCAAAGTATACTTAAACGGTCATAAAACTTTTATTACTAGTAGTGCCGGGGTTCCTTACCTGGTAGTTATGGCCAGGGATTCCGAAAATCGTGATTGTTTTACTGAGTGGTTTGTGGATATGTCGATGCCCGGTATCAAGATTGAGAAACTTACGAAGTTAGGCTTGAAAATGGATAGCTGTTGTGATATCTATTTCGACAATAATGAACTGGAAGAAAAAGATATGTTCGGTAAAGAAGGCAATGGTTTCAACCGCGTTAAGGAAGAATTTGATGCCGAGCGTTTTTTGGTTGGTTGTACGAATTATGGTATTGCCTTATGCGCGTTTGAGGATGCGGCTAAATATGCAAATCAAAGAGAGCAATTTGGGCAAAAAATCGGCAGATTTCAATTAATTCAGGAAAAGTTTGCGAATATGGCCATAAAACTGAAAAACATGAAAAATATGTTATATGAAACGGCTTGGAATGCAGATAACGGCAAGATGAATTCCGGTGAAGCCGCAATGTGTAAATATTATTGTGCCAACGCCGGCTTTGAAGTTGTTGATTCGGCCATGCAAGTTTTAGGTGGGATCGGTGTTGCCGGCGATCATCGTATCAGCAGATTCTGGCGTGATCTGCGTGTGGACCGGGTTTCCGGTGGCAGCGACGAAATGCAGATTCTTACTGCCGGCAGAGAGGTACTTAAAAAGTACCGGTAAGCTTTTTTAGGAAACAGGTGCAGCAGGCAGAACGAGAGGAGGCAGCAGCAAGGTATGGCAAAAGGAATGAATATTCCTGCTTTCGGAAATTTACAGGGGTTAAAGGTTGTGTATTCGGCAGTGGAAATTGCCGGACCGGAGTCGGCCCAGTTGATGGCTGAATGGGGAGCAGATGTAACCTGGATTGAAAATGTATTTACCGGTGATTCCATGCGGGACACAACGTATGTAAAGGAACTGGAACGGCGGAATCAGCGCAGTTTATCGCTGAATATCTTCTCAGAGGAAGGCAAAGAAGTATTCTTAAAACTGATTGAA
>CAZCEN010000059.1:9898-13735 GCA_964497205.1 uncultured Sporomusaceae bacterium
CTTTGGCTCAATGGTCCGAAAGCAGCTCTCATTGAGAAAAAGCTGGAAGAATACCTGTTGACCAAGCCGGTAGCCGAGGTGGAAGAGGACTTTTCCAAATGCAATATTGCGGCGAACCAAGTGATGAATGTTGAGGAACTGGTAGATCATCCGCATTATTTGGCACGGGAAGCATTTGTTGAATGGGAAACAATGGAGGGAAAAAAATGCAAGGGCCCCAATATATTTCCCAAATTTAAAAGGAATCCGGGGCAAATATGGCGCCCCATGCCGACCCTGGGGATGGATACGGAAGATATCTTAAGCAATCTGGGCTATTCCAGCGAATGCATACAGAATTTAAGTGACAAAGGTATCGTTAAAAAATCCGCGGCACCGGAAAAAGGCTGAAGCTTGTAAGTGAAATGTGCGGAATGAGGTGCATAAAGCGGCTTTACATGCACCTCGCCGCTCAAAAATGTTGTGACACAGACTACTACAGGAATGAGAAGGTGAACTGATGAGAGTAATTTCATGTTGTAAGGCAGTACCGGAAGAACAGGATATTGCGGTTGCCAAAGACAGACAATTATCTGTTGAAAAAGCGGAGTGGAAGTTCAGCCAATATGATCTCAATGCCGTTGAGGCCGGAAAACAAATAATTGAATCGACCGGTGGGCAATTATCCGGTTTGAGTGCAGGGGGAAAGGCCCTGGAAAATTCAAAACTGCGCAAAGATATTCTTTCCCGGGGGCTTGACGATTTATATTTGGTGATGGATGAAATGTTGGAACAAGCAGACACGTATCAATCAGCCAGAGTGTTGGCTGCTGCTATTAAAAAAATAGGTGCTTTTGATCTGGTACTGTGCGGAGCAGGCTCGTCGGATCTGTATGCCCAGCAGGTGGGTAATCAGTTAGGTGAATACCTCGGCATACCAGTCGTCAATGCGGTCAATAAAATTACGCCGCAGGGAGATACAGTCATTGTGGAACGGGCGCTGGAAGACGCGATTGAAGTTTTGGAAGTGGCGTTGCCGGCAGTCCTGTCTGTTACCTCGGAAATCAATGTCCCGCGGATTGCCGGAATGAAAGATATAATTACGGCGAATAAGAAACCTGTTACCCAATTCAGCCTGTCCGAGATTGGGGCCATGGATACGCAAGCGTCCAGTGTGGTAGTTAGTATGCTGGCACCGGAGCAGGTCGAGCGCCGGATGAATATTCTGGAGGGCGATTCGGAGGAAGTTGTGAATGCGTTTGTGAAGCTGCTCCGGGCCGAATTGAAGTAATTCAAAAACGAGGTGAAGATTGTATGACTATAAATCATGTTTGGATTATAACTGATGACCAAAGTGCCGTAGGCGAGCTGTGCGGCGGCGGCCGGCAACTGGGCAGCCAGGTATCTGTCATTTTATTTAGCGGTCATGAGCAGGCGGAAGAGGCTATAGCCGCAGGGGCCGATCAGGTATATCTGTTTGGCAAGCCTGGGGAGGACGTGATTCCTGAAGTCTATTCCAGTTCGATTGTGGAATTGCTGCGAGCAAAAAAAGCGGACTTAGTAATGGTCCATTCTTCTATACGCGGCAAGCTAATGGCCGGGCGGATTGCCACCCAATTCGCCACCAGTGTGTTATCGAATATCGTGGAGCTGACGGCAGAAGACGGCAGCATGATTGCTAAACACATGGTTTACGGTGGTTTAGCGATCAGGACAGTGAAGGCGTTATCCGAAACGGTTATTGTAACGGTAGGAGCGGGGATATTTGAAGCAATGCCCAGGGATGCAGCAAGACAGGGAAGGGTAATCGCCGTCAACCCGGAGGTTGACAATACCGGTATTCGTGTTCTGGAAACCCGCCCCAAACAAGGTGAATGGATAAATTTAAGCGCGGCGAAACGGGTGGTTGGTGTTGGACGAGGCTTTGCCAACAAAGAGGATCTGAAAATGGCCGAAGATTTAGCTGTTTTAGTCGGAGCCGAGATGGGGTGCAGCCGGCCAATCGCCGAAGGTGAGAAGTGGATGAGCAAGGAGCGTTATATTGGCGTATCCGGTGTGTTCCTGAAGCCGGACATCTATATCTCCCTGGGTGTGTCGGGGCAGATTCAGCATATGGTAGGTGTACATCAGGCTAAAACGCTGGTAGCCATCAATAAGGATAAAAATGCGCCGGTTTTCAAACAGGTAGATATTGGTCTTGTAGGCGATATCTATAGTGTTTTACCGCAAATCCTTGCCAAAATGAAAGTGCAGCATTAGAACCTATTAGCAGCAATCCTATATTATTAAGGTGGTGCTACGAATTGAGTGAGGACAGATTTGACGCCATTATCGTAGGCGGAGGACCGGCAGGTTCCACTGCGGCTTATGTTTTAGCCCAGCAAGGGTTGGAGGTCCTGCTCATTGAACGGGGCAATTATGCCGGTGCGAAAAATATGACCGGGGGGCGCCTCTATGCTCACTGTTTAGAAAAATTAATTCCTAACTTTGCTGAGGAAGCACCGGTAGAGAGAAGAGTTGTCAAAGAGCGCATCAGTATGATGACAGATAATGATGCGGTAACGATGAGTTATCGTTCGCCCCGCCTGGCTGTGGCCGGCAGTGATTCGTATGTGGTACTGCGCGGTAAGTTTGACCGCTGGCTTTTTGAAAAGGCCGAAGCGGCGGGAGCCATTGCTACGACAGGAATTAAGGCCGATCAATTATTTATGGAAAATAACCGGGTAGCGGGTGTTAGCTGCGGCGGTGAGATAATGAAAGCCGATGTAGTAATTCTGGCCGATGGTGTGAATTCGCTATTGGCCGAACAAGCGGGATTGCGGAAACGGGTTCTACCTTCACAAGTTTCAGTGGGTGTTAAAGAAACCTATGAACTGCCGGCCAAGGTGATCGAAGACCGTTTTGGTCTAACCGGTAATGAGGGAGCCGCCTGTTTATTTGCCGGTTCTTTTACAAACGGGCAGGTTGGCGGGGGTTTTCTGTACACCAACAAGGAAAGCCTTTCTGTTGGTTTGGTTTTGGGACTCCAGCATATTGGTGAAAGCAATAAAACAATCGAGGATATGTTTGCTGATTTTACCAGCCATCCTGAAATCGCTCCATTAATTAAGGACGGTAAGCTGCTGGAACGGAGCGGGCATGCTGTACCGGAGGCCGGTATCTCGATGGTATCAGCCTTATATGGTGACGGCTTTCTGATTTGCGGCGATGCGGCCGGCTTTTGCCTAAACCTTGGTTATATGGTAAGAGGAATTGATTTGGCGGTTACTTCAGGCGAGTTGGCGGCTAGGGCCGTTCTTGCTGCCAAAGAAAAGCGGGATTTTAGTGCGGAGTCTCTTAAAATTTACAAGAAAATGCTGGATGAAAGCTATATAATGAATGATCTTTCTCTGTATAAAAACGTTCCCGCGTTTATGGAAAATCCCCGTATGTTCAACCAATATCCCGCTATGGTATCAGGTATCATGGCAGATATGTTTGTTATCGACGGCAAACCTGCCGTTCCATTACGGAAAAAGGCCATAAAACATGTAAAGGCTGCCGGTTTGATGAACCTGATAAAGGACGGACTGAAAGGGATGACAGCAATATGAGGATAACTGTTGAAGAAAAACTGGCGGTAAATAAATATTTTGTTGATGAAGGGAATGCTCATATCGAGATAGACCCTTCCTATCCGGATATGAAAGAGAAAATGAAATTGATTAATGCTTGTCCGGCGGGATTGTACAAGCTTAACGAAGATAAAACCTTATTCTTTGATTATGCCGGTTGTCTGGAATGCGGTACTTGCAGGATTTTATGTGTGGATACAATCATCAAAAAATGGGAATTTCCAGAAAACACAATGGGGGTAGA
>CAZCEN010000060.1:0-8316 GCA_964497205.1 uncultured Sporomusaceae bacterium
ATTATTTTCGAATGTATACATTATACATTCGAAAATAGAGTTTACAAACTTATCAAAAAGTTTTATAGTTAAAGCATGAAAAATAACTTCACAGGTCAGATAAAGACCTCATATCGTACGTTGCCTGGCATGATTACGAGTATCTTGCGCGAATCCATTCTGTCAGGGGAACTTGGCGGGGGAGTACAACTCAAGCAGGAGGAGTTGGCAACCAAATTCGGCGTAAGCATGAGTGCCCTGCGGGAAGCCTTGAAAAGCCTGGAGAGCGAGGGATTGGTACGCTTCTATCCTAATCGCGGAGCGGTGGTTAGTGAATTATCCGCAGCCGAAGCACAGGAGATCTTTGACATCCGGCTTTTCTTGGAATTAGGGGCACTGGAGCTGGCTATTCCTAATTTGACGGAAGCCGTGTTGGCAGAGGCGGACGAAATTCTAAAAAAAGCAGATGAAGAAACCCAGAGTAATCATAGGAGCGAGCTCAACTGGCAGTTTCATGAAATTCTTTATCGGTCCGCAAACCGGCCGAAGCTACTGGCGCTGATTCAAAACCTGCATAACAATGTGGAACGATATATGCGTTTATATTTGACAACAATGCATTATCAGACAAAATCCCAGGAAGAACATCGCGCGTTACTAAGTGCCTGTGCTAAGGGCAATATTAAAGGCGCACAAAAAATATTACGCAAACATATGGCAGATGCCAGCAATAACCTGACCGAATATTTAAGCTGATTAATTTATAATGTTTCCCATGCTAGTATTGTAACGTTTAAAGCGAATACTCCAAAGCTAAATGCCTTAGCATTAGCTTTGATTATTGTATACATTCGAAAATCGAAAATATAAACCTAATATTCATTTGTTGGATTTTGTGAGCAGAATCTAAGGAGGGACAAAGATGTCTAGTAAACGTATTGAAGGATTTAAGAAGTCGTACCTGGATGCTAAGCCGTCTATCAGTGTTCACCGGGCAGTAGCTTTCACGTTATCACATCAAAATACCGAAGGTGAATCTGTTATTATCCGGCGGGCAAAAGCGTTTCAGGCTGTGTGCAAGAGCATTCCCGTAACTATTTTTGAGGGTGAACTGGTTGTTGGTTCTGTCGGCGAGTTTTTAAAGACCGGGGTTATTTGTCCTGAATACTCATGGAAATGGGTTGAGCAGGAAATGGATTCGTTTGAAAGCCGGGATCAGGATCCCTACTGCATTGATGACGAGGCGAAAGATATATTGCGCAAAAAGATTTTTCCTTATTGGCGCGGCAAGTCGCTGGAGGAGAATTTCTTATCGCGCATCAATCAGGAAACGGCAAAAATATTGATTGACACCGGTATTATTGATAATGACTCCAAGTGGAGAAACGCAGTTGGCGAAATTACGGCTGATTATCAGGATATCATTTTCAAAAAGGGCTTTGGGGGACTAAAACAGGAAGCGCTGGCGAAGCTGCAAAGTTTGGAGCCTGTCAGTGCCGAAGCCCTGGAAAAGATTGATTTTTACAATGCAGCTGTCCTGGTATGTGACGGAATTATTATTCTGGCGCAGCGCTATGCGGAGAAAGCAACAGAACTGGCACAGACGGAAACGGACGCTCTGCGAAAACAAGAATTGCTTGAAATTGCGCAGATTTGCCGCAAAGTGCCGGAACATCCCCCGGAGAATTTCTATGAAGCCGTACAGACCGTATGGTTTACTCAGCTAGGCTCAGTTCTGTCGGAGAATTCATTGGCATTAAACATAGGCAGATTTGATCAGTACATGTATCCCTATTACGCCGGCGATATAAAGGCCGGTGCTATCACGCCGGAAGCAGCGCAGGAGTTAATCGAAGCGCTTTGGATTAAGCTTTCGGAATGGGTATGGGCTATTTCCAGCAATACGGCCAAATTTTTCGCCGGGTATAATTCTTTCCAGAATTTGACCGTTGGCGGCAGGACAAGAGACGGTCGTGATGCAACAAATGAACTTTCGTATATGTGTCTGAAAGCGACAGAAAACGTAAAAACACATCAGCCGGGTTTGAGTGTGCGGATTCATCCTGACAGCCCGGAAGAGTTTCTTCTGGCAGTGTGCAAGTTGATTCGTGTCGGGACAGGGTTCCCCGCAGTGCATAATGACAGGGTCGGTTCAGAGATGCTGCTGGCGGAAGGATTGTCGCCGGAAGACGCACGCGACTGGAATAACTGCGGCTGCGTAGTACCGCATTTCAGAAAAGTAGGCAAGTGGACATCGGCAGTGAATATTAATTTGGCGGCCGCCATGGAATATGCATTGAACAGGGGGAAAAGCCGTCTTACCGGCAAAGAGATGGGTCTGCCGGAAGTGCCTGTTTCTGAGTTCAAAAGCTATGAGGAAGTGAAAGCGGCCTTTTATAAGCAGCTTGCCTATTTAATAAAGCACTCGGTTATCGGATCGGTTACTGCTCAGCAAATTCATGCGGAGATGGTGCCCAGACCGTACATTTCCATGCTGGTCGACGGCTGTATGGAAAAGGGAAAAGACCTTAGTAAAGGCGGGGCCAAGTATAATCTGGGACCGGTCCTCACCGGCATTGGGGTGGCTGACTCGGCTAATTCGCTGGCAGCCATTAAGAAACTGGTATTTGAAGACGGAAAATATACCTTAGAACAAATCAATCAAGCACTGGACGCCGACTGGGAAGGGTATGAGGATCTGAGACAGGCGGTGCTCGCCTGCCCGAAGTATGGCAATGATGATGACTATGTTGATTCCATTGCGGCAGAAATAAGTGATTTTTACTATCGGGAAGTACGCGCCTATAAAGACTATTTCGGCTCACCTTTCAATTCGGCGTTTATGGGAATTTCCAACTATATTCCGGCCGGGAGTGTGATTGGCGCGACGCCGGATGGCAGAAGAGCGAAAACTCCATTGACGGAAGGCGTATCACCGCATGCCGGCACTGATTTGACCAGTCCTACCGCTGCTATGCGTTCTGTTGCCAAAATCAATCATGACGTACATTCCGGCGGAACCTTGATGAATATTAAGCTGGCGCCCGAACTGTTGGAATCGGAGCGCAACCTGAAAAATCTGGCGGCTATTATCCGGGCGTATTTTGCGCTGGGCGCTTTCCATGTTCAGTTTAACGTAATATCCGCCGAAACCTTGAAAAAGGCCCAGGAACAACCGGAGGAATATAAAGATTTGCTTGTCAGAGTAGCCGGGTACAGTACGCAGTTTGTCAACCTGTCCCGTGAAGCCCAGAATGCCATCATTGAAAGAACCACCTATGAAGCCATGTAGTGGCAATATATTTCAAATACAGCGCTGGTCGATTCATGACGGTGAAGGGGTAAGAAGTACTGTTTTTTTTAAAGGCTGCCCGCTGCGTTGTAAATGGTGCGCCAATCCGGAATCCTGGAATAGAGATACTGAAGTTCTGTTTTTTCAGGAGAAATGTACTGGTTGTAACCGCTGTTTGTCTGTTTGCGGTAAGGGTGCCATTACCAAGGGGAATCCCCTACACCAGTTTGCTCGTGAGAAATGTGATTGTTGTACAAGGTGCTGTGAAGTGTGTCCCACAGGCGCCCGCAAGCTGATGGGCTCTACGGTGACTGTCGATGATGTCCTTAAAGTAATCAAAAGAGATGCTATTTTTTATCGGGAGTCTGGCGGCGGGGTGACGTTTTCCGGCGGGGAGCCATTTGCCCAGCCCGAATTCTTGCGGCAGCTTGTGGCGGCCTGCAGCCGGCTCGGGATTGATACTGCTGTTGAAACCAGTGGTTATTTCGACTGGGAGCAAGTAAAAGACATTTTCGAACTGTTAGACTGCGTTTTTGTGGATATCAAACACATGGATGACGAATGTCATAAGAAAATGACAGGGGTCGGCAATCGCAAGATTCTAGAAAATATTACGCTGATATCCCGGCTGCATCCGAATACAATTGTTCGTGTTCCGCTTATTGAAGAAGTTAATGCCCATGAGAAAAATATTAAGGCAATGTGTGAATTTATTAAGAAAGATACACAGGTCAAAGGGATCGAGCTTCTGCCTTATCATGATTTCGGCGAGTCGAAGTACCGTGCTATTGGGGCTCAGGGTCAGGCGTTCACAACGCCTACTGCAGCAAAAATGGCTGCAGTAAAAGAAATAATAGCTGGTTATGGTATCAATATTGTTGATTATAAGTAACTTAGCGGTAGTTTTTTGAATAGAAGGATGTTATAAAGCAAAGGTGCTTTAAATGGAGTCGTGAAGAACAGTTTCATTTGAAGCACCTTTTATTAAGGATACAATTAACAGAATAAATATAAACTTTTAAATATTAAATTTTGCCCTTAGTTTCCCCTATTGGCGCTCCAGCAAGCGTCCCAATAAATATATATAAACTATTAGGAGGACAAGGCAACAATGAATGACAAAAAACAGAAAGCATTTCAGTTTGTAGACGCGCATCGTGACGAAATGGTGTCACTATGGGAAGAGGTTGTTTCGATGGAGAGCGGCCCGCATGAAAAGCAGGGAATAAACAAGGTTGCCGACCGCTTTAAAGAGATATTGGATAAAGAAGGTGCGGCTTCCCGCCTGGTCGAGTTCGAAAAGGCCGGCAGTATGTTGATTGCTGAGATTGGCGAAAGAAAAGCCCAGCCGGGCGTAATCTTCGTGGGGCATATGGATACTGCCTGTCCGGCCGGCGCAATCAAAGAGCGGCCCTTTACCATAAAGGACGGCATTGCTTACGGGCCGGGCGTTCTTGACATGAAAGGCGGTATCGTGTCGGCTATTTATGCCATAAAAGCACTAAAAGCCGCCGGTTATGACTCGCGTTCGCTGAAAGTCCTTCTGGCTGGGGATGAAGAGGTATTGCACGCCCATTCTAATGCGCCTGATATTTTTATTGAGGAAGCAAAGGGCTATGCGGCGGCGTTTAATGTGGAAACGGGCTTTGTTGACAATGGAATTGTTGTCGGCCGCAAGGGCGTCGCCCGGATTATGATGGAAGTAAAAGGTGTCGCCGCCCACGCGGGCAATGATCCGGAAAATGGCCGGAGCGCCATTTTGGACATGGCGCACAAAATTATTGCCGTGCAAAAGTTAACCGACTGGGACAAGGGTATTAGTTTTAATGTTGGGGTAATGCAAGGCGGTACGACCTCCACAGCTGTTCCTGACTATGCCAAAATTTATATTGATGTGCGTTATAAGAACCCGGATGATTTGCCGGACATTATTAAACAGATCGAAGACGTAGCCGGCAAAGTCCATGTGGAAGGCACAGCGGCCACGGTTACCTTCATGGACGGCATCAAGCCGATGAAGACGACGGACGGGGTTATGCAGTTATTTGAGATAGTGAAAAAAGCTTATGAAGAAAACGGCTTTGGAACGCCTTATGCCAAGAAGGTGGGCGGCGGCTCAGATTCTGCCTATACTGTTTTGGCTGGAGTGCCAACGGTATGTGCTATGGGCGTAAAAGGCGGCCGTAATCACAGTCCGGAGGAGTATGCCATTGTCGACAGCCTGTTTGAAAGAGCCAAACTGATGGTCGACTGCGTACTTAAGCTGGACAGCCTGTAATTGCCCGATTTGGGTTGATGACCCTGTGCCTTGACCAGATTAGACAAAGAGTTACTCTGGTCAAGGCATTAGTGGAGCGACTACTTTGAAAGCGTTAATGAATTCGCGGGGATTTTTTCGTAAGGCGAGGCGGAGGAGGCGCGCATATCGGACATATGTAAGCCGACGACAACGAAGCATTACGGAAAAAGACCCGTGAAGTAATTATGATTTCAGAGTAGACGCTCCACTATGAGACTAGATATTTTAATGATCAGGAGGAGAGCATATGGCAGAGGAAAATCAGGAAAAGTACAAGGTTACCTGGAAAGGTTGGCTATCATTAATCATCTTGCTTATTTCTTTTTCCGGTGTGTTTGCCAAGATGGACGGCCCTTTGCGGGCACTGGATTTTCAGGTGCTTACGGGCGACTTCGGGCAAGTGGCCAAGGGGGTAATCTTTACCGGTAAAGGCGGGACTGGGGCGCGTGATGGTTTCATGTTTGCGTTGACACTGTTTCCGACACTGATGTTTGCGCTGGGCTGTATTCAGGTTGCCGAATCACTTGGCGCTTTGCGGGCGGCCGAAGTTCTATTCCGCCCTATTTTAAAGCCTTTCATGGGGCTGCCGGGGGCCAGCGGCCTGGCCTTTGTCAGCAGTTTAACCAGTTCTGACGTAGCGGCGGTAATGACCAAGGAACTAGTGGAGGACAACAAAATGATGACCGAAGAAGAGCGGGCTATATTTGTTGCCTATCAGTATGCCGGGTCTGCCCCGGTTACCAATACCTTCGGCACCGGCGCAGCCCTCTTGCCGATCAGTGTTTTGCCGGTGGGGATTATTATCGGCCTGATCTTTCTTGTTAAAGTCCTGGGCGCTAATTTGGTCCGTTTCTATATAAAGTGGCTTGCTTCTAAAAACAAGGTAGAGGGGAGCGGAATAAATGTCTAATCAAACTGCCGTCGGCATGGATTTAAAAAAGGCTAAGCCCAGTGTAGTTGAAGAATTTGTGGCGGGGGCCAAAAAAGGATTTTATATTGGCGCGGAAATGATTGCTCCGGCTATGGTTTTGGCGTATGTACTCATTCAGTTTCTGGATATCACCGGGTTAATGAAAAGCGTAGGTCAAATCCTGGAGCCGGTAATGACCCTGTTTGGCCTGCCGGGTGAGGCTGTCTTTGCCCTGGTCGCCGCCTTTTTTGCCAAGGCGGCAGGGTGTGCTACCGCGGCCACCCTGTATTCCAAAGGGGTTATAACGGCTGCCCAGGCGACAATTCTGTTTCCGGCCTGTGTAACCATGGGAACGCTTATTGGTCACTTTGTGCGCATTGTAATTGTTTCCAATGTCGACCGGAAATGGCATTCGTTGCTCATCTGTGTTCCGCTTGTAGACGCCGCTGTTGTTATGGTACTGACCAGAATGGTTTTAAGTATTATGGGACTGAACTAATAACTTCTATAACAGCAACGAGGGGGCAGAATTGTGGTGCTAAACCGGACAAGCCTGTCCCCTTGACTTTCACGCAATTACGTATTTGATTCCAGACGAGAGGATCGATGAAGAATATGACAAGAAAAATGAAAACAATGGACGGAAACACGGCAGCAGCCTACATCTCTTACGCCTTTACCGATGTGGCGGCGATTTTTCCGATTACGCCGTCGTCCAATATGGCGGAAAGTGTGGATGAATGGGCCGCTCAGGGCAAAAAGAACCTATTCGGGCAAACGGTAGAGGTTGTTGAAATGCAGTCAGAGGGCGGCGCCGCCGGCGCGGTTCACGGTTCACTGCAAGCCGGCGCCTTGACTACTACCTATACCGCCTCGCAAGGACTTTTGCTGATGATTCCCAATATGTATAAAATCGCCGGTGAACTATTGCCGGGCGTCTTTCATGTCAGCGCCCGCGTAGTGGGTGCTAACGCCATCAACATATTTGGCGACCATTCCGACGTTATGGCTGCCAGGCAGACTGGTTTTGCCATGCTGGCCGAAAGCAGTGTCCAGCAAGTTATGGATTTGGCGTCCGTGGCGCATTTGTCGGCAATCAAAGGCCGGGTGCCGTTTCTCAACTTCTTCGATGGGTTTAGAACCTCCCATGAAGTACAAAAAATTGAAGTACTGGAATATGAGGAATTGGCCAAACTGTTAGACCGGGATGCTGTCGATACCTTTAGAAAACGGGCGCTCAATCCCGATCATCCCTTGACCAAAGGCACTGTGCAGGGGATTGATATTCATTTCCAGCAAAGAGAAGTATCCAACCGTTTCCATCAGGATATTCCGGCAATCGTCGAAGGTTATATGGCCGAAATAAGCAAACTGACCGGCCGGGAGTACCACTTATTCAACTATCACGGCGCGCCTGACGCCGAACGCATGATTATTGCCATGGGCTCGATGTGCGAAGCCATCGAAGAAGTAGTGGATTACCTTAATGCCCAAGGCGAAAAAGTTGGGTTGCTGACCGTACATCTCTACCGGCCGTTTTCGCTGGAACATTTCTTTAAATACATTCCGGCTACCGTGCAAAAAATTGCCGTATTGGACAGAACCAAGGAAATGGGTTCGTTGGCCGAGCCGCTGTACCTGGATGTAAAAAGCGCCTTTTATGGCAGGGAGTGGCAGCCGGTTATCGTTGGCGGACGCTGCGGTGTTGGCGGCAAAGATGTAATCCCCAGCCATATCCATGGCGTTTTTGAAAACCTTAAGGACGACAAGCCCCGGGACAACTTTACTGTCGGCATTATTGACAATGCCTTGCAGTTGGTCCTGTTTGAGCAGCAG
>CAZCEN010000060.1:8326-10623 GCA_964497205.1 uncultured Sporomusaceae bacterium
TAAACCATACCTCGCTGCCGTTCGGCGCAGATATTGACACCACCGCCGCCGGCACAAAAGCCTGCAAATTTTGGGGAATCGGCTCAGATGGAACGGTAGGCGCCAATAAAAATGCCATTAAGATTATCGGCGATCACACCGATATGTATGCCCAGGCCTATTTTGCCTATGATGCCAAAAAGTCCGGCGGCGTTACCATTTCCCATTTGCGTTTTGGTAAAAAACCGATAAAATCTCCCTATCTCATTAATAAAGCAGATTTTATTGCCTGCCACAATCAGTCCTACGTGTATAACTACAATGTTCTGGAAGGACTGAAGCCAGGCGGCAGTTTCCTCTTAAATTGCCAGTGGAGTGAAGCCGAACTGGATCAAAATCTGCCGGCGGCGATGAAAAGATACCTTGCCGGCAATAACATACAGATGTACATAATCGATGCTGTAAAGATTGCGCAGGAAATCGGTCTTGGCGGCAGAATTAACATGATCATGCAGGCGGCCTTTTTCAAGATTGCCGGGATTATTCCGGAAGAAGACGCTGTAAACTACCTCAAGGATGCTATTCAAAAGTCTTATGGCAAAAAAGGCGAAAAAGTGGTTGCCATGAACAATGCCGCCGTAGATCAGGGGATAAACGCGATTGTGAAGGTCGCTACGCCTGCTTCCTGGCAAGCGGCTAAGGAATCCGAAACCCATAGTAAAGAAGCGCCGGCATTCATTAAAAATATCCTCATCCCGATGAACCGGCAGGAAGGCGACAAATTACCGGTTAGCGCCTTTATTGGCCTGGAAGACGGTTCCTATCCGATGGGAACTTCCGCCTATGAAAAGCGGGGCATTGCCATTGACGTGCCAGAGTGGCAGGCGGATGCCTGCATTCAGTGTAATCAGTGCGCCTATGTCTGTCCGCATGCCGCGATCAGGCCGGTATTACTTTCCGAGGAAGAACAGCAGCAGGCTCCCGCCGGCTTTACTGTAAAACCCTGCAATGGACAGAAACACCTGTATTTTGCGATGGCGGTCTCCCCTTATGACTGCACCGGCTGCGGTAATTGCGCCCAAATTTGTCCGGCGAAAGAAAAAGCATTGGTAATGAAACCGCTGGCAACCCAATTGCAGCAAGCGCCGCTTTGGGATCATGCGCTGACAATTGTGCCGAAAGCTAATCCGCTAAATATCTTCACAGTAAAAGGCAGCCAGTTTGAACAGCCGCTGTTAGAATTCTCCGGGGCTTGCGCCGGCTGCGGTGAAACACCGTACGCCAAGCTGGTGACCCAGCTCTTCGGCGACCGGATGATGGTGGCCAATGCCACAGGCTGTTCCTCGGTTTGGGCCGACAGCGTCCCGTCAATGCCCTATACCACTAACCATCGGGGGCATGGACCGGCGTGGGGCAACTCCCTGTTTGAAGATAATGCGGAATATGGCCTAGGCATGATGATGGCTGGCAAGCAGCTGAGAAACCAAGTCGCGCTGGCTATCGAAAAGGCCGCGAAACTGGAGCTGGGAGAAGAATTCCGCGCTGCCTGTGAAACCTGGCTGGCCAATAAAGACAAGGGCGAAGGCAGCAGAGAACGGGCGGATAAACTGATTGCACTGTTAGAACAAGTAAAAGGCAAAGATGCCCTGCTTAATGAAATCTATAACAACAAAGATTTCCTGGTTAAACGCTCACAGTGGATTTTTGGCGGTGATGGCTGGGCTTATGACATTGGCTTCGGCGGCCTCGATCATGTGTTGGCGTCCGGTGAAGACGTCAATGTGCTGGTGTTTGATACCGAAGTATACTCCAATACCGGCGGCCAGTCTTCCAAAGCTACTCCAACCGCGGCGATTGCTAAATTTGCCGCCAGTGGTAAAAAGACCAAGAAGAAAGATCTGGGCATGATAGCCTTGAGTTATGGCTACGTCTATGTAGCGCAAATTGCTATGGGGGCAGATAAGAACCAAACCCTCAAGGCCATTGCCGAGGCGGAGGCGTATCCGGGCCCGTCCCTGATTATCGCCTATGCTCCCTGTATCAACCACGGGATGAAAGTAGGCATGGGCTGCAGCCAGCTCGAGGCCAAGCGTGCAGTAGACAGTGGCTATTGGGCGATGTACCGTTATAACCCGGAGCTAAAAGAAGCAGGCAGCAATCCGTTCACCCTGGACTCCAAAGAACCGACCATGGACTTTAAAGAATTCCTCATGGGTGAAGTGCGTTATTCGGCTTTGAAACAACAATACCCCGATTTGGCCGAGGAGCTGTTTGCCAAAACCGAAAAGGATGCCAAAGAAAAATTGGCAAAATATAAA
>CAZCEN010000060.1:10633-13706 GCA_964497205.1 uncultured Sporomusaceae bacterium
ATATAAAACATTAGCCAAGCAATAAGGTGCAGTAATCCGTAAAGGCAAGCGGAAAATAGGAGGAATTACTCTATGAAAAGTGTTGTTAATACCGATCAGGCACCGGCGGCGATAGGGCCTTACTCGCAAGCGATAAAAGCAGGCGGCTTCCTGTTTGTTTCCGGTCAGATACCTGTTGATCCTGCCACGGGAGCGGTAGTGTCCGGCGGCGTGGCAGCCCAGACCAAACAGGTTTTAGAGAATATCACAGCAATTTTAAAGAGCCAAAACCTGACTCTTGAGAATGTCGTTAAGACAAGCGTATTCCTTGCCGACATGAATGATTTTCAAACCGTAAATCAAGTATATGGGGAATACTTCTCAGAGGCTGCTCCGGCCAGGGGCTGTGTCCAGGTTGCCCGGCTGCCTAAAGACGTTTCGGTTGAAATTGAAGCTATTGCTTATCTATAATATTAAAAATCATGATATTGATATAATTTTATAAGCTAAGCAGGGTATTCTTACCCTGGGTACAGGGAAGAAGCGGGGCAGCTCGCGGTCTTCCCTGTAAGCCTATCCAGTATAATCAAACGGGCATTATGCTGGGGGCTCTTAGCGGAGGAGGATAGCATTGGATAAAGCTATTGCCGATAAGATAGTTGATTTTATTTTTCAGGAAACAGAACTAAGTGCGGTTATCTGTAACCATGAAGGGATCATTGTGGCCGCCAAGGATGCTTCACGGGTGGGCAAAGCTCACAGCGGCTCGCAAAAGGTACTTACCGAGAGAATCGAGCATCGCATTGTAACTGC
Source organism: uncultured Sporomusaceae bacterium (assembly GCA_964497205.1). GTDB lineage: Bacteria > Bacillota > Negativicutes > Sporomusales > Sporomusaceae > Sporomusa. Next base: position 11,426 of record CAZCEN010000060.1, read on the forward strand.
TGAGGATGAGCAGCGGTCGGGCGGGACCGCTAAAATGGGCGTTCATCTGCCAATTATCTATAAAAACGAGTGGGTCGGCAGCTTCGGTATAGGCGGAGACCCTATTTATTCCAAGCCTATCGCCAAGATTGCCACAGGTCTTTTTCGCTGGGAACTGCAGGCAGCGGAAAATAAGGCAATGCTGCTTGAACAGGCGCAGCAGGTTACCGATTCGATTACAACCATCGCCGCCACGATTGAGGAATTGAATGCTTCTCAGGAAGATTTGGCTGCTACCATGCAGGATGTGGCCAATCTATCTGACCGTGTGTCGGTTAATGTCAATAATACCGATACGGTTATATCCACCATTCAGCAGATCGCCAGTCAGACAAATCTGCTCGGCCTTAATGCCGCGATTGAGGCTGCCAGAGTGGGTGAGCAAGGCCGAGGGTTTGCTGTTGTAGCCGAAGAGGTTCGTAAACTTTCCGATCAGAGCCATCATTCCGCCAAAGATATTCAGGTCACCCTTCAGGAGCTAAAGTCATCGATGGAACTGGTTATTAATCATTCCCAGCAAACAGCGGGCATTACTAAAGAACAAGCCAAGGCGACGGAATCAATTACCGAGCGGGTGATCACATTAAAGCATGTTGGTCAAAAATTGCTTTCCATGGCGAAAGAGGAGGAGGCTGGAGGAGTACATGAATAGTCAGAAGGAGCAAGCTTTCCAATTTATTGATGAACACCGGGAGGAAATGCTGGCGTTATGGCAGGAGCTTGTCAATATGGAAAGCGGATCACAGAATAAGCCGGGGATTGATGCGGTTGCAGGCCGGATTCAGCAAGTACTGGCAAGCCAAGGGGCAGTTACCCGGATCATTGAGATGGAGCAGGCCGGCAACATGGTAATCGGTGAGATAGGCGCCGATAGAAAAGAACCGAAAGTGTTGTTCCTTGGCCATATGGATACCGTTTTTCCCGCGGGGACAGTTGCCAACCGGCCATTTACCATTCGTGAGGGTGTCGCTTACGGGCCGGGAGTCCTCGATATGAAGGGCGGGATTGTGGCTGTACTGTACGCCATGAAGGCGCTGCAGGCGGCGAAGTACAACACACGTCCGCTGAAGATGATTCTAGCCGGTGATGAAGAGGTAGCCCACGTGAAATCCAATGCCGCTGACGCCTTTTTGGCAGAAGCACGGGGGGCGGCCGCTGCCTTTAACTGTGAAACAGGCTTTACCGATGATGCCATCGTTGTCGGGCGAAAGGGATCGGCACTGTTTGAACTGAAAGTTAAAGGCGTTGCCGTGCACGCCGGCAACGAGCCGGAAAACGGGCGGAGCGCTATTCTGGAGGTAGCTCATAAAGTAATTGATATTCAGAATCTGACAAACTGGGAGACCGGCACAACCTTTAACGTAGGCGTGATTGAAGGGGGAACAGTGCCGAATGCAGTGCCGGGGCAGGCGAAAATCGTCGTGGATGTCCGGTATCTTGAGCCGGCGTTATTGCCGGAAATTATCCGGCAAATAGAGGAAGTAGCCGCTAAAACATATGTCCGGGGAACCACTACCACGGTTGCAGAGATTCCTGGTATCGCTCCGATGAAAAGAACACCAGGCGGCGATGAACTTTTTTCCATCGTTAAACAGACCTATGAAGAAATGGAGCTGGGGACTCCCTATGCAAAACTGGTCGGCGGCGGTTCGGATTCGGCTTACAGCGTAATGGCCGGTGTACCCACGGTCTGCGCCATGGGCGTTAAAGGCGGCAGAAATCATAGTCCGGAGGAGTTTGCTATTGTGGAAAGCCTGTTTGAGCGGGCCAAACTACTAGCCGCCTGTACAATTAATTTGGATGCGAAATAGAAATAAGTTTCTTGTATAAGCATTGGTTAAGGCCTACTGATTAAACAGTAGGCCTTTTACATATAATGAAGAAAATATAACTCTCAGAAATGACTTATGCAATAAATCGAAGATGTTGAAAGTGAATCGTATATGTTGATGTTATACCATTAAAGCCTGTTCTACAAAACAAATCGTATAAATTTGAATTACCCGAAGGCGCACAGTACTTTAATGGGAAATGTTATGAAAATGTGCTGATTGATGAAATAGGTCTATATCAATACTAGGCAACATCAAAAAAAGACTCGCTTTTGCGGGTCTGTTTTTGTTGCTTGGTGGTTAATTTTGGAGTTCCAATTTTAGTGATGATAGTAATGGTTTATAGAGCAGTAATTATAGTATAATTGATATCATCTTTTCTTAGGAGGAATTGGGAAGTACATGTCAAA
>CAZCEN010000061.1:0-6507 GCA_964497205.1 uncultured Sporomusaceae bacterium
AGCAGCTGTTATAGCCACAATATTATTATTCTGGTCAGCCAATTTAACCAGAGTGTCGCCAAATACTTGCGTATAAGCCGGTGCGGCACCCGCTTTCTTTTTTACTACACCTGTTTCAATGCAGAACGTCCCTACACTGTGAAATTTATCCGGATTACGTTCTGCGGGGGCATACCCCCTGCCCTTTTGGGTTAATAAGTGTATAAGCACAGGACCTTTAACACTTTTAGTTTTATTAAGAACATCCAGAATAGAAGGAATGTTATGTCCGTCAATCGGACCAAAATAGGTAAAGCCCAGTTCTTCAAATAAAACTCCAGGTACTAATAGATATTTCAAACTGTCTTTAACCCGCTCTGCTGTGTTGGCAACACTGTCGCCAATTGCCGGGATACGCCTGAGTAAATATTCTATATCATGTTTTACTTTGGAATAAGTAGGCGCTGTACGCAGCTTAGCTAAGTACTCGGAGAGAGCGCCTACATTTTTAGCAATAGACATTTCATTGTCATTTAAAATTACCGTAAGATTGATGCCTAAATGGCCGGCATGATTAAGCGCTTCAAAAGCTTGTCCGCCTGTCATTGAGCCATCGCCAATTATAGCAATAACATTATGCTTTTCTCCGGACAGGTCTCGGGCCAATGCGATTCCCAGTGCCGATGATATTGAGGTGCTAGAATGCCCGGTACCAAAAGCATCATGTTGACTTTCACAGCGTTTGGGAAAGCCGCTAATGCCTCCGGCAGTACGAAGGGTGGAAAAATTTTCTCGGCGCCCTGTTAAAATTTTATGTACATAGGCTTGATGACCAACATCCCAAATGAACTTGTCTTTAGGACTCTCAAACATTTTATGAAGAGCCAGCGTAAGTTCGACAACCCCCAAATTAGGAGCTAAGTGCCCGCCATTGGTTGCTAATGTATTTATAAGAAACTCGCGGATTTCTCCGGCAAGCGTTTCCAATTGGGCTAATGAAAGTTTCTTGAGATCGCGCGGTTCGTTAATACTACCAAGCAGTTTACTCAAACTAGTTCCCCGCTTCCTTGACTGATGTCTGCTATTTATGCGATTTAATGGCAGCTATGGTAAAAAGGATTTTACCAAAACTATTATAGCATAATTGCAGATTAACATTCATCTATAAAATATATAAAACAGATAGGCAATAAGAGTACCATGAACAGCACCACCTAATACTTCGATCGGTGTATGGCCTAACAGTTCTTTAAGTCTAGTATCTTTTACCTTATGCTCTACCCGCATTTCTTGTACCAGCTTGTTAAGAACTTTAGCTTGTTTGCCGGCCGCTCTACGTACTCCGGCCGCATCATACATTACTATCCCTGCCAAAACTACCGCTAAGGCAAACAAATCAGAGTCGAGCCCTTCCCGGAGAGCAATACCTACAGCCAAACTTACTACTAAAGCCGTATGAGAGCTGGGCATACCGCCGGCGCCAACAAGCCGCTCGGCGGTGAAAGAGCCTTTGCGTAAAAAAGATGTTATTGTTTTTAAAATCTGAGCCGTAAACCAAGCAGTTATAGTTGACATTAAAATAGTATTTTTTCCTAATCCAGCCAGGAATTCGGCCATATTCTACACCTCAAGTTTCTCGATTTATTAAATGACTTACCAATTGTCGCAGTGTTTCAGCTTCCGGACCAAAGGCATTTAAACTGCATAATGCACTATTTACCGCCTGATGTGCTAATTGCTTAGCGCCTTCCAATGTATGGAGAGTTACATAAGTTACTTTGTGATTTCTGATATCGCTGCCTACCGGTTTACCGATTTTCTCTTGCGTGCCAGTAACGTCTAAGATATCATCAGTAATTTGAAATGCTAAACCAAAGTGGTCGGCGTAGTGAGATAAGGCATGGAGTTGTTCCTGATTAGCACCTGCCAACATGGCTCCGGTACGCAAGGCCGCTTTGAATAACGCGCCTGTTTTTGCCTGGTGCATAAATTCCAACGTTTTTTCATCTATAGATTTTCCTTCGGATTCAAGATCTACCACTTGTCCGCCGACCATGCCGGCAGGACCAGCAGCTGCTGCAATTTCTTTGACGACCGTGATAAGGGTTTGCGGTTCAACATTGGTTTGGGACAACATGGTCTCGAAAGCAGCTGTTAAGAGCCCATCTCCTGCCAAGATGGCAATTCCGTCTCCGTATACCTTATGATTGGTAAGTTTACCTCGACGGTAGTCATCATTATCCATAGCCGGTAAATCATCATGGATAAGTGAATAGGTATGAATCATTTCCAAACCGCAGGCCACAGGCAAAAAACTGGTGCCGTCTTTGCCTACAGCATCACCAGATGCCATTAGCATAATTGGACGGAGGCGTTTACCACCGGCAAATAGGCTATAGCGCATGGATTCATATATAATTGGTGGATAATTTTGCTCTGGGATATATTGTGAAAGAGCCTTATCGATTAATTGGATTTTATCTTTACAATACTGCGATAATGTGTTTTTTGTCATTTTAATTCCCCTCTACCAAATTGAGTGGCCGCTCTACTAACTTCCCATTCTCTTGCTGGAGAATTTTATCAACCTGTGCTTCCGCGGCACTTAGGCGTTCAAAACAGAGCTTAGCATGGGAGATGCCTTGACTGAATTTATCTAAAGCTTCTTCAAGGGGTAATTCGCCTGTTTCTAGTTGTTTTACAATTACTTCTAATTTACCAAGAGCTTCTTCAAAACATACATTGTTTTGCTTATTACTTGTCTTATTAGCCATTTTTTTCCTCCTTTGCCTTTATTACCTCAACTTCAAGGCGTCCTTGTTTCAAAATTATCTCTAGTTGCTGTCCTGTATTTACCTGAGCAGCATTGCTTACAATTTGTCCATCTTGGGTACGAACTAGACCATAACCCCTGGCAAGAACAGCAAGCGGATTTAACATGGCAAGTTTTTCGGTGTTTACTTTTAAATCATGTTGTTTTGCTACTATAATTTTTCGCGTTGCTTGTCCGAGTCTTTCTACATAAGAATCAACTACTTGCCGGTGCTCGGCAAGTAGCCGTTCCGGTTGAGTAAATACTCTACTGTCACGTAGTTTGGAGACAACTTGCCTTCGCTCTTTAATATATGATTTAATTCCAGTTTCCAACATGGTTTGTAATGTGGTTATATACCGTTTCAATTCTTGAACATCTGGTACAACAATTTCCGCTGCTTGCGAAGGCGTTGCCGCACGGCGGTCGGCGGCAAAGTCGGCTAATGTATAGTCTGTTTGGTGTCCAACTGCCGATACTACCGGAATCACTGAGGCAGCTATAGCTCGTACCACCATTTCATCATTAAAAGCCCATAACTCTTCTATCGAACCGCCTCCGCGGCCGACAATGATAACATCTACATTTTTTAAGTGGTTAAAAGTACGAATAGCCTCAACAATTTGTCCAGGCGCTTCCGCCCCCTGGACTTGAACAGGATATAGAACAAGCGGGATGCCGGGATGTCTACGTTTTGCTACTGTAATTATATCTCTAAGTGCCGCCCCAGTAGGGGATGTCACTACGCCAACTGACCTAGGTAATAATTTCAGTTCCTGCTTACGGTCTTCATTAAACAGTCCTTCGGCGGCTAACTTCTCTTTGAGCTGCTCAAAAGCAATATTAAGTTCTCCTACCCCATCTGGTATAAGCTGGTCAGCATAAAGCTGATATTGTCCATCGCGTTCAAATACCGTAACTTGACCACAAGCTACTACTTTAAGGCCGTTACGTGGCTCGAATTTTAAGAACTGAGCACGGCTTTTGAACATTACTCCCCTAATTTGGGAATTAGCATCTTTTAATGTAAAATAGCAATGCCCCGAATAGTGGCATTTAAAATTTGATAATTCTCCTCTTATAAAAACCGATAATAATTTGTGATCCCGGTCAAATAAATTCTTGATATATTTTGTTAAATCTGTGACGGTATAAATATTATTCATATTTACTCCATTAATCCCACAATTTTATAGTATTTTTAAATTACCCTGTTATATCACAACTGTTAATAATAATAACCTATAAATGCAAAAAAAACCAGACATAAGTCTGGGTAAAAAGTTTATTCACACTAACCCGATCCTAAAACCTTGAGCCCCAATAGCGTTGTGCTAAATACCCGCTTACCCCTCCCACCACGAACCAGAAGCAATATCCCGGTGGAATAAGATGGCCAACTATTGAGCCGATTACAGCACCTGCTAGAACATAGGGTACCATGGTGCCACCTCCTGGCATATGAGTTTTTGTATCATATGCCAAGGACAATGGAAAGGTGCCAGAAAAGCCCTATTGGCAGGTTAAGGCAAAGTAAGCAGCACCGACTGAATTATCGGGGCTGTAAACGTTATTTGGAAAGTGTAACTTAGCAATATTAGCGGCCTCTAATTCCTGAAACAGATATTGTCTAATATACTGATTTGCCATAACTCCACCGACGAGTAGAACATCAGGAAGTGAGGTTTGTATTATAGCGTTCTTAATCATGGTGGTCACGGCACGAGCGATACATGATTGTACGCTGGCGGCAATGGTTGCTGCCGGCACATTCTGCGCAACAAGTTTTCGGACATAGGTTTCCGGTCCGGCAAAACTAACAGAAGTATCACGGACAGTTACAGGTATCTTAAGAATACTTTCTTGATTCGTTTTAGCCAAACTTTCCAAGTGCACACCGGCTGGAAAACTCAGTCCAAGCAAAACGCCAATACGGTCAACTAGTTGACCGGCATGGATATCCTGGCTTCCGCCCAGGATTTTTATGTCTAAGCGTTTAGTATCTGACCTTCTAGTTACTTGAAGAACTTCGGTTGTTCCTCCAGATAAGTGTACGGCTAAAAAACTTTTGGCAGTAGGGCCGTTAGCTGACCACATCCCGGCAAACATGTGGTTTTCCTGATGGCTTATGCGATATAATGGAACACCCTGGCTTAGAGCCAGTACTTTGGCATAACCTTCTCCCACTAAAAAAGCAGGCATATATGAGTCGGGTAACGGTCTGGGAAAAGCGGATACGCCTATGGCTTTAAAGCGTATAGGCGTATCAAGCTGTTGGCAGGCGTCAATAAATAATTCAGGTAAGTTACGGGTATGCTGAAATACCATTTCCGATTGTTGCAAGCCGCGCTTACCGGCTTTTACCTGCAAAATTCGCCGACTATCTGCAACTAGTTGTCCCTCGCTGTCAAGTATAGCAACTGAGGTAGTATAGCAACTAGTATCTATTCCTAATACATAGCTCATGATAATTCTTTATTTTTTACAATTGACCCTAAAATTCCGTTAATAAAACGGCTAGAGTCTTCGGTGCCAAAAGTTTTGGCTAATTCAACGGCTTCATTAATTGCAACACCGGCCTGGAGGCGTTCGTCACTATATTTCATTTCATAAATAGCCATTCTTGCAATATTACGGTCAACACCAGCCATCCGATCAATTTTCCATTCCCGTGAAAGCGCGGAGATATATTCATCAATTGCTGCTAAATTGTTCTGAGTACCTTCTACCAATGCTCGTGCGTAAAGTTTCGTACTTTCATTAATGTCTTCACGCTCACTAAACACTGAAATGAGTGCTTCTTCTTTGGTTACATCTGAATTAAAATCTAGTTGAAATAATGCTTGAACAGCCATTTCACGGGCCTTTCTGCGGCTCATAAGCTCCCTCTTTCTTAAAACTGTTACCGGTTATAGCCAGGTGGTAACAATTTGTCCAATATTTCCATAATATCTTCTTTTTGGTCAATTCGTTTGCCGACAACATAACCTGCAATTACACACAATGCAATAAATAGTGTACGGAAAAAGCCGAAAGTTATGACTAGAATACCGATAATAAATCCTAACAGTACACCAAGAATTTTGCCACTATGATGCTGCCAGATTTCTTCCCATAGCTTGGTATTCAATTACTGACACCCCTATTCAACTCGCTGTTTACTTTTGAAATCATTACTGATATTTTCTACCATAACCTGTACGTCAGCCAATTCTATACCCACGGTGTTTTTTATGTATTCATGAACCCGCGTTTGGATTTCACTGGCGACAGTAGGAACATGACTTTCCGGACTTACAATAGCTTTCATCTGGACGGCAATTCCTTGGTCAGCCAGTTTAATGTTAACCTTAATGCCGCGTACCCCACGAATATGCCGTGCAACTTTCTCCACCAAATTTTCCACGGCGTCTAAAGAAATATGCACATCGCCCATGTCGTTATGGTGAACAATGGTATCTTTCGCTTTACGGGAACGCAGACCAGCCAAGAGTAGTCTAATACTTATTAAAAAGAATACGGCACCAACCAGCGAAGCTTCCCATTGACCATACACATATGTGAGGCTTGTCCACGCCAATTCCAAAGGAATAAGGCGTAAAGACAGGAGAAGTACAGCAACTGACAAAAAGGTCAGTAAAAATGTGTAAATAGATAGAATAATGCGGTCAATGATCCCCATAGTGTCTCCTTTCTTTGGCCTTTTCCAATTTATC
>CAZCEN010000061.1:6607-13628 GCA_964497205.1 uncultured Sporomusaceae bacterium
TACCCTGATATCTTCTTCTTTAGATTCTTGGGCAAAACCTACACCTTGAACGTGAATGTTAACTTCAACAACCTCAAGTCCAGTCATGGACTCAATCGCTCGTTTGACATTTTCCTGAACGCGAAGAGCTACATCGGGAATACGTACACCATATTCAACAATAATATACAAATCTACTGCCGCTTCGCGTTCGCCAACTTCAACCTTAACACCTTTGGAAAGGTTCTTTTTACCCAGCATTTCGGCGATACCGCCTACCAGACCAGCACTCATGCCGGCAACCCCATCAATTTCAGTTGCGGCAAGTCCGGCAATAATACCAACAACTTCATCAGCTATCCTAATAGAGCCAACATCAGTATGTTCTGTTTTTTCCATGCGTTCCCTCTTTTCCACTCCAACCCCCCCAAAAATCTCTTACATTAAAATCTATTACATATATAAATATCTTATAACTACATTATTATACCAAGGTTTTTCCAATTTTACAATTTGGCTTAAAAAAAAGATAAGCAGAGCGAAAATCTCTGCTATGGTTTGGCACTAACTGTTATATCTTCGGGTTTTACTCCGGCAACACGGCTAATGACGTCAGCCACTTGTACAACTTCTTCTTTAGTAAGTGCTGTCGTTTTTACTACTGCACTAACCGAATTATCCCGAATAAAAACTAATGCATCGTTAAAACCTTTCGCTTTAATTAGGTTTTCCATTTCGGCTTCACGCTGTTTTTCTAAAGTCATTTTTATAATAGTTTCTTGTGCTTGATGCCGGTCATCCTCTGTTTTTGCATTTTTGATAATTTCCCGCAATAGATCAGATCTTTCGCTTCTAATTTTATCGCGCTCTAAGCGATATTCGGTAAAAAAGTCCGGGGCCATGACTGGAACAACCTGGTCAGGAACCATTGGTTTAGTTACTTGCAAAGCATTTGAACGATTGGCCCTGGCTTGGCGCATATCCTGAACATAATTCCAAGCGCTGTTGATTACTATGGAAAGTATACCTATCGTTACTACAAAGGCAGCAATTTTCCCTATTTTACTTAGTGAAAAAACAGAGATTATCTTCACTCTCTTCTACCTCACTTTCTTTGGGGGAGAACTGTAATCTTGTATGGCGGAATTCCCAAACCTGATTCGATAGCTTTAGTAAGATTTGCTTTTACTGTGGAATCATATGCTCCTTCTGCCACAACTAGCACACCTTTAATTACCGGTTTATATTCCCGTATCATGACTGGTTTGTCTGCTCCGTTTTCTTTACTGAGTAAAACTTGTTCAGATTCTTTGGTTTCGGTTGTCGTGCGAATCCCACCTGATGTATCTTTTTCCTGGATAGTTTTTGTTTCTTTAGTAATATTTTTGGCATGTTCCTGTACACCGCTGGTTTCAAGAGTTATATTTACAGATACTGTTCCTGCTCCTTTTACTTGTGCCAATAAATTAGCTAGCTTACTTTCAAGCGCTTCTTCGTAACTACGGCTTGTGATTTGAGCACTCTTCGGTGTTTCAGAAGCTACAGAAGGTTTGGTTTTTTCGGTAAACGGTTCATAAATTCCGCCAATAATCAGCAATGTAATTCCGAGCAAGCCCAGCCAGATTAATCTTGTGTTAACAGCCCCGGCTTTTAAAATTTGGCTAGGCATAATTTTTTTGGCTCCTGCAAGCCATTCTTTTAGGGAAGTTCCTAGTGCCACCATTACTTGACCTCCTTAATTTAAACGCTTAACTTCTATTTGATTGCCTTTAATTTGATATAATTCAGAGATTGACTTTTTTACCTTAGTGACTAGAGCTGAGGGTAATTTTTCCGAATCATTCGCTTCTTCAGCGGCGCTATGGTTTATAGTAATTTTGGCAACCTTTCTTTCGGCTGGTATACCAGGTTCTATATATACAACCACATTCTTTATCTTTCCGATGCTCTTACTTTTTTGGTCAGATTCTGTATCAATATTCACGGTTACTTTTGCGTCAGCAACACCATCAATTGGTAATACCGTTGCTCTAATCTGTTTTGATAAATCTCTTATATACATATCACGGGCAATTTGCTCACGTTTTCCAGCAACATTATTGGCGGCACTAAGAATATTTAGATCAAGACTATTTTCTGTTCGCGTTGCCAGTGCCGGTAATTGATCGGAAGCCCATCCTTTCTCAATAACACTGATAACAGGATTCAAAATCGCCAGCATTATGAACAAGCCCATAATGACCCGAACAAATCGTTGCATATTATTACTGGGTAGCAGTAGTTCCAAAAATGAAGCAAATAATACTACAAATATTATGTTTTTTATCCAAAGTGTAATGGATTCTATCATATCATCACCTACACTAACGAAGCATCATAGCGATGCTGCCAGCACCGATAATCATAGTTACGATTAAAAAGAACATCAATGCAACTGTAAGTAACGCTCCGAATACTAATAAAAGATTATTTCCCATAGCGTCAAGGCACTTAGCCATTTTTTCATCGCCCATTGGCTGAATGAGCGCTCCTGCTATCTTTATGACTATGACCAAAGAAATGAGCTTGATTAGCGGCAATGCACATAAGAGTGAGATAGCAAGAACACCGAAAATACCAACTGCATTTTTTAGTAAGAGTGAAGCTCCCATAACCAGTTCAACTGTATCAGCAAACATTTTACCTACTACCGGAATAAATGTCGCCGTTGCATATTTAGCTGTTCGCAAAGTTAAACCATCGGCAACACTTCCTGCAACTCCCTGAATGCTGATAATCCCAATAAATACGACTAATACTAAGCCTAGGATTACCATACCGGATTGTTTCAGGACCCCTGTCAGGTTACTGAGTTTATAGTTTCCCGACAGAAAATTTACACATTCCAGAATGGCTGTCAAAAAAAGCAGCGGTAAAATAATATCTTTTACAACTACACTGGTCATACTTACCACAAGCAGCATAAGTGGTGTAAAAAGTGCTACTGAGGTAAGCGCCCCCACACCTGCTAACAAAGACAATAAGAGTGGCAGCAAGGCTTCCATGAAACCTACCATATTGCCTACCGTTTCTCTGGCCATTGTTAATCCTTGATAAAAGGCGCTAAGGGCTATTACGCTCAAAAATATAAAACAAACACTGTACGATATTAGGGAAATAGCAGACTTCTCGAAAGAATTCTGTAGATTTTGCAAAAGAGCACATAAAACGGCTAAAAACAATAATTTACCCATAAGATGGATATTAGTTGCCAGTTCTTTGAAGAGATAGGTAATCAATTTATTATTCAATGTATGCCAATTGAAGTCTAGGCCTTTAACAGCAATATCTTTTATGGTGGAGGTAGTTAAGAGGGGAATGTCTTCGTTTAGTTCGGAATTTACCGTTTGGATAAAATGATTGATATTATTAACGGACGAGCTATCCAGCAATTCAAGAGGTAATTCCTGGCTGGTATCAGGGGCCGCCATTCCAATATTACTGCATAAAATTAACATTAGTACTATTACTAGTTTTTTCATGCACCCTCCACCTTAAGGAATGAGTCTAACGATTGTATCTAATACTAACGCGATTATCGGGACTGCCATAACCATCACCAGTATTTTGCCGGCAAATTCTATTTTACCGGCAACAGCACCTTCACCAGCGTCTCGGCATACCTGCGCACCAAATTCTGTGACATAAGCAATACCAATAATTTTTAGGATAGTATTTAGGTACATTTGACTGACATTAGCCTTTTCGGCTAAATCGCGGAACAGGTCAAGGACGACATTAAGTTTGCTTAAGACCATTAGAAATATAATAGCCGACAATGTTAACCCAAGCTGGACGGCGATTTCGGGTCGTTGCTGTTTAATGATTAAAATCAGTAACGTAACTACAAAGCCCAGCCCAATAATTTGGATGATTTCCATGGTGTTCGCTCCTTAGAACAGCTTAAAAACGTCCTGGACGGTGGTAAATAGCCGCCCTAGCAGTTGTACCACCCATAGCAATACAAGGGCAAAACCGGCAAGCGTGCATAAGTGAGCCATATCTTCTTTACCGGCTTGCTTTAATGCCGTGTGAAAAACCGAAATCAGAATACCTACCCCTGCAATTTTAAATAGAACATCCAGACCCATTCCATCTTCTCTCCTTTCTAATGCTAAAATGAGTTATACTAAGACGATTACTACAATGAGCCCTCCGCAAATGCCTAAATACCGATACATTTTGACATTTTGTTCGCATAATTTTTCAGCTTCATACTGAATCCGAGACAGTTGTTCATGGGCTAAATTCAAAGATTTTTGTTGTTCTTCTCGATTCATCCCGCCTAAATTAGCACTAAATACTGCCAATATTTCTTGTTCAGATTTTTTAAGTACCAGATTATTTACCTCGTTAAAGGATTGTTCCATAGCTGCCCGTGGTGTCATCCAGCCATTAGCAGTTAATAATTCTGACATGATATGAAATAAATCAGCTACCGGGCCGGTGATACCGTTTGTGCATATGTGCAATGCTTCCGGCAAAGGAGTTGCTGCATAATTAATATGGGATTTTAAAGCCGAAAGACAACTAATTAACTGTCTGATTTGCTTTGGCCGCTCTATGTATTGCGCCGCTAAGTTAAAGCCAATACAGGCTGTAGCCGTAATAACCATCAGACTTCCGATAATTTTCAGCCACATACTTTCACCTCATTTTGACAGGTATATAAAATTTTGCTTTGACAGGAATCAAATATTTCCTCGACAGTACCTGGTCCAAATCGTTTACTAAGAATTATATATCGTTGAAAAAAATTTTGTTTTAGTAATTCATTAACATAGGGACGTTCATTTAAATCTTGAAGAGTCTGACTGTGAACAGTGGCAAGTACACTAACCCCGGCATGAAGAGCTTCTTGTATAGCCGCAACATCTTCCGATCGGCCAAGTTCATCTGTTGCCACTATGTCGGGAGCCATCGATCTAATTAGCATCAGCATTCCGCTAGCTTTTGGACAAGCATCCAAAACATCAACCCGTGGCCCTAAATCTATACTGGGAACACCGTTTTTACAAGCCGCAATCTCTGACCTTTCATCGACGATACCAATTTGTGCACCTGTAATTCCTAAACTAGGATTTCCTATACTTAGTTGTCTGATTAAATCCCGCAAAATTGTTGTTTTGCCACAACGAGGCGGTGAAATAAGTAAAGTATTGAATACTTTTTGATTTCGAGTGTCAATTACAAACGGAAGAACTTTATCGGCACATCCAGGGATAGCTCTGGCAAGACGGATATTTAAAGAACTAATATTTTTTAGGGTGTTAATTGTTCCGTCGAAGACTGTTGCCTGTCCAGCTAAGCCAACCCTGTGACCACCGTTAATTGTTAAATACCCTTGTCTAACTTCTTCTTCAAAGGCGTAAACAGAGTTTTTGCAAATTAGCTGGAATGTTCTGGCCAAGTCCTCGCTGCTGCAGTAATAATTTTCAGATTTACCTGAAGTTGAGTTGGATATAGTGACCATAATGTCATGAGTATCTAAGATAAGTAATAATGGTTGATTACTTCTTATGCGAATCTCGGTAACCTTATTTAAAATATTGTCTGAGAGTGACATAATTAGATTAGCAATATGAGAAGGTAAAACAGGACAAATGTCCTGTTTAAGAATCATTCGAATACTTTTCATTCATTTTCATCCTTAAAAATTATGATAAAGAGACTTGTCTCTACCGTTTCTTTACATAGATATGTTGGTAAAAATAATTTATGCCAAAAAAAAGAGACTCGGTTAGTCCAAGTCATAACAAATCCCGGGGTTCACCCGGGATGAAGTGCTTATTCCTATTATACTCCAGGATGCATGATGTGATTGGAGCTCCTTATATTGTGGGTATAGTCGCTGGTAACGTCTAAAGAATTATCATATACTACACCGCCGCAATAGGGACAAGTAACCTCAATAGCTTCATCGTCGTCCAATATATCAGACTCAAAGGTAACTAATTCATGGCATTCCGGGCAAGCGATTTCGACCATATCATCTTCAAAAACTTCTTCATACATATCTTCATCGTCATCATCGATATCATATTCTTCTTCGTAAATTTCTTCTTCAAGATCGGTTAAATCTTCGTCAATAGTCTCTACATATTCTTCCAATTCCATTTGCGCCAAATTAACATGATGTACCTCATCAGCGAAAGAATCAAGTACGTCAATAATATGGAGCAAAATCTTGCCTTCAGATGAATGTTCATTAACATTAAGACCTTGGGTTAACCCATGCAAATAGGCAACTTTTTCCTTAAGATTTCTCATAAAAAACAAAACCCCCTTTAGCTATGTTCTTAAGCTTCGGATACTATTTCTAGTATGTCCAATGCTTATTAAAACATAACTTTCAGGGGGTTAAGACGCTGTTAATTAGGCGCGTTCAATATAATCACCAGTACGGGTATCTATTCTTAAAACTTCGCCAACATTAATGAACAATGGCACACGCACGACATGGCCAGTTTCCAGTTTAGCGGGTTTGGTACCGCCGGTAGCAGTATCGCCACGGATTCCCGGGTCGGTTTCAACAACAGTAAGTTCAACTGACATTGGCAAATCAATACCAATAACGTTTCCTTGGAAGAATAATACGGCGATGTTCATATTTTCTTTTAAGAATTTACGGGCATCTCCCATTTGTTCACCGGATAACTCAATTTGTTCGAAAGTTTCGTTATCCATTAAATTGAACATTCCATCGCTTTCATATAAGAATTGCATCTCGCGACGGTCAACATGCGCTTTTGGCATTTTTTCACTAGGATTAAAAGTACGCTCAACCACGGCACCAGTACGGCCATTTTTTAATTTGGCTCTAACAAATGCCGCACCTTTGCCAGGCTTCACGTGCTGGAAGTCAACTACTTGCCAAACATCGCCATCAATTTCAACGGTTACTCCTGTACGAAAATCACTAACAGAAATCATTAATAAGCCTCCCCATAGTCGGTCAAATACCTAATTCTATTAAATCCTTGCTGCTGGAAGTAAGAATGGT
>CAZCEN010000062.1:0-13614 GCA_964497205.1 uncultured Sporomusaceae bacterium
TTCTCTCAGCCACGTAAAAAAAATCTTACAGCGGAGATTGAATGGCATTATCCAAGTGTATGACAACCATTACTGGGGTGAGCTTGGGTTTGCACCATTTATGCTTGGCAAAAACTAGCCCTCTTGCCAAGCAACTCCTAACCCACTTTACGGGTAAGTAAACCCGATATTTATATTATTGGCAGACTAAGAGTGGCAGGCACCTCATTCTAAACACTGCTTGTAATAAACTTAAATGGGACTATCTGAGTAGTAGTCCCATTTAACACGTCAGTTGAACAAATATTTAAGAAGTGTTTCTCGGCACATTGCATACATTGCTCCGAATCATGCAGCACGATATATTAATTAAACTAGTTTTATCTTGCAGCTTCATTGTCGAATCACCAGGTTTAGTTTACGCGTAATAAAAATTTATATTATAAGGTAGCATATAGGAGCATGACAAAGGATAAGCTTATATGATAATAATTATTTTCTAATAATTACTTTATACGTTGTTTGCCCTTTATCCATATATCATGTAATATATACGACAAGCCGAATTTCCATATAAAAACGGAAAACGGGGGAACCGTTTCTGGGGTGAATCCGCATAATGCGGTAGGGATTTCCCTTTGTCCCGAACCCGTCAGCTAACCTCGTAGGCTTTTAGAAAGGGGTGTTTTTAATGAAAAACATCAAAAAAATTATTAGTTCCACCATTGCTATGGTATTTCTAGTTGCCACGCTCTGGACACCATTAGCTTCAGCTTCATTAGGAGATCAAGCACTTAAATCAGGAATGACAGGTCGAACAGTAGAAGAGCTGCAAACTAGGCTTATCGGATTGGGTTATGATAACATCTCAGTTGATGGAGTTTTTGGCGAAACTACTGAGCAAGCGGTAATCGACTATCAAAATAAGAAAAACCTTGCCGCTGACGGAGTTGTCGGTCAGGAAACTGTTCAAGTCATGCAAGACAGGCGTATGCCAGAGGAATCAAGAAGTAACGCTCCAGGACGCTATAAAGCTGTTCTGGATATAAAGGCTACTGCTTATGCCGCCGGTCCGCATGATAACGGCCAATGGGGCAACATGACGTATATGGGTACCACGGTACGCCCAGGTGTAATTGCCGTTGATCCACAAGTAATTCCACTTGGTTCTCGCTTATATATTGAATTTGCCGACGGAAAAGGTATGTATGGAGTAGCTGAAGATACCGGAGGCGCAATTAAGGGAAACCGTATCGATATTGCCATGCAGTCGGTAGCTGCAGCTTATGATTTTGGTATTCAAAATGTAAAAGTATATGTTCTTAGTTAATGATAAGCCTGGCATTATTTTGCCAGGCTCAATTATTTTTTTTATTATTACATAAAAAGAGGTAGATTTGGCTAGTTTATTTGTGTTATTATATTGGGAAATACCTATTACGATGATGTTCGCTGAAAGGAGTTTCAACTGATGTTTGACAACAAATTTGGTCCTGAAGGTTTAACTTTTGATGATGTACTACTTGTACCTGCAAAATCAGAAGTTCTACCGAGAGAAGTAGAAGTATCCACTTACTTGACAAAAAACATTAAGCTTAATATGCCTATTATCAGTTCTGGCATGGATACCGTTACGGAAGCCCGTATGGCAATTGCCATGGCACGTGAAGGTGGCATAGGGGTAATACATAAAAATATGCCGATTGCTCGTCAAGCAAATGAAATTGATAAAGTCAAACGCTCTGAGCATGGAATTATTGTTGACCCAATATTTTTATCCCCCAGTAATACACTGCAAGATGCTCATAACCTTATGGAAAAATATCATATTTCCGGTGTTCCGGTAACTAATGCTGGCAAACTTGTCGGTATTCTTACAAACCGGGATTTACGTTTTGAAACCGACTTAAGTCGTAAAATTTCTGATTGCATGACCAGAGAGCACCTAATCACTGCCCATGTTGGCACTTCATTAGAAGAAGCCAAAGAAATTTTACGTGAGCATCGCATCGAAAAACTGCCCTTGCTTGATTCCGAAGGAAACTTAAAAGGACTTATTACAATAAAAGATATTGAAAAGGCCCAAAAGTACCCGAATTCAGCTAAAGATCCTAAAGGTCGCTTATTAGTAGCCGCCGCTATTGGTGTTGGTTCTGATATGATGGAGCGTGTTGAAGCTATTGTTGCAGCCAAAGTAGACGTTATTGTTGTAGATACCGCCCACGGCCATTCACGAGGGGTACTTGAAGCGGTTAGAACCATCAAGAATACATTCCCGCATGTTGACCTAATTGCCGGAAACGTTGCCACAGCTGAGGCTACCCGTGATTTAATTGAGGCAGGGGCGGATGCTGTTAAAGTTGGAATTGGACCTGGTTCTATATGCACTACTCGTGTTATCGCCGGTATTGGTGTACCGCAAATTACAGCGATTTACAATTGCTCTAAAGCTGCTCGTGAGTATAATGTCCCCATTATTGCTGACGGTGGTATTAAATACTCTGGAGACGTTGCCAAAGCTATTGCGGCCGGAGCTCAAGTGGTAATGATAGGCAACCTGCTCGCAGGTACTGAAGAAAGCCCTGGCGAAACCATTATTTATCAAGGCCGCAGCTATAAAGTATACCGTGGGATGGGATCACTAGGTGCCATGGCAGAAGGCAGTAAAGACCGTTACTTCCAAGAAAACATGGACAAGCTTGTTCCAGAGGGAATTGAAGGCAGAGTACCATATAAAGGCTCAGTTGCCGATACAGTATTCCAATTGCTTGGTGGTCTGCGTGCCGGAATGGGTTACTGCGGTGTTCGCAATATCCAAGAATTAATTAGCAAAACCCAGTTTATTCGCATCACCGGTGCAGGCCTAAAAGAAAGCCATCCTCACGATATCAGCATTACAAAAGAATCTCCTAACTATAGTTTATAAAAGAACTTACGGCTTACACTTAATCTACACGAAAGAGGAAGCCGTTATTACCTAATCCTGATGGAAAGTTAAACTTTCCATCAGGATAAAAAAATGCTTTGGACAATTGTCCAAAGCATTTTTTATATCAATAAATTACCACGGTGCTGGCGTCTCAAAGTTGACTACACGGAATTCAAATTGACGCTCTTTATAGTATTTAATAATGTCACTCAGCGCCTTTACTGTTTCCGCATGCCCCCGCCCATCATGCATTAATACAATAGCATGACTCCACAAGTTTTTATTTTCCATTTGGGAAACTATATTATTTAAAATACGATTGGCTTTAGCACTAGAAGCATCGCCGGAACTTATATTCCAGCCTACTTCAATATAGCCTAGTTTATTTAAAGCTCCCCAGTATTCTTTGGTAAAACTGCCCGCCGATCCTCCGGGGGCACGTGATATACGGGGACGAACGCCAATTGCTTTTTTAATAACATCATCGGTATGACGCAATTGAGCAATATAGCTGTTGGCCGATTGATATAAATCGCGATAAACATGATTATAGGAGTGGTTTCCGATGGCATGTCCTTCTTGATAAATTCGACGCAAAATATCTGGATACTTTTCTGCCTCGCCGCCCACAACGAAGAAAGTAGCTTTAATATTATTACTTTTAAGGATATCTAGAATTATCGGTGTGTTTTCAGGATCTGGTCCGTCATCAAACGTAAGATAAACAACTTTTTCGCCGTAATATTGGCTTACTTTAGGAACTTCTAACACTAAACCCTTTGCTTGGCGTTCTTCTACCGTAAAAACATCATAAACCGGTTTGGCAGCTGTTGGCGGATTGTCGGGTTTTTCATTTATATAATAAGCGTCAACATTCTGGTTCGGAGAAGTATTGGAGGCAGTTGACTGAGAAGGTGCTTGCTCTGAAGGCAAACCAATCACTGAAGCCGACGAATTAAAATCGGCAAATGCTAACAAAGCTAACGGTGACGAAACTAATAACAGTAAACATATTGCACTCAGTCCGCAAACTGTATGAAAAAATTTTGACGTATTATTCATTATACGCTCCTATTTTGAAATAGTTTGATAAACTGTGTCTAAAATTCGTATATTCTCCACAAGAATGGCTATTCCTGCATGTAAAAATCATGCAGCTTGGAGATACTATTTCTAAGAGGAGTGTGTAAATAATGCCCAATAATACGAAAAAAATTATAGCCTGTACAGTTTTATTAGTAATGTTAACTAATATTGGATATGCATTTTTAGGTTTGCCGGAAACTAAAAGTCTTGAAAATCTCAATCTGGTTTCCGCGACTCAGGTATATGATATAAACGGCCAGCTAATCTCTAAATTATTTGAGGAAAACCGTGTAGTTGTAACGATTAATAACATTTCCCCTTATGTGCAACAAGCAATTATTGCTAATGAAGACACCCGGTTTTATAGTCATTTTGGCCTTGATCCTATCGGCATTGTGCGGGCAATAGTTGTAAATATTCGGCATGGCAGCCTAATAGAAGGTGGAAGTACATTAACTCAACAATTAGCGAAGAATATGTTTCTTACTCAAGAACGTACACTACTACGCAAACTCAAAGAAGCTATGCTGGCGATAATTATAGATTATAAGTTTTCTAAGCAGGAAATTTTACAGGCTTACCTGAACCAGGTCTACTTTGGTGAGGGTGCCTACGGGATCGAAGCTGCCGCTCAAATGTATTTTGGCAAACATGCCAAAGATCTGACTTTGGCGGAAAGTGCATTATTAGCAGGTCTACCTCGGGGACCAAATATTTATTCACCCTATGTTGATATCAAAGCAGCAACAGACCGAAGATCAGTTGTTTTGGCTGGTATGGTTAAAGAAGGCTATGTAACTGAACAAGATGCCGAAAAAGCTAAGGCGGAACCAATAAATCTTGCCGGTAAAAAAAAGCGCTTAGTCCAAGCTTCTTATTTTCTTGATTATATTTCCAACGAGTTAGTAGGGCGCTACGGTGCAAATAGGGTCTATAAAGGCGGTCTCAAAGTATATACAACCTTGGATATTAAACAGCAGCAAGCCGCTGAGGCCGTACTTGGCGAATTGCAAGGAGCTGTATTGGCTCTCGATCCTAAGACTGGATATGTAAAAGCAATGGTTGGGGGACGTAATTACGAAGAAAGCCAGATAAACCGAGTCTTTGCGGAGGTTCGTCAACCTGGCTCAGCTTTTAAACCCTTTTTATACGCAGCGGCTTTAAATGAAGGTCTTACCGCTAATGCCACTATTGTTGATGAACCAATTAATATAAATGGTTATTCCCCGTTAAATTATGATAAAAAATACCGCGGAACAGTTACCTTGAAAAAAGCCTTGCGCTGGTCGGTAAATATACCTGCAGTTAAGCTTGCACAACAAATAGGTATTGATAAAGCACTAAATTTAGCCAAGAATATGGGTATAACGACCATTGTTCCTGAAGATTTTTCTTTATCTTCAGCATTAGGGGGATTAACACAGGGAGTTAATCTGTGGGAAATGACCTCAGCATATACTTCGTTTGCCAATAGTGGTGTAGTATCCAAGCCTATAGCTATTTTAAAAGTACTTGATGAAAACGATCAGGTATTAGAAGAAAACAGAATTATTCAGCAATCTGTACTAAGACCGGAAGTGGCTTATATTTTAACTGACATGTTAAAAGGTGTATTACAAGATGGAACGGGAACACCAGCTAACCTTGGCCGCCCAGCGGCAGGCAAGACAGGTACTACCGATAATTACGAAACGGCTTGGTTTATCGGCTATACTCCTGATCTTTTAGTCGGTATATACGCTGGCTATGATAACCGAAAACCGATTGGGATATCCGGTACTGAAGTGTCGGCCTTATGGGGTAAAATGGTTTCTAAATTAGTAGCTAATACACCTCCAACCGATTTTCCTATTCCGCCAAATGTAGTAGTAGGGATACCTATTTGTGCTACTAGTGGCAAACTGGCAACACTTGGCTGTAAAGAGATAGAATATAGCGCATTTATACAAGGAACGCAACCAACAGCACCTCAGTGGCCGTCAACAAACGAGAATCAGCCAAAACCGGCCGAAAAGCAAGAGCAAAAACAACAACCTTTCTGGAAATGGCCGTGGTCGAGATTGCCGTCATTTTAAACTTGTGGTACAATGTGCTAGGATAGTAAAACAAAGTTTAAGGAGTAAATATTTCTCAGTGAGTACGAAAGTAACGGTGTTAAATGTTTCTATTGATGCAGTAACAATGTCTGAAGCAGTCGCTAAGCTTGAAGATTTTATTGCGGAGAAAAAACCACATTTGGTTGCTACTGCTAATGCGGAAATGGTTATGATGGCGCAAGAAGATCAAGAGTTAGCTAACATTCTTGCCTGTTGCCACTTGGTAGTACCAGATGGAGCTGGTGTAGTATGGGCGGCAAGATATCGGGGTTATACTATCCCTGAGCGAGTTGCAGGTTATGATTTAGCCCAAAATCTACTAGCGCAAGCGGCAAAAAAAGAGTACCGTGTATTTATGTTTGGCACCAAACCGGAAATTATCGAAAAAGCTGAAAACGTAGCCTTGTCTCGTTTTCCTGGTCTGGTTATTGCCGGTACAAGACACGGTTTTTTTACGAAAAATGACGAAGCCGAAATTATTGCGACCATAAACGCTGCTAAACCTGACATTTTACTGGCCGCGTTAGGCGTTCCGAAACAAGAAAAGTGGTTGGCTAGAAACCTTGACAAACTTCAAATACCTGTTTGTATGGGTGTAGGCGGAACCTTTGATGTAATGGCCGGTGCTGTTAAGCGTGCACCTCTTTGGATGCAACGTACTGGGTTAGAATGGTCTTATAGACTAATCCGCCAGCCCCAACGCCTAATTCGGATGACAGCATTACCGAAGTTTGTCATGAAAGTCATGTTAGGCAAAAAATGTTAGACAAAGTAAACTAAGTATATTATACTGATATACTGAACTTGCTTTTTGATTGAATGTTGCTAAAAGGTTTAGGGGGAGGTGGATAGATGGTAAAAACTCCGATTATTAAAGAAGGATATATATATATAGCTGTACTTGGACTGGTCACTACCATAACTGCCTTAACCCTCGGTGCGTATTGGGCACTTATTCCCGGAATTTTGACAGTTTTCGTTACTTTCTTTTTCCGTAATCCCAAACGCGATGTGCCTTATGACGATACCTTAATTTTATCACCGGCTGATGGTAAGGTTATGGGAGTCACCGAGGTATATGATGACCAGTTTCTTAACGATAAAGGTATAAAAGTTACTATCTTTTTATCGGTATTTGACGTTCATATTAATCGCAGTCCCGTTGAAGGTGAGATTAAATTTCAACAATATACTTGTGGCAGATTTAAACCGGCGTATAAAGAGTCTGCGGCATGTGAAAACGAGCGTCACGCTATTGGATTAGAAAACAGCAAGATGCGTGTATTAGTTACACAAATCGCCGGAATCTTAGCCCGGCGTATTGTTTCCTGGGTTACTTTAGGCACTGTCCTTAAGCAAGGTGAACGTTACGGACTTATTAAATTTGGATCCTGCACAGAACTTATAGTACCAACAACAGTAGAAATACTGGTAAAAAAGGGGGATAGAGTAAAAGGAGGTAAAACAGTAATAGGGAGGTTAAGGGAAGAGTGAGAAACGCTATTCCTAATATATTAACAGGTTTAAATATTGTACTAGGTATGTTTGCCCTTATCTTTACTTTTGAAGGGCAATTTACTTACGCAGCACTTTTTGTCGTATCTGCAATGGTTGCAGACGGCTTAGATGGAAGAGTTGCCCGCTATTTTGGCGTAAGCAGTGATTTTGGTAAAGAACTCGATTCTCTATGCGACTTGGTATCTTTCGGAGTAGCACCGGCAATTATGGCATATAGTTATATGCTAAAAGACTTTACCGGCGGTTATCTTATCGCTGCCGCATTTGCAACATGTGGAGCATTACGCCTTGCTCGCTTCAATGTTAATACATCCAATGTTAAAGGATTTTTTATGGGATTGCCTATTCCTGCTGCAGGCTGTGTAGTCGCAACTTTTGTTATGCTTGACATAAAGCCATCAGGCTGGTTTTTTCCTTTAATGGTAGCTATCTTTGCTTATCTAATGGTCAGTACAATTAGATATCCTGATTTTAAAGGTAAGGACGGCGAACCTGTTCGTCTAATTCCAGCAATTATTACCGTAGTAATAGGCGCATATATATTATTTCTGACAATAAAATCCATTTTATTCGTTCCGTTTTTCGTTTATGCATTATTTGGCATTCTAAATACGATATTCGGTTTATTTGACCATCGTTCCGCTTAACAGTTGGATTTTGTCAGATTACAAAACAGGAAAATAATCATCGTGCAGAAATCTTAGCATATGATGTATTGTCATATTTCTTCCAAAAAACCGTTATAAATTCTGTATATCCTTATTATCTTTAGAGAGCAGGATTTTGTAAGGAGAATAACCCATGAATTACATTTTTGATTACATAATGATCCCCATGCAGCTGATTATCGTGTTTTTCACGTTATATTATTTTATTCTTGCTTTTTTCGGACTCTGTAAAAGACATGAAGATAAAATAACCACACCAAAAAACACATTTGCTGTTATTGTTGCGGCTCACAATGAAGAACAAGTAATTGGTCAGTTGGTTGAAAACCTGCATGTCCTCAATTATCCACGGGATCTTTATGACATTTATGTCATAGCTGACAACTGTAAAGATAAAACAGCCCTTATTGCTAAAAACGCTGGTGCAATTGTGTACGAGCGATTTAACCTTGAACAACGTGGCAAAGGTTACGCGATGGAATGGATGTTTGAAAAACTGTTCTCCCTGAAAAAGCAATATGATGCTGTGGTTGTATTTGATGCTGATAATCTCGTAGATACAAATTTTTTAATGGAAATGAACAATCGCCTTTGTAAAGGTGAAAAAGTAATTCAAGGTTATCTTGACGCTAAAAATCCAAACGATACCTGGATTGCGGCTACTTTTGCCATTTCATTCTGGGTAGTAAACCATATTTGGCACCTAGCTAAGTATAATATAGGATTATCGAGTGTACTAGGTGGAACAGGGATGTGTATTTCAACAGATATCTTGAAGAGGTTTGGGTGGGGAGCCACTTGCCTTACAGAAGATATGGAATTCACGATGAAAACACTTTTAATTGGTATTCGTACTACTTGGGCACACGATGCTATTGTATATGACGAAAAGCCGCTAACTTTTAAGCAATCTTGGAATCAGAGAAAACGTTGGGCGCAAGGTCATTTTGATGTTGCAGGCCGTTATATTCCCAAGCTACTTGTTGAAGGAATAAAACGCAGGGATATCCGAATATTAGATGGTATACTTCATCTAGTACAACCGTATTTTTTGATCTTGTCCACAACTTTTGTGTTGTTAAGTTATGTTTATCATATTGTACCTTTTTACACCAATATTCTCTATATGGTTCTACCTATTGAAGTTTGGACAGTAATTGCGATCGGTCAATATATTTTTCCTGCGATAGTTTTGGCAAAAATACGTGCTAACTGGAAAACCTGGTTTTATTCACTTTTCTATCCGCTGTTCGTCTACAGCTGGATACCGATAACATTCTTAGGCTTCTTGCATCGGAATGATCGTAACTGGAGCCATACAACGCACACTCGCAGTCTTAGCTATCGTGATATACTCTTGAGTAATTCTGATGAGTTTTCGAAAGAAAACCTCTTAAGCAAGCAAGCTATTAAATAAAAGGTGAGTTAATGCTCATCTTTTTTTATATCACAAAGTGCTTTAAACCGTTAACCTGTATATTTCTTATAGTACAGTAAAAACCTAATGTTTAAGGAGGCGTTTATATATGTATGATTTGACTATTATTGCCGAGTTTGAGGCAGCTCACCAATTACCTGACTATCCCGGAAAATGCGCTCGTTTGCATGGACATAACTGGAAGGTTGAAGTTACCGTTACTGGAACCGAGCTTAATTCCTTGGGAATGATAATGGATTTTAAAGACCTCAAAGCAGAAGTAAATAAGGTAATTGATGCTTTAGATCACTATTATCTTAATGATTTGCCCGAGTTTAAAACACTCAACCCGACTGCCGAAAATATCGTAAAATATATTTACGACTCATTGGCCAGTAACCCTGTTTTCCAGAAGAATGTTAAAGTACGCAGTGTGCAGGTATGGGAGTCACCCCGTTCATGCGTAAAATATTGTCCACAGGGGTAAACAATGGCAAATATTGTTGAGATTTTTTCATCCATTCAAGGCGAAGGTTTATATATTGGCACCCGACAAGTATTCGTCCGTTTCGCAGGTTGCAATATGGCCTGTGCCTATTGTGATACACCAGAATCGCGCACTTTCGGCAAAGAAGCATTAATAGAATCCACCCCTGGTAGGCGGGATTTTTCCAAAATTACAAATCCACTTAGCATCGAATGTCTTGCCCAACATATTAATTCTCTATTAACATTGCGCCACCATTCGATAAGCTTTACCGGCGGTGAACCTTTGTTTCAGGTGGATACCCTTGTCGAACTGGCGGCTAAATTAGATGCCCCTAAATATCTTGAAACCAACGGTATTCTAGTTGAACAACTGACCAAAATATTGCCCCAGCTTGATATTATCAGTATGGACATCAAACTCCCAAGCATCGCTGGTAAAGAATATTGGCAGGAGCACCATGAATTCTTGCGTTTGGCTTCCACCAAAGAAGTATTCGTTAAGATAGTGGTTACCGGCCAAAGTTCTAAAAATGAACTGCAACAGGCGTTTGAATTAGTAACGTCTATCAATAAATCTATCCCTGTAATTCTACAGCCGGTTACTCCCCTAAATGGCTGTGAACCCGTTTTGCCGGCCGACATGCTGCTCTATCAAGAGCAGGCATTATCTGTCCTAAACAACGTCCGGGTAATTCCGCAAACTCATAAGTTTATGGGACAATTATAAGTAAGGGGGTTATATGTTTGCATATACTTTTGACAAATGATGATGGAATACTTGCTCCGGGCATACGAGCTTTGTGGCAAGAATTATCAAAAGTTTTTAGAATATCGGTAGTCGCTCCTGACAGCGAAAAAAGTGCTTCAAGCCAAGCAATAACCGTGCATCATCCTATCTGGGTAGATAAGCACCCCCTTGATAATCAGGATATCTGTGCGTGGAAAGTAGGAGGTACACCTACCGATTGTGTCAAGATAGCTTTAGAGGCTCTCTTACTAAACGACCAACCAGACATTATAGTTTCGGGAATTAACCAAGGATCAAATCTCGGAACAGACGTTTTGTATTCAGGTACGGTAAGTGCAGCGATTGAGGGAGCACTGCACGGGGTACCATCTGTGGCGATGTCCTTAGATAGCTGGCAGCATTTTGACTTTACCGCCGCAGCCAAAACTGCCAGAAAAGTTGTTGAAACTATAATGAATAAAGAGCTACCGCCCAACACACTGCTCAATGTTAATGTTCCTGCATTAGCGGAAAACCAGCTTAAGGGTATTGCTATAACCAAACTTGGAGTTCGCAGTTACGAAAATACTTTTGAACGCCGCCAAGACCCCCGTGGACGAACCTATTATTGGATGAGCGGCCAGGTCTCTGAAACTGAAAATGCACCTGATAGCGACATTGTCGCAGTTAAAAACGGTAAAATTTCTGTGACGCCGATACATTTTGATTTGACTAATTATGGCATAATGAGTCTGCTAGAAACTTGGGAATTATAAAGTTATCTTTAATCCGGCATATTTGGCTGATATTTGCATAGATTTACAGTAGAAGACTTTTCAGGAGGGAATATTATGGCCAAAGTTTCCCGTCGGACAAGAAACAGTCCCCAAACTCCACGAAATACAAATATTTCTATAGCTATTTTTAAAGGAGTAGCTGTTAGCATAGTTGTCTCACTCGTTTGTGCCGTATGTCTTTCCTTAGTCAGTCTAATTTCAGAAAACAAATTCATAGACAATTATATTGAATACATAATGGTTGCAGTAACTATGACAAGTATTTTTATTGGCAGTATGTATGCAACAAAACAGATAGCGGCCAAAGGCCTTTTAATTGGCTGTGCTGTTGGTATAATATATGTCCTTTTTTCAGTGGGAGTAGGACTGGAACTGGGACAGGAACAGGTTTCCTGGTTAATGTTAGGGAATAAGTTCGCCGCTGGCAGTTTAGCGGGAGCCCTTGGTGGTTTTATCGGTGTAAATTTATAATTGAATTTATGAAATAAGCAGGGATTCTCACGAAATTTATTGAACTTTTATAGTAGCTTTACAATTACCCTCCAATTGCTACAAATATTTGCAGCAAATTCATTAATAGCACATCTTACTTAGATTATCTTGACATGAAAATGCGGGCTTAATCTGCCAGGAGCCGCTGACAGGCTCCTGTTTTTCGGTTATATAATAAATTAGGAGGATAAGGCTTGAAATTTAAAGGTATTTTATTTGATCTTGACGGAACACTTATTGATACTTCCAATTTAATTATCCGTTCCTTCCAACACACGTTTGACCTTCATTACAGACGAAATCTTAGCGCCGAAGAAATCTATGACTTTTTTGGCAAGCCGTTAAAAGCTGCAATGGAGTATTATGGACCTGATAAGGTCGATGATCTTATAAAAACCTACCGTGAATTTAATTTAGCTCATCATGACCAACTGACAACAGGTTTTGCCGGAGTGCCGGAAACCATACAAAAACTCCATAACGCAGGTGCTCTACTAGCAATAGTAACATCAAAAACTAAACGTACGGCTATTCGTGGGCTTAAACTTTTTGACATGGACAAGCATTTTCCAATTGTCATTGGGCATGAAGAATGTCAAAAACACAAGCCTGATCCAGAACCGGTGCTATTGGCACTGAGTCAGTTAAACCTTGAACCGGCAGAGTGTCTGATGGTTGGAGACAGCCCCTTTGATTTAGCTAGTGCACGAGCAGCCGGAGTTAAAACGGCAGCAGTACGCTGGACCCAAATTGCCTGGGACAAGCTGCTCGCCGAACAACCTGACTATATATTAAACACTATTGAAGATTTGCTTACTGTCTGCGAACTAAAAAAATAAGGTAAGGTGATATAATGAAAATTGCAATTATCGGTGGCACAGGAGTTTATGACCCTAAAATTCTTAATAATATTAAAGACCTGGAAATTGCCACCCCTTATGGAGTGGTGCGCTTTAAAAGCGGCGAGTATGCAGGCCAAGAGGTTGCCTTTATACCACGCCACGGCAGTAACCATTCCATACCACCCCATTTGATCAACTATCGAGCTAACATTTGGGCTATGAAGAAAGTCGGTGTCCAAAATATTATCGCCACAACTGCAGTTGGCTCACTGAATCTTGATATGAAACCAGGAGATTTTGTACTTATAGATCAATTTCTAGATTTCATAAAAAACCGTACAACTTCGTTTTACGAGGGAGGGGAGCGTGGTGTCGCCCATCTTGATGTGACAACACCATATTGCCCATCTATACGTAATGTGTTAATGGAGGCTGCTAAGCAAATCGGTATTTCTATTCATAATCAAGGAACTTATGTCTGTACTGAAGGTCCTCGCTTTGAGACACCGGCTGAGATCAAAATGTTTGCCAAGTTAGGTGGTGACCTTGTTGGCATGACCAATGTTCCGGAAGT
>CAZCEN010000063.1:0-13592 GCA_964497205.1 uncultured Sporomusaceae bacterium
TAAACTTCAGATGGGGTTAAAACCCCACCTGGAGCCAAGTCTCACTTTATGCAATTCTAAAGTTAGAACAGGGATGTCCACAATTTTTCAGCCGGTGACGGAATTACTTCGATATCAACTAACAGGCCTTTTTCAAGGACAACGGCTTTACCCGCATCAATACCTGCCTGAACGGCAGCGACATCACCGGTAAAGGTAAAGTAGGCTTTACCGCCCAGTCCACTGCCCAAACGCAGTTCCAAAGCCTGAATATCAGCAGCTTTAAGTGCCGCATCGGCGGCAATAATCATCGATGCCACCGAGAAAGATTCCATAATTCCCAGGGCTCCTGATCCCTCCGGCAGCGTCGTGGCCGTGATGGCTGGGAAAACAGCCGGATGGACGTTGGGAAGAATAAAGCTGTCTACCAGATATTCTCCCGCAGTTTCTACCCCTATGCTGATCGAGCTTTCTACAGCGGCAACGTCTCCATGAACGATGGCGATATATTTTCCCGGACAGACGGGAGTTGCGCTAACTACGTCAACATAGGCTGTTTTAAGCATCAGGTCTGTCGCGTAAATTCCTTTTGCAATGCTTGTAAGTTCAATCATACCTATTGCCCTAAACATATCCTAACCCACCTTTATCACAATTGAATTATCTGTACTCTCGACAACAGTACCGCTCATGCTGGCGTGAACCGCAGCTCCGAGACTGTTATCCGGAATTTTTCCAATCAGTTGTCCGGCTTTAACCTGTTCCCCCACGGTGACAACAGGTGTTGCGGGCGCTCCGATATGCTGTCTTAAAGCAATTTGGATATATTCAGGCTTAAATTCGACCTGGGTCATAGGAGCCGGTTTATCAAAAGCCGTTAAACCGATTTTAGCAACAAGCCGTTTGCTGGGAATCAGGCGGTATTCTCGGGGAGCCCGTGGCGCAAACGCCATCTGTACAGGCTGATATCTAAGCCCTTGTTCTGCCAACTTTTGTTTGAACAAAATGTTGACAGATTTCGGATGGAGATTGGCGGGGCAGGAGAATAATTCGCAGGCATTACATTCGCAGCATAGTTGGGCAATTTGCTGGTCTTTCACATCCAGGTTGTAGCTTAAGGCCCGCATGACTTTATGCGGCTGGATATTGTGGCCGAGGAGATATCGGGGACACAGATCCGTACACATGCGGCATTGTTCACAGGCCGTTCTGCTTATTACTCTGGCCTGAGCAAGGTTGACAGACTTTTTCCGGATGAGGAAGTGATCTTTTTTTAAGAGTACATAGCCTTTGCTTTTCTTGGTGACAAACCCGTCAATATTACTCATTACACCGCCCATCATAGGGCCGCCGTCGATTACGGCATAGTCATCGATGTTTTCCACACCGCATTGTTTGAATACTTCCTGGATAGCTACACCGACAGGTACTTTAACCGTCATGCGCTGAGGAATATCGCCGGCGATGGTAAGATAGGTTTCGATAACCGGGGTTCCGGCAAGAGCCCGGGATATATTTAACGCCGTTTCCGAGTTTATGACCACACAACCCACTTTTAGCGGGATGGAGGCTTCCGGAACAACTCTTTTTGTAAGTTCATGCACCAGAACCTGCTCGTCACCGGCTGGATAGATATCTCTTAGTTCCATTACTTCCATATATCCATCAAGTCCCAGCGCGGCAATTCTTTCCCGCATAATGGCAATAACTTGTTTGTGTTTACCTTTGATGCCAATAATGGCCTTACCGGCTTCAATACAGCGTCCCGCCGCTTCGAGTCCTTTGATAATTTCGTCTGGAAACAGTTCCATTAATTGCTGATCTACCCTGAGAAGCGGTTCACATTCGGCGCCATTAAGCAATATATACTCAGCTTTAGACGTTAGTTTGGCGTGAGTTGGAAAACCGGCTCCTCCAGCTCCGATAATCCCTGCCTCTTTGACTACGTTTAGTAGATCCAATTTTTCCACCCCCAAAATTCTTAAAATACGCAGTCTTCATCAATAATTCCGACAATGACTGCATCAATTGGCACATCGTCCCGCCCCAGCATTTTGCGGGCTGAGCTGCCGGTACAGACAAGCACCCGTTCGCCAAAGCCGGCACCGATGGTGTCGGCTGCTATTATTAACCGACCAGCATCACTACCACCAAGGACTTCTACCAGCATGAATTTTAAACCCACGAGGGAATCCGCTTTTCTGGTTGACCAGATATTATCAATTACTTTAGCTGCTATCATAAGCCCTCACCCATTTTTGGTTTTTTCAGTTTGAGTTGGATATCGTTAATAGCTGCTTCTACTGATGCCGTATCGCCAAAGATAGCGATCATTATCAGGTTCTGCGGACAATGGCCTTTAATATCTTCAACTGCTACCCCGGCCGCTTTTTCGGCGATATCGGCAGCATACACCATATCAATCAGCCGTCCCTGCACCAAACCTACTGCGTCGCAGTTCTCGATCGCGCTGTTTGCAACCGAACCCCGGCGCCGCAAAAGAATGTCTAATGTCCCTTTAGACGGCGATTTTATAATCCGGTACTCCATATGTAGGTCACTCCTGTCTAAAGACTTTTCTGTGTACAGTTGAGCGCAATACCCAAAGGGGTTACAAACATGGGGTTTTTCGGTTTGTAAGTAGGCAGGTTGGTTTTTTGGGCGATAATAGCTTCAATGCCTTCCAGACAGCAGGTTCCGCCGACCAGATAAATTTCTTTAACCGGATTTTCACTTACATGGCGGCTGATAATGGATGAGACTTTTTCAATAACAGGCCGGAGCACTGGCAGCAATTCTTTATGGTTTTTGAAATCCCGCTTATATTGATCGGCATCGTCAAAGCTCATTTTATAGGCACCGGAAATGACTAATGAAAAATGAGTGCCGCCGGTAGGTTCATCGGCAACATATAGGACTTTGCCGTCCTTCAGTATGGCAATCCCTGTAGTACCGCCGCCAATATCAACAATGGCGCCGTCCTGAATCTTTAATACGGCGTTAGCTGCAGTCGGTTCATCAAGCACATTGGTAATTTCAAACCCGGCCCCCTGAACCACATGCTTGATAGTCCCCGAGTCAAGGCTATCGGTTCCCGGAGGCAGCGCTGCCGCTGCATAGATGAGTTCTACGCCAAGCTTTTCTTCGAGTTCTTGTTTTAGTTCTCTGACGATACGGATAGCGCCGATATAATCCACGACCATGCCGTCTTTGACAACACTGGCGAAACGGTAGGCGCCGGCAACCGGCTTATAATTCTCATCAAGAACTGCAAGTACAATGTAGGCAGTTCCCAGGTCAACTCCGGTGTAATACACAGAGGATTTACCCACTATTGGTGTTTGTATAACTCTCTCGAAATCAGCAACGAGTTGATCGCAGTATTGAAATGTTGAATTTACCGTTTCCATTTTTGTCCTCCCAGACACTTCCACATCATCATGCAGATTATGTTAATAATCAGATTTACCGCATCAATCAAGTCCTGCCGTGAACAGTCTTGCTTCTCCTCATTCCAGTAGACTTCCAGAATGGCCGGTTCGACTTCGCGCAGGGAAGCACGCAGGTAATGTAACAGGGCAATCTCTTTTCCGTTTTCCAGGCCTACGTGAAACTCACTGATATCTACGAATTTCTCCAAATTATCGGCACGATTCTTGATCTCTTCGGCCGTCCAACCCCAAAACTGAATGATATCCGGGGCTGTCTGTTCCCGTTCCGCTTTGGCCACGTTGCGGAAGCAATGTCCCAGTGACATGATTTCTTCCGACATAAGAGCATTCCCGGAGTGTAACAGTTCGGCCGCAATCAGAATAAATAAGGATTCGATGCTGTCCATTCTGCGCTGCAATCTCAGGTTGCACCATTTTTCTCGTTCCTCTGTCTTTTGCGGCTTGCCGGCACTTGTCTTTTGGGGGGCATCAGCCTGAGCCGTTGTCAGCGTCACGCGTCTGTCTACAAGAAATTGGCGGGCACCTGGTGTGATCTTTGTGCCTGGTTCCAGAACATAAGTAGTAAAGGGTTCGCGTTTATATAAATCTCGTAATTCCATTTCGGTGATGAATTTCATTGCCTCACCCACCCTTCTTCTTTTGCCGAAATCACCTATAATCGCTGGACAAAAATACGGAGTCTATATATAAAGAAACTCAATTCTCTTCAGAGGTTTCTTGCTTTCTCAGTTGTAAAGAAAACACGGCTTGCGCCGAGCCTTTGGCGACAGCGGAAGTCGATGTTGCCCTTATCCAGGCGGAAATTTATACTTTCCTACAGGATAAATACTCTTTCAAGGCTTCGACGCCGGTACTGTCTTTTAACGAAATCCGGAAGTAGGGTTCTAATACTCCGATTCTTTTCAGTTGTTCAGCACACAACCCGGCATTTTCCGCAGCCAGATCGCTCTTGGTAATGACACCAATGACCGGGCAATTAAATGACTTTGCAAAACCGGGTGGGTATACTTCAGTAGGTCGGGATTGATCAACAAGAATGAGCACATGGGATGCGGTTTGGGCTGTTGCAATCAGGTATCTGTACATCGAAGCGTTTTCAATATAGGCCCCCGGTGTATCCATGGTATTTTTTCCGTAGATAACATCCTGGGTCTTTTTCAGTGGCCTTGCCGCTTCATTTAAAACATTGGCAAGAGTTGATTTGCCCGCTTGGGTTGGTCCAACGATCATAATGCGTTTTTTCATGTGCGTGTTATCTTGGCAGGTGTAAAGCCTAGCAATTTTTCCAGAGTTTCATTAATGGCAACCATCGCTGCTTCAACACTTGCCACATCACCGGAAACAACGAGGGAGCCTGTAAATCTGTCAAGAAAGCCAATCTCGACATCGGAAGTCTTAGTGGCAATGTCGGCCGCGATAATTGCCGCCTCAGACGGTGTAAGAGTCGAAATGCCAATGGCCCCTGTTTCTTCAATTCCCAGGCGTTCATATATGTCTTGTACGGGCGAAGCTATAATGTGAGCCAGGGTTACTTGCTTACCGGGCACATATTCCTGGATAATGCGTTTTTTATCAAATTCATCGGCTGCGCTCACAACATCCCTCCGTCCACCTTTAGCGGTATTTGTTTTAATGTTTGATGACTTTGACCTGTAAGTCGCTGTCTTTTATAAGTTCTTCAATCTTATCCAGTTCGTCTTGTTTGAAGCTTAAGTCTTCGGTGATTGGGTACTGCATGTCCAATTGCTTGTATTTGTTAATGCCTAATTTATGATAGGGAAGTAAGTCGATGCCGTGAAAATTCTTGTACCTTTTGAAAGGCTGAAGAAATTCCAGCGTTTTACGAATGGTGTCTTCACTGTCGTTCATGCCCCTGATCAGAGGCATCCTGACTTTGACATTAAACCCACGGCGTAGGAGTTCGGATAGGTTATAAAGAATGCGTTCGTTGCCAACACCGGTAAGCTCATAGTGCCGCTCAGGGTCAATTTGCTTAATATCATACAGAAATAAATCGGTAAACTGGGCGATCATGAGTATCGCGTCCAGTTTGGCATAGCCGCTTGTTTCAATGGCGGTGTGGATCCCCATGCGCTGGCATTCCATCAGCAGGTTGGCGGCAAATTCCGGCTGGGCTGTTACTTCCCCGCCGCCAAGTGTGACGCCGCCGCCTGAGCTTAAGTAAAAGAGCGAATCTTGTTGAATGATTTCCAGTACTTCGGAAATTGTTTTATCTGAGCCGACAATTGACAGTGCCTGTTTGGGACAAACTGTTTCGCATTTACGGCAACCCACACAGTCAGCACTTCTGTTTACTTTATGCCTGAGCACTTCACTTTGGGCTTCTAGCTGCCCGGCTTGCTCAGCCGAAAAACTATGGATTTGAACGGGACAAACAGGAATACAGTTACCACAGTGAATGCACAAATCTTCTTTGAACATGACCTGATATTTTCTTTCCAGTCCCTCGGGATTCGAACACCACTTACATCGCAGGGGACACCCCTTGAAGAAAATTAAGGTGCGAATGCCCGGCCCATCATAGATGGAATATTTCTGGATATTGAAGATTCTCGCTTTTCGTTCTAATCTGCTGCTCGTTTCTGTACTCATACTGTCCCGTCCCTTAGTAATTACCTATTAAAAATCCATCCTGATCGGGTACTAACATCAGCTAGGGTTAACACCCGCCTGATACGTCTGCTTTTTTCTGGCTCCAGCTTTTGGGAAGATATTTTTTAAGAAGTCTGCGGCCTTCATCATTGATAGAGTAATAGACAACTAATTCCCCATTGTCGTCAACGGCCACCTCGTTATCGTCAATGACAAAGTTGGCTTTCAGGTCCAACAGATGTTCTACAAAAACCTCTTTTCTAAACTGTTTCTCGGTGCCGTATTCGGGTTCCAGCGCCTTCATAATGTCGTTGGCGCAGGTTTTGTCAACGGTGGAAATATAATGAAGCATTCTAAACCGCAGCGGTAATAAATCTGCCATGATTATGCCTCCCCCTTACTGAAGAATTCCTTCGGGTTAATCGCCACAAGTGTTGCGCCAACTAATACCAAACCGCTGCCAAGCGCCAGGTTTTGGGTAACGGGCTGGCTCAGGAATACGGCCGAGAAGATAACGCCCCACATGACATAGGTTCCATTAAGCGCCATACCTTTGGCTACGCCGCATTTGCTGTTGGCCGTATACCATGCCAGGTAAGATACCCCGGCCGCCAAGGCTGCAATGGCAAAGGTTCCTATCGTTGCCGGCAGAACAACGACCTGAGAAATAACAGCCCATCCACCGACAATTGGCAGAACAAAAAGCGCCATAACGAGACCGGAAGTCAGTTCACGGATATTAATTGCAATTTTGGGATCGATCATGGACATACCGAATACGGCCAGAACGGCTTCAGCGCCCCATCCGAAAGCGGCTAGCGATGAGAAGAGAAGACCTAAGTAGAAGTTTCCACTGTTCTCGCCTTCAGGCGGCACATAGGATATTACGATCGCGCCGATAACCGAAAGCAGCATACCGGCCCAAACACGGGGCAGAATTTCTTGCTTAAGAAAAATCCGGGAAAGCAAAGCGCCAACTAGCGGATATAATGCAGTAATTGTCAACGCATACGCAGGTCCTGCCATGGAAATACCCAGCAGATAACCACTGTTCGCAACAGGCCCCCCCATTAATGCAGCTACGCAAACCATAAGACCGGGAACGGTTTTAAGACTACGGATGATTTCCTGAAAACGTCCGCCCCCACAGTTATAGATGAGTAGCCATAAACCTGCTAAGGTATCATTCAGGCAAGCAGCAGCCAGGGGTATAGCATACAAGGCAGCATCTTCACCCATTACCGGCACAAGGCCTAACGCAAGTCCCAGGATTACATTGTTAGCACCCCAGGTACAGCCACTAAAAAGACCTGTTAAAATACCTTTTTTTGCAAAACCGGCATCCAATTTCCGCTTCATCATAATGGCCGTTTGATTTCCCGATATGTTCATATAAACTGGTCTCCCTCCTTATTTGGGGAATATCTGAAGAACCTATATTCTTCAGATATTCCTTATAGCTAGTTTAAAAATGCTCCAAAACGGTTCTGCTGATAATTTCATCCTGTACTTCTTTACATAATTCTACGAAGTAAGCGCTATATCCGGCAACCCGAATGATCAAATCACGATACTTGTCAGGTTCGATTTGGGCTTTTTTCAGCACTTCATTATCTACATAGCTGAATTGCATTTGGCCATTTCCAAGGATAGATGCTGTTCTAAGCAAGGTAATTAAGCCGTTTTCCCCTTCCGGAGTTTCCAGAAGCCCGCGTAGCAGCTTGAAGTTGTGTACCATGCCAATATTCATTGACTCGACACTCAGCTTGCTGACCGACTTGATGATAGCAGTCGGCCCCATTTTGTCAGCGCCCTGGGTCGGGCTGATTCCATCTGACAATGGTGTCCAGGCCAACCGGCCATTGGGCATGGCTCCGGTAATTTCCCCGATAGGCGTGTTATTGGAAATAGAAAGCGTACCATGACTAAAATGCGAATATAGCATTTTAAAGGACCGGTGAACCCTTTCCGTCCAGTTAACGAGATCTGAGGCAATTTCATCAACATAGTCATCATCGTTGCCGTATTTCGGGGCATTCATGCAATCTGTCCGTAAAGTTTCATAGCCTTCAAAGTTAGCATCCAGGGCATCCCTGATTTGCTTAAGAGTATATTTTTTGTCTTCAAAGACCAATTTCTTAATGGCTGCCATAGAATCAGCATAAGTACCCAGACCGGAGAATATCAGGCCAGGGCCGTAATTGACAAGAGCGCCGCCCTGGGTAACATCTATGCCTTTTTCCATACAGCCTTCTACCAATAGAGACATAAGGGGTTTCGGAACAAGATCGCGGTGAACGCGCTGGCTGACAACAGTGCCGATGGCCGACAAGCGAATAATATGTTCAATTTGTTTTTTGCAAGCAGCATCAAACTCTTCATATGTCTTGATATGATCAAGATCACCAGTGTCGATGCCTTGCATAGAACCATGCCATTTCATCATTCCGCGATTTAAGACAAATTCGATAGCAATCGGCCACTGCGTATACCCGGTGGATGTCCATTGATAGATTCTGCCGGATTTTTGCGGTTCAACGCAACCCATCAGGCAGTAATCCCGTGCATCTTCTATGCCAAATCCTTTAGCAAGCATCATTTTGATATGAGAATCGTCGAAATGACAGGCGGGGAAGCCCAAACCGGCTTTAACAACATCGACAATTTTCTTCAGATATTGCTGTGGTGATTTGTTGTGAATCCGGCAAGCCAGGGACGGTTGATACATCTTGGTAAAGCGAACGGCATCCATAATCAGATAAGTAAGTTCATTAGTTGCATCGCCACCAGTCCGTTTCTGTCCGCCAATAGTGCAATTGATGAACGGCTGATAGCCGGCGAAGTATTTCGCACCAAGTTCACTGGACAGCCACATTACTTCCGAACACTTGATTATAAAGCAGGAGAGCAGTTCAAAAGCTTCCAGTTTATTCATGCGGCCAGCTTCCATGTCGTCCTTGAACATTGGATAAATGTATTGGTCCAAACGCCCTACGGAAATGCCTGTCTGATTTTCTTCCACAACAAACAGTGATTCCAGTGTCCAGATAGACTGCAGCGCTTCCTGGAAAGTACGGGGAGGATTGGCCGGTACATGAGTCAAAATGTCGGAAATCTTATAAAGTTCTTTCCGGCGGGTTGAGTCACCCTCCCGGTCCGCCAGCTCTCTGGCATAATCAGAAAGTCGTTTGGCATAGGCCAAAATACCGTCACAAGTCTCAATTTCCGCTTTATAGAAGTAAATCTTATCAAGATCTTCCGGATTTTCCATGGATAATTTGTTTAATCTGTCGACAGCTTCCTGTCTTGCACCGTTAATGCCTTTTTTAATCAGGATAACGTCAAAACCGGGACAGGTGTCGCCGCCGCCATTTACCTGATGGTAAGACAAATCGCTGACAAACGCTTCGCCTGAGAATGACCATACACCGGCATCCTGATATTGCTGCTGGCAAATCTCGTCAAGGCTGCGGCCTTCCCAGTAGGGGAAAATTTCTTCCCGTAGAATACGCTTGTCTTCCTCGCTGATTTCGAAAGGATCCTGTTGGCGGGTGGAGATGGTATCCAATTCATCTCTAATCCATCTCCAGGCAATATCCGGGGATACCGCGCCAGCTCTAGGTTTCCCGCAAGGATGTCCGACAATGAGTTCATCGTTTTGAATGACCAGCGGCGCTGTTTCACAGGCTCTTCTGAAGCACTTGGCCCGTAAAAGGATTTTAGGCAACCCCGCATTTTCTTTGGTTACCTGAGTAAAAGCTCTGGCACGATAGGTACTGATACTTGGTTTAACTTTTAAATAAGCTGCTCGCAGTCGTTCTAAGCGCGGTGTCAATCCTGTGATTTCCCCTTCAAACACAGGCGATTTTGTAGCACTGTACGTTGCAGGGGTATTTGCGGACAGTTCCTTGGAAATCCCCTGAAACAGCTTCATAATAGCGGCTGTTTCTTCTGGAGACAAATTTTTTGTTGCATCCGCAAATTTGCTTGAAAACTCTTGAATGTTCAACCTCTTGTCCTCCCTCTTCGTTATTTAATTAGTAATTACTGTATCAAAAGGATTGTTGATAAATAGTGATTAAATCTTCTCTGGACGGTTGTCTCGGATTAGTAGGGGTACAGCGATCATGAAGAGCAAGCTCAGCCATATTTAATACTTCGTTCTCGAACTTGCTTTGATCAATTCCCAACTCGCGAATGCCATTCGGGATGCCCAGCGATTTTTTCAGATCCTTGACAGCCTGGATGAAATTTATGGCTCCTTCCCGGTACGTCCGGGCAGGCAGCGTAAGCACAGCCGCCAATTTCGCGTATTTCTCGGCGACATGCCGACTGTCCCTGCTGCTCAGGTTCGCATTATATTCCACCACTGCGCTAAGGAGCAATGCATTGGAGCGTCCATGGGAAATATGAAAAGTTGCTCCGAGCGCATGCGCCAAGCTGTGGTTAATCCCCAAATTGGCATTGGTAAACGCCATACCTGCCAGACAAGATGCCTTCTGAATACGTTCCCGGGCATTGGCATTACCTACATCGTTGTACAACGTCTTGAGATTGGTAAAAATTAATTCAACCGCTTTTTCGGCAAGGGCGTCGGTACAATCGGTGGCTTCGGTCGAAACATAGGCCTCAATGGCATGCACCAGCGCATCAATACCCGTATCAGCCACAACGTGCTGGGGAACATGCTGGATACAAGTGGAATCAAGTATAGCGATATCGGGCGCCATCCACTCATCGACAATGACCACTTTTTGTCCCTCAGCAGTAATTACCGAAAAATTCGTTACTTCCGAGCCTGTCCCGCTTGTCGAAGGGATGGCAATAAACAATGGTTTCTTAAATTCCTGTCCGGCAGCTTTGCTGAACTGCCACATGGAATACAGAATACCTTTAGCTGCGTCAATCACTGAGCCCCCACCCAGCGCAACAATAGTATCTGCCTGGATTTCCATGAATTTTTTCATGCCTGCGGCAATCACTTGCACATCAGGGTCAGGCCTTACATCGGTGAAGACTGCAGATTTTATTCCTGTCTCATTAAGATAGTCAATGGTTTTTTGGAGATAGCCCAGCTTCTCCATAACCGAATCAGAAACTATAAACGCGCAAGATCCGGTGATTTCTTTGAGAAATTCCATGGATCCCTCATTAAAATAAATCTTGGGCTTAATAACAAATTTTTTCATAACGACAATCACCTCAAAGCATCTCGGGACTACCTAATTTCCTTAAGTAATTTTTCCAGCAGCTTATTTAATTCTTGCACATCCTCAAGCGGATGCCGGTTGGCTGTAGAGCCGGCCGCCCCGTTTGTTATATCCTCCAGTTGCCGCACTTCATAGCCAACTTTCCGGATATTAATCAAGTTCGTGGGTGAGATATTATCCGAAGTATACCCGCCGCCGGCAGCTCCACAGCCCAGCGTCAATGCCGGGAAGAGATTGGTGGTCGCTCCTATCCCGCCTAAGGTGGCGGGAGTATTCACCAGTACTCTTGATACCGGCTTTTTCAGGGCAAATTCCCGAATGACATTTTCATTCTTGGAGTGAATGACCAGGGTATGTCCCCGCCCTTCATTCACCAGCAGTTCTATGCATTTTTCACAGGCATACAGCCAATCCTTTTCCACGTAAAACGCCAGGACCGGACAAAGTTTTTCTCTTGCATACGGATTAGCATGAGAAACATATTTTTGTTCTGAAATCAATACTTTTGTTTCTGCCGGAACACACAGGCCGCATAACTGAGCCAACTCTACCGCCGGTTTCCCGACAAATTCCGGATTTATGCTGTCATCCGGTCGGAAAAAGAACTTACTGATTTGTTCGGATTCCTGGCTTGTCATGAAATAGGCGCCATTTCTTCTGAGTTCTTGTCTCACTTCTTCGGCGATACACTCCTCGGCCACTATTGATTGTTCTGAAGCTGAGACAATTCCGTAATCAAAAGTTCTGCTGGCAATAATAGCGGCTACGGCTTTTTTAATATCGGCAGACCGCTCGATAAACGCCGGTCCATTCCCCGGACCGCCATAAATCGTTGGTTTGCCGGAAGTATGGGCCGCCCTGACCAGCTTAGGCACCCCGGTAATCAAAAGCAGCGAGGTGTCTTTGTGGTTCATTAAGGCAACCGTACCGTCGACCGCCACCGTTCGCAAATATCCGATAGCGCCGGCGGGCAGTCCGCTTTCTTCTGCCGCTCGGATCAGGATATCAAGCACCTTGGTTATCGTTTTTTTAGCCTTAGGATGAGGAGAAAAAACAATAGCGTTACCAGACTTTACGGCAATCAGAGCTTTGTATATGGAAGTGGATACGGGGTTTGTTGATGGAGGTAACGCGGCGATAACGCCGACAGGTACGCCAATATCCATTGTCCTGTTTTCCTGATCTTCTCCAATGATACCGACAACTTTCATGTCTTTGAGTTTCTTATAAAGAAACTCACTGGCAAATATGTTTTTGACAAGCTTGTCCTGCCATTTACCAAATCCCGTTTCTTCGCAAGACATAATGGCCAGTTCTCTGGCACTTTTTTGTACTGCTTCGGCCATATTGCGGACAATTTTGTCCAATTTTTCCTGTGGGAAAGTCGCCAGTTCCTTTTGTGCTTCCCGGGCGGTTTCCACTAGAATCCGCGCCTCTTGCACCGAGCGCAAATCGT
Organism: uncultured Sporomusaceae bacterium; assembly: GCA_964497205.1. Lineage (GTDB taxonomy): Bacteria > Bacillota > Negativicutes > Sporomusales > Sporomusaceae > Sporomusa. Next base: position 12,711 of record CAZCEN010000063.1, read on the forward strand.
TGTCCATTCTGTCCATACCTCAATTACTCCCCCCTTTCCACTCGCACAATCCAACCAACAGCTTTAATTACCAGTCCACAACATATTTTGCAATAATCTTTTGTATATCCGCATGCGGTCTGGCAATCACATTGGAGCTATAGATCGGACCAACCGCGCTTGCTGCTTTGACACCGGCATCTACAGCCGCTTTCACCGCTCCCACGTCACCACGTACCACTACAGATATCAAACCAGAAGCCACGTTTTCGTAACCGACCAATTCTACATCTGCAGCCTTACACATCGCATCCGCAGCCTCTAGCACGGAAACCAGGCTATATGTTTCTATAAATCCTAAAGCATCATTTTGGTGCATACGCATTCCCCTTTCTAAAAAATTAATTTGTATTATTCCGCATCAATGTCATGTCTCGAAACAATCTTGCCTACCCGGCTGATGGGGCGCGGCATAACATTGGAGGCTGTCAGCTCGCCAATGGCTGCTGCTGCTGCCGCACCGTTTTCTACAGCTGCCCGCACTGCCGCCACGTCGCCTTTAATCATGACTGTAACAAGCCCGGAACCCATATTTTCGTACGAAACAAGAACAACATCCGCAGTTTTAAGCATTACATCCGCCGCTTGAATAGCAGGAACCATACCTCTTGTTTCAATAAGACCCAACGCCTCTTCTCCAAAGTACTCCATCGATACAACTCCTCTTGCCTATAGATTTAGAATTCCAGGGATTGTCACTTCACTGTGTTCAACCGAGTAAATTGTTTGATTATTTGTTAATCATATAATATCGCAAGCAAAAAAGATTTTTTTGAAAAAACAATATAGAAAATTGGCATTATTATATCTAAGTAAAAAGCAATATTGTACAAAAGTGATTTT
>CAZCEN010000064.1:0-4726 GCA_964497205.1 uncultured Sporomusaceae bacterium
GCTGCTTGTGCATGACCTTCATTATCGGCTTGTTTGGCAAAAGCCAGATATTTACGATTTGCTTGTGATTCCCCAGCAAAAGCGGCTGCTAAATTTTTATCGGTATTGTTCATGAAAAATCCTCCTTATAGTAAAACGATATTTATTATCTCTTGAATATTATTATTTAATTTCCTTACGTTGTCAATATTTAATCCAAGTTTTATAAAAAAAACCAAAACCAGGCCTTAACGGCCTGGTGTCAGGGTGCATATTAACCATATTAGTAGCACTGTGCAGGTAGGACTAATTAGTAAGGAAGCAGTTCCAAGTAATAGTTCTAAAGCCATACTAATCCCCCGTTACATAATATGCGGGAGAATAGAAGAGGGTGTTTACTTTGAGATTAGTGAATCCTAAAAGCGACGCGAAGTATACATAAAAAAAGTGGACAGCCACAATTGGTTGTCCACTTTTAACATAGTAAGGTATTAGTTATAAAAATAGTATGAGATACTATTGGGTATTCTGTCGCGGGGAGGGAAACTAGATTTGTCCTTATTTTTTGCGCAGAAGACTCCAGACTCTGGCACTGGTGTTACGCACGCGGCGCAGGGGGGCAATACTGATTTTAATACGTGGTTTCATATCTTTTTGTGAGCCAAAATCACCGCGCATTATATTTGTTGTTTTTGTTTTTTCAGGTTTTAAGAAGCTTTTTAAAACTGCTAAGGCTTTATCCGGACGGCTCTGATCACCACAGGTAAAAACGTCGACCGCGGCATAGCCTAATTCCGGATATGTGTGAATACTCATGTGGCTTTCGGCCAGCAGTGCCAAGGCCGTAAGTCCTTGTGGCTCAAATTTATGATAGGATAAGTTTAATAATGTCATATTTGCTTCTTTAACAGCTTCTAACATAGCCGTTTTTATAAACTCGAGATTATCAAGGCTGTCAAAGCTGCAGCCGTACATGTCAACAGTCAAATGTTTACCAATTACTTTCACGACTTATCGCCCCTTTATATCAATTTTTGGTCTTAATCGCCGAAAAATCGCTATTTTTTTACTTTATTCCAGAATGATAAGCGATTTATGAAAAAAATTAACTGTTTTTCTTGCTCAAGATATGATTTATACAATTTTTCATTATAGTTAGATTGAGCCGGATTGTAAAGAGTTATTTTAGAATTTGTAGGAGAACTACATAATATTTTTTGGATCTACATATTTTTGCATTTAACTTCCTTCTTGCAGGAATTATTTAGGTACGCAGTGAAGAAAATATATAGACATCACTAAAAGGAGAAAAGATAGATGCAGACTAAATTAACACAACTTCTAAATATCACATACCCCATTATCCAAGGGGGGATGGCCTGGGTGTCTGATGGTAAGTTGGCAGCCGCTGTGTCAGAGGCTGGTGGGGCCGGTATCATTGCTGCCGGTGGACGTGATGTCAATTATATCAGAGAGCAAATTCGCCTAGCTAAGCAGCTTACTAATAAGCCGTTTGGCATTAATGTGCAGCTAATGGCTGCAAACAAAGATGAGATTGTTAATGTTATTTGTGAGGAGAAGCCGGCTTTTGTTACCTTGGGTGCAGGGAATCCTATCCCTTTCTTTGAAAAATTTAACCAAGCTGGAATAAAAAAAATTCCGGTTGTTCCCAATATAAAACTGGCCAAGCGAGTAGAAGAGAGTGGGGCAGACGCGATTGTTATTGAAGGGATGGAAGCCGGTGGTCATATAGGTGTTTTGACTACTATGTCCCTTATGACGCAGGTTATTCCTCAAATCAATATCCCGGTAATTGTAGGTGGTGGATTTGCCGATGGCCGGGGATTAGCTGCCGCACTTGTTATGGGGGCGGCCGGTATACAGATGGGAACTAGATTTCTGATTGCCGAGGAATGTGGAGTTCACCCAAATGTTAAACAAAAGCTAATTGCCGCCTGCGACACAGATAGTGTTGTGACCGGACAATTGGCCGGTCACGGTGTGCGTGCTTTGAAAAATGCATTTACAGAGAAGTATTTGACAATGGAGCGGCATTGTACCCCACAAGAAGAATTGGACAAGCTGGCGACAGGCACCAGTCGACTTGCGGCGGTGGAAGGTGATGTTGATAATGGCGCGGTATTAGCCGGGCAAAGTTTGTTACCGCTAACTAAAATTGAACCGGCTGCTGTGATAATTGATAATATTATGAGGGAAGCTCGCCAGGTTTTGGCGAATGCCTCCAGCCTATTAGGTTAACTGTATAGAGGAGAAAATTTACATTGAAGGAGTGAAGTATCATGAACAATGTTAGACTAGCTGAGGGAGTTTATTATGTTGGCGCAGTGGATTGGAATCTCCGTGATTTTCACGGATATACCACACCCAGGGGTGTAACGTATAATTCGTATCTTATTGTGGATGAGAAGGTATGCTTGATTGACACGGTTAAGGCACCTTTTGCTCAGGAACTACTTGACCGAATCAGTCAAATTATTGACCCTGCTAAGATTGATTATATTATAACCAATCATATTGAACCAGATCATTCCAGTGCTCTACCGGCGGTAATGGCCCGGGCACCACAGGCCAAGGTATTGTTAACAGAACACGGGAGAACAGGTATTCTTAAGCACTATCAGCAAAACTACGATTTCCAAGTTGTAAAAGAAGGCGATGTTCTCGATCTGGGACGTAACAAGCTGCAGTTTGTGCCAGTACCCATGCTGCACTGGCCTGATTCGATGTTGAGTTATCTTACAGGGGAACAAATCCTATTTTCTAATGATGCATTTGGTCAACACATTTCTACAACAAAGCGTTTTGACGATGAAAATGAGCTTAGTGAACTTCTATATGAAGCCGAAAAATATTACGCAAACATCTTGATGCCTTTTGGTAAAATGGTAGTTAAAGCGGCTGATAAAGTTAAAGAACTGCCAATACGATTGATCGCACCTAGCCATGGTATTGTATGGCGCAAGCATATTCCGGAAATCGTAGCCAAATACCAGGATTGGGGTCGGGGTAAGGCCGTTAGCAAAGTGGTAATAGCCTATGATAGCATGTGGGGCAGCACCGAGCGAATGGCCCGTCAGATACTTGATGGTGTTGCCGCTGCTGGTGTTACAGGGAAACTATACAAAATGTCAACGTCGGAGCGAAGTGAGGTTGTCAGGGACATGTTGGAAGCCGGAGGTATACTTATCGGTTCCCCAACATTGAATAATGGGATGTTGCCAACAATGGGTGCGTTGATGACGTATATGAAAGGATTAAGGCCGGCAGGCAAGATTGGAGCGGCCTTTGGTGCTTACGGTTGGGGTGGTGGCGCCCAGAATTCGATGGAAGAGATGCTCAAAAGTGCTGGGGTCGCCGTAGAACAGCCGGGGTTATCATTGAAATGGGTTCCTGATGCGGAAGAGTTAGATAAATGTTTTGCATTTGGCCATGAATTTGCTAAAAAAGTATTGGCAAGATTGTAATTTGGAAAGGCAGTGCTTATAAGCGCTGCCTTTCTACATACTGTTGCTGTGGTGGTGCACACTAATATTAGAGGTCAAGCAGTTTATAGGAGGCAGAATGTACACTTACCATCACGGTTTTTGGATTTATTTTTTTACCAGGCATCATCCTAAAGTATGGCAGTTTGTTCTGGGCTCAATGCTGCCTGACTATATTTATTTTGTATTGTTGGTTATCCTTTTCTCAAAAGGTTATGTTACTTGGTCGGAGCTTGGTGGCTTGAGTCCGGGAGTGTTTATGACGTTAGTATCTCTGTTCCCTTGGGTGATCAAGATTGATTTAATCGGCCATTCTGTTGTCATCTGGTTCGGTTTTTTACTATTAAGTTTCTTGCCGAGATTTAAAAACTTCCAGGCGTTTATTATTGGCTGGGGCACACATTTATTGATTGATGCCCTTACTCATGGAGCATATTCCAACTTTTATTTGTATCCTTTGGCCTCTGATACTGTACAAAGTCCGGTATCGTATTGGGAGCAAAATCATTGGGCTAAGGAATTTAAGCTTGTCAACAATATATTGATGTCGGCGGCAGCACTTTATATGCTGTATGAATGGTGGAAAAATCGCAAACGAATTAAGAAATGAGGAATGAGAATGGAAAATACAACTAAAGTTTTTTTGCGCAAAGGTGCACAGCACAGAGTAGAGAACGGCCATCCTTGGGTATATCAAAGTGAATTAGATTATATAGACGGCGAGTTTCAGCCCGGTGATATTGTCGATGTATATAATTTCCGGCAGCGTTTCATCGGCCGGGGCTATATCAATCCACGTTCTCAAATTATCGTCAGAATCTTAACACGCCAGCAAGAGCCAATTAACAGAGACTTTTTCAAACGTCGCATTGAAACAGCCTGGCAGTATCGCCAGCGCTTTTTAGTAGAACCTGAATATTGCCGATTAGTATATGGTGAGGCAGATTTTCTGCCTGCACTTATAATTGACAAGTTTGGTAAATACATGGTTATGCAGACTTTGGCCCTGGGAATTGATATCCATAAAGAAACGATTATTTCAGTATTGGAGGAATTGTTTAATCCTGAGGGAATTTATGAGCGCAACGATGTGCCTGTACGTAAACTGGAGGGCATGGATATGCGTAAAGGCTATTTGAGAGGTAATTTCTCTACTCAAATTATGGTTAATGAGAACGGCATACCTTTTTATGCCGATATTGAAAATGGGCAAAAGACAGGCTTTTTTTACGATCAACGAGAAA
>CAZCEN010000064.1:4826-6740 GCA_964497205.1 uncultured Sporomusaceae bacterium
TATGCCGATATTGAAAATGGGCAAAAGACAGGCTTTTTTTACGATCAACGAGAAAATCGCCGCTTCTTAGAACCCATTGTTAAGGGCGCAGATGTATTAGACTGTTTTTGTCATACCGGATCTTTTGCTGTACATAGCGCACTCTACGGAGCTAAGAGCCTGCACTCAATAGATATTTCCGCAGAAGCCGTCGAATTAGCCAAGAAAAATGCCGAGCTTAATGGTGTCAGTGACCGCTGTAATTTTGAGGTAGCGAATGCTTTTGACGCGCTAAGATTACTGACCGAAGAGCATCGTCAATATGATGTTGTTATTCTTGATCCGCCGGCCTTTACCAAAAGCCGGAGCAGTATTGAGGGCGCTGCCCGGGGCTATAAAGAAATCAATCTTCGCGGCCTCAAACTAACGCGGCCTGGCGGATTTTTAGTTACTTGCTCCTGCTCTTATCACATGGACAGAGATTTATTTAAAGCTGTGGTTGTAGATGCCGCACGGGATGCCAAGCGGGTTATCCGCGAGGTTGAATACCGGACTCAGGCCAAAGATCATCCTATCTTGCCAGCGGCACCAGAAACTAATTATCTGAAGTTTCTTGTGTTACAGGTACTCGAATAAGAGTAAATGGCGGTGGAATAATTATAGCGGGAAAGATATTTGGCAATAATCGTTATTGTTGGGGCTAATCGACCGATTTTGCTTATATAGGATTCTTGCAGAAGCAATCAATATAAAATAAAATAAAGTCAAAAGGTCAGAAAAGGTCAATGTCAGGTAAGAGGTGGAAGTAATGAACAACTTAGCCGATGTCATTGAACAATGGATACTGAGGCAAATATCGCGGCAGCAGGATGAGACTGTTGTTCTACGTCGCAATGAGATGGCGGAAGAACTTGACTGCGCGCCCTCGCAAATTAGTTATGTACTTAGTACGCGCTTTACGCTAGATCGAGGGTTTATTGTAGAATCTCGCCGGGGGTCTGGCGGTTTCGTCCGCATTGCCCGAATACCTGTACAGACTATTGTTTTCCAAGATGCGGCCAGCCAAATCGACGAAGAGCTAACACTAGATGAGATAAAAGCAATTATTACCCGTCTGCGTAATAATAATCTTATGACTGCCAGAGAGGCAGCATTGATTTATAAATGCTGTGCTTTGATGCACCAGCGGATTAGTCCTCACGAAAGGGTACCCCTTTTACAGTCACTCTTAATGACGTTAGTTGAGACAGAATGAATGAGTACGGAGGCAAATGAATATGTTATGTGATGAATGTCAAAAAGAACCAGCCTGTGTGCACATTACGAAAATTATTAATCAACAAAAGATTGAGAAACACTTATGTGAACAATGTGCCCAGAAATCAGGTGAAATTATGGGTAAAGGTATGAATAATGTATTCGGGAGTAAATTCTCTCTCCAGGACTTTCTTAAAGAAATGTTTAACTATACTGTTCCCGATAGTACCCGGCAGATGCTTGAGCCTGTTTGCTCAACCTGTGGCTTAAGCTATAGTGAATTCAGTCGCAGCGGTAAATTTGGCTGCAGTACCTGCTATCAGGCTTTTGCCGGACAGCTAGAACCGTTAATTAAACGAATTCATGGTACAGCGGCGCATACTGGTAAAGTGCCTAAACGCGGTGGGGTTTATTTTAGCCTTAAACAACGCATTCAGCATTTGCGACAAGAACTCGCGGAGCATGTTAACCGGGAAGAGTATGAGCAGGCAGCTCTGCTCAGAGATGAAATTAAGATGCTTGAAAAACAACTTGCCGAACAGGAGCAAGGATAAGGAGGAATGGCCAGATGGCTAATATAGTAGAAAACCTTTTGCAACAGCCGCTGACGCCTTGGCTCTGTAGTTTGGGTCCTGAAGGAGAAATTGTACTTTCAAGCCGAATTCGCTTAGCTCGTAA
>CAZCEN010000064.1:6840-13562 GCA_964497205.1 uncultured Sporomusaceae bacterium
AGTGTCAGTATTATGATTAATGAAGAAGACCATTTACGGTTACAAAGTTTAACAGCCGGTCTGAACCTAACGGATGCTTTGGAAAAGGCAAATGCTGTCGACGATATCATTGAAGCTAAACATGACATTGCTTTTTCGGACAGTGTTGGATATCTTACCGCCTGTCCGACTAATATCGGCACTGGTCTAAGGGCCTCTGTCATGATTCACCTGCCGGCCTTAGTGCTCACTAAGCAGATCGGAGGAATAGTAGCTATTGCGACTCAATTAGGATTAACGGTACGCGGGTTATATGGTGAAGGGACCGAAGCTAGCGGAAATATCTTTCAGATATCTAACCAGGTTACATTAGGCCGCAGCGAACAGGATATTGTTAATAATTTGAGCAGTGTAGTAAAACAAGTGGTTGCTAAAGAACGTATGGCCAGAAAACTGTTGGTTAGTGATTCCATAGATACTCTGACAGACAGAGTATGGCGGGCATACGGTGTCTTACGGTATGCGCGGTCCATCTCAGCCCAAGAGGCTATGGCGTTGTTAAGTGAAGTACGTTTAGGTATTGATCTTGGCATTATTGATAACACATCGCCTGAGGTATTTACCAAACTCTTGGTTACTACCCGTCCCAATTATCTTCAAAAATTAGCTGGTGGTACTGTACTGAATCAGACGGAAAGCAATAAACTGCGGGCAAAATTAGTCCGTGACAGCTTACAGCAATTTAATTAATGGAAAATGTAAATAATTTGACTGCATAAAGGGGGTATGTATAATGTTTAACAGATTTACTGATAGAGCTCGCAAGGTTTTAATTCTGGCTCAACAGGAAGCAGCCAGATATGGACATGGTTATATCGGCACTGAACATTTATTACTGGGGCTGTTACGGGAAGGTGAGGGAGTAGCAGCGAAAGCTTTAGCTTCTTTAGATCTGGATGTAGATTCAGTGCGGGTTGAAGTAGAAAACATTCTAGGGACGGGAAACGGACAAACCAGTGATATTGGTTATACGCCCCGTGCTAAGAAAGTAATTGAACTGGCTATGGAAGAGGCATTGCGTCTTGGTCATAATTATGTAGGCACCGAGCATATTCTCCTGGGGCTTATTCGGGAAGGCGAAGGCATCGCAGCGCAAGTACTCACAGGTCTTGGGGTAGATATCAACCTAACGAGACAGCGGGTTATAGAAATGCTGGGCGGCTATTCGATGTCCGGCCAGACGCCGCCGCCTAAAGCACCTGGCTATAAGGCACCGGCAAATAATAAGACTCCGTTGCTCGATGAGTTTGGTCGCGATTTAAATAAAATGTCGCAAGAAGGCAAGATTGATCCAGTGGTAGGCAGAGCCTCGGAAATTGAACGGGTGGTTCAAATTCTACTTAGACGTACCAAAAATAATCCGGTATTGATCGGTGAACCTGGCGTTGGTAAGACGGCTATTGCCGAGGGTCTTGCCAGATGTATCGTGGAAGGGCAGGTACCGGAAATTTTACGTAACAAGCGTGTGGTTTCTCTGAATATGGCCTCTATGGTTGCCGGTACTAAATACCGGGGAGAATTCGAAGAACGCTTGAAAAAGGTTATGGATGAAATCAGGGAAGACGGCAATGTCGTATTATTTATCGACGAACTGCATACGCTTATCGGCGCCGGAGCCGCAGAGGGAGCAATTGATGCCGCCAACATCTTGAAACCGGCCCTGGCTCGTGGCGAATTACAGGTTATTGGTGCAACTACCCTAAATGAATATAAAAAGCACATTGAGAAAGATGCCGCATTGGAGCGTCGCTTTCAACCCATAACAGTCGGTGAACCGAGCGTTGAAGATGCAATTGATATCTTAAGAGGGATTAGAGATAAATATGAAGCTTTTCACCGGGCACAAATTACTGACGAAGCAATTGAAGCAGCAGTTAAATTGTCTCATCGTTACATTTCAGACCGCTTTTTGCCGGATAAAGCGATTGACTTAATGGACGAAGCTGCTTCACGTGTACGTTTGCAGGCATTTTCCGTACCGCCTGATGTTAAGGACATGGAACAACGGTTGGAGCAAGCCCGTACTGAAAAAGAAGGGGCTATTGCCGCGCAAGAGTTCGAGCGGGCAGCCAAACTGCGTGATATGGAACAGCAAATGCGCGAAGAATTGGAAAGTGCGCAGAAAAACTGGAAGAACCGCGGCAGTGAACGTATTGTGGTTACTGCCGAAGATATTGCTCATGTTGTCGCGACCTGGACGCGGATTCCGGTAAAAAAACTGGCGGAAGAAGAATCCGAACGATTATTAAAGCTGGAGGAAATTTTGCATAGCCGGGTAGTTGGGCAGCATCAGGCCGTACAGGCGGTAGCCCGGGCAGTACGCCGGGCTAGAGCCGGACTGAAAGACCCCAAACGTCCTATTGGCTCCTTCTTGTTCCTGGGTCCGACAGGCGTTGGTAAGACCGAATTGTCTCGAGCATTGGCAGAGGCCTTGTTTGGCGACGAAACCGCCATGATTCGTTTGGACATGTCCGAATATATGGAGAAACATACCGTGTCTCGCCTGATAGGAGCGCCTCCCGGCTATGTAGGGTATGAAGAAGGCGGTCAATTAACAGATGCGGTACGTCGTAAGCCTTATTCGGTTATACTATTGGATGAAATAGAAAAAGCCCATTATGACGTATTTAATATTTTGCTGCAGGTGTTGGAAGATGGGCGTTTGACAGATAGTCAGGGCCGGACCGTTGACTTTAAAAATACTGTTATCATCATGACCTCTAACGTAGGCTCTAAGCATTTGAAACGAGAGGCTGCCACCATGGGCTTTTTATCTGATGAACGTGCAAAAGATGCCGAGGGAGAAGCGGCTAAAAACCGGGTATTGGACGAGGCTAAAAAGGTATTTAGGCCTGAATTTCTAAACCGAATTGATGAGATATTAGTTTTCGGTAGTCTGACAGACGAAGATTTAAAACAGATTGTAGAGATTATGCTAAAAGATGTCGCAAGCCGGTTGACCCATGCTAATCTCAATTTGGAATTGAGCGAAAAAGCGAAACAAGAATTACTCAAAGAGGGTCGTGACCACGCCTTTGGTGCCCGCCCGTTGCGCCGTGCCATTCAAAGGATGGTCGAAGATGAAGTTTCAGAAATGATAATCAAGCAGTCGATAGCAAGTGGTGATACGATAATAGTTGATGCTGATGAAACTGGAAAATTAAAATTTGCTAGGAAGGCTTGATTAGCAGGATAATAGGTTTATCAAAGCGAAAAGCACTCATACAACGAGTGCTTTTTGCCTTTATTACGACTTTACTCTCATAGTTATATATCGAAGTGGTAGCTGATTATGAGGTTATTATACAAGATTGGATGGTACTACAGTTGAGTAAAAAGAGAACGACGATGTTTTTTTGTCAGGAATGCGGGTTTGAAACAACCAAATGGTTGGGTCGATGTCCCGGCTGTGGTGTTTGGAATAGTATGGTTGAAGAACCTGTGCATAAGGAAAGCAGTTCCGCTAAGTCTGCGGGCTTGGCTTTAGGTTTATCAAGCGGGCAGGCGGCGATGCCAATAGGCGAGGTTGAGGTTTTGGAAGCCCCTCGGTTTAGTACCGGTTCAGTGGAGCTGGATCGGGTTTTGGGATATGGCCTTCTACCTGGATCATTATCAATTATTGTGGGTGATCCCGGCGTAGGCAAATCAAGCCTGACTCTTAAAATTTGTGCCAATATAGCAAAGGACTATGGTTCAGTATTATATGTAACAGGCGAAGAAAGTCCACAACAGGTTAAGATGCGGGCCGATCGTCTGGGCGCGATACAAGATAAGCTATATATTCTCAGCGAGACTAATCTTGATATCATTCAGCAGCAGGCCGAAAAGCTAAATCCCACTTTACTTGTTATTGACTCTATTCAGACGGTTTTTAATCCCGGAATACAGAGTGCTCCGGGCAGCATTAGTCAAGTGCGGGAATGTGCCGTGCAGCTTTTGAAGTTGGCTAAAACCAAGACAATTGCTACTATGCTTATCGGCCATGTATTGAAGGACGGTACTCTTGCCGGTCCACGGGCACTTGAGCATATTGTTGACACTGTTCTTTATTTTGAAGGCGAAAGAAATGCGCAATACCGGGTACTCAGAGCAGTAAAAAACCGTTTTGGCAGTACAAATGAAATTGGTTTATTTGAAATGCGTAATGAAGGATTAATCGACGTCCCCGATGCGTCTAAAATATTTCTATCGGAACGACCGCTCGATGTTCCGGGGAGTGTAGTAATTCCAACAATGGAGGGAACGAGGCCCTTATTAGTGGAAATACAGGCGCTTGTCAGTTCTTCTCCTTTTACGCCGCCACGGCGAACTTCTGACAGTGTGGATATAAAGCGCATTCAACTGTTGTTAGCTGTTTTAGAAAAGAGAGTAGGCATTATGATTGGTGGCAGTGATGTTTTTGTGAAAGTCGCCGGCGGCATAAAAGTAGATGAGCCTGCTGTAGATCTGGCGTTAGTAGTTGCTTTGGCGTCCAGTTACCGTAACTCTAATGCCGGCAGTGATACGGTGGTTATTGGAGAGGTGGGGTTAGCCGGAGAAGTGAGGGCAGTTGCTCAGGTAGAACCTCGGATTCGGGAAGCAGAACGAATGGGGTTCAGAAGAATTATTTTACCGAAAGGCAATATGAAGGGACTTTCACTTAAGCCTAATGTTGAGCTGATAGGTGTTGAAACTGTCATAGAATGTTTGGATATTGCTTTGGGCTAAAGAATGAGAAAGGGACACCACAAATGATAATCGAATCTAAAGATCCAGGAAGCCGGAAAAATCGGCTTCTTTTTGGTGCGGAGAGGAAATAGTAAGGTAGCTTTTTTAAAGGAAATTTCTCAATTTACAAAGAACTCTTATTAATAGAAGTGCTTTACCAAAAATATAATAATATAATGATTTGAAATTAGGAGCTTGAAATTAATCGACTATAAAACTAAGTGCAAGTTAGTTTATAAGGTAAGGTTACGGCTTGAAGAGAAAGAAACTTGTAGTATATAATGGTTACCAAAAGGCCAGCAATAATTGTACTTTGTTTATGGAAAAATAAGTAATAATTTAGTTAATTTTTACAAAGAATAGACTAGGAGATTATGTTTCTATTAGGAAAGCGCTTTGACAGAATAGACTAGTAGGTAAGAAGTCTGCGAGGTAGAATTAACCAAGGCTGTTTATTGAAGATAATTCATGAAGCGCGGATGATAGCCGGGAATTTTCCGGTCAAGTTGGCCCGGATGGCAGGGCTGTTTATATTGGCCCTGCTAGTGTCAGCGAGGCTGTGGAGGCGGATTTATATGATAAAAAATCGGGAAGAACGGCCCGAACGGTTGTGGGATGCGCGTTTTATCAAAACGATTAAGACACTGGCACCGGGAACTACGTTGCGGGATGGCTTAGAAAATGTGTTAAGAGCCAAAATGGGAGCTCTGGTGCTGGTCGGAGATAGTCCGGCTACGCTTGCTGTTGTAGATGGCGGGTTTGAATTAAACTCGGAATTTACTCCATCCGGATTTTATGAATTAGCCAAAATGGATGGTGCTATCGTATTATCAAATGATGGTAAACGCATTTTGTTTGCCAATGCCCAACTTATGCCTGATCCTGGAATTTTTACAGCCGAGACAGGTACTCGGCATCGTACCGCAGAACGTGCGGCCAAGCAGATCGGGGCTTTGGTAATAGCCATTTCCCAGCGGCGAAATATTATTACTGTATATTTGGGGCATCTTAGGTACACTCTTAAAGACATTCCGGTTATTTTAAATCGCGCCAATCAAGCGCTTCAGACGCTGGAAAAGTACAAAAATGTACTGGATAAAGGTCTGACTAATTTAAGCGCTCTCGAATTTGAGGATTTGGTTACCTTATATGATGTAGCCGTCTTGCTGATACGCGCCGAACAAGTCAAGCGGATTGAAATGGAAATAGAGCGCAATATTATTGAGTTGGGCACAGAAGGACGCCTTGTCAGTATGCAGATGGATGAGCTAGTTTCTGAAGTTGACGTCGCGGCTCTGTTAATTAAGGATTACTGTAATACTAATGATATGAAAGATTATGAGACCGTGCGGGAACAACTTGCTACATTGCCTGAGGAGGCACTTGATCCGTTTACGATATGTCGCTTATTAGGCTACGGCGTTAGTCAGAACGCGATGGATATTCCTGTTGTTCCACGCGGTTACAGGGTGCTTAGACAAATATCCCGGCTGCCGTTATTGGTTGGCGAAAAGCTTGTTGCACATTTTAAAACGTTGCACCGCATCTATAACGCCACACTGGCTGAACTTGATGAAGTCGAAGGGATTGGCGAAGTAAGAGCCAAAACAATAAAAGACGGCCTGAAGAGAGTGCGTGAGCAGGCCCTCTTAGACCGCCATCTATGATACGCGGCTAGTTTCTAGCGCCCATCTGCTTCGTTGCTCTTCCGCGTGCTCTCTCCGACGTACTTCCCAGTACGACTACGTTCGCATGCTCATCGCGCCTCGCATCTGGACACTATAAACTAGCCTTCACTTTCTACTAATTACTTCTTATTACTTTCTATTTGCTTCGGCCATCATTTCGATATAATTCTAAGTTTAAATCTTCAACAAACCGGGCATAAGCCTGGTTTTCTTCGACTTTAACAATTTTGTAACGCTTGTTGTTTTCGCTGATAAGCTCGTCACCGACGTTAACAACTAAGGGGACAT
>CAZCEN010000065.1:0-9941 GCA_964497205.1 uncultured Sporomusaceae bacterium
AATGGTCCGAAACGGCGAGATTGGACCGGTTATGATGGGACGTGACCACCACGACGTAAGTGGTACAGATTCGCCATTTAGGGAAACGTCAAATATCAAGGACGGCAGCAATGTAATGGCCGATATGGCCGTGCAATGTTTTGCAGGCGACGCGGCTCGTGGTATGAGTATGGTAGCTTTGCATAACGGCGGCGGTGTGGGCGTCGGTAAAGCCATTGATGGTGGTTTCGGCATGGTACTGGATGGCAGCGAGCGTGTAGACGCTATTTTGCAGTCAGCCATGCTGTGGGATGTTATCAGCGGTGTGGCCAGAAGGGCTTGGGCACGTAATGCCAATTCCATTTCGACCATTGCGGAATTTAACGACCGGTATGCGGGAAAAGCGCACGTAACGTTGCCGTATATACCTCAGGAGAAGTTAATTGAAGACGTGGTAAAAGCAGCTTTCCAATTATAAAGTAAAGCGGTCTTTGCATCAGGGAGGGGCAGGGAGCAAAGTAGTTGTGTCCGATGGTGTGAAAAGTGTGAAGTAAAGTTAACCACATTGAAGTTACCAGTTAAAGCAAAATAAGGAGGCTCGTTTATGTTTGAAAAACCAATTGCCATTGTTGGAATGGATTGTAGGTTACCTCGTGCGGCATCTGTCTCTCAATTCTGGGATAACTTATACAACAAACGAAGCGGAATTGTAAGACTTTCTGGAGCTGATAAAGCTGGAATGCACGTATCAGTAGGTTATCTTGATGACGCCGATCGATTTGATTACCAACGTTTCCGGATGGGCAAGCGTGAAGCTAGCCTTATAGACCCTCAGCATCGCTTGTTTTTGACATGCGCTGCAAATGTTCTTGAGCATATTCAAAAGAGTGATTTTACTGCGGAAGATTTTGGCCGCCGCGTTGGCGTTTTTGCAAGCTGCCCGATGAATACGTACCTAAAGCATACCAAAAACCATATTGATACCAGTCTTCACACCCTTGAGGGGCTGCAAGCAACTTTGCAAAACGACAAAGACTACCTTGCTCTTCGTACGGCAAATATATTAAATTTGACGGGGCCGGCAGTGGACCTTCAAACATCCTGCTCAAGTTCGGCCACAGCAACCCACTATGCTTGTCTCTCGCTAGCTGCTATGGACTGTGATATTGCGCTTGTAGGGGGAGCAACTGTCATGAATCCTCAACTCCGCCCATACCAATTTATTGAAGGAAGCATATTCTCTTCTGACGGTCATTGCCGGCCTTTTACAGATTATGCAACCGGGACTGTACATGGAAATGGTGTTGCGTTAGTAGCACTGAAACGATTGGAGGATGCCATTCGAGATGGTAATCCTATTTTTGGGGTCATCATTTCCTCGGCAATCAACAATAACGGAAACCGGCAAGATGGAATTACTGCGCCAAGTGTAGAAGGCTGGCGTGAGGTAATGGAACGCGCACTTGAAGGTATCGATGTGGAATCGATTGGTGTCATAGAAACACATGGTACCGGGACAAGGCTTGGGGACCGTGTTGAAATGGAAGCCTTGACAAGTGTATTCTCGGCGAAAAGTCAGAAAAAAGCGTTTTGTAGTCTCGGCACGGCCAAATCTCATATTGGACACTTGGAAGCTGCATGTGGCGTGGTTAGTATTATTAAAGCTGCATGTAGCCTGACCCAAAAGAAAATTTTATCAGATATATATGATGGAGAACCGATAAATCTTGCGGATACTCCCTTCTATTTTCCGCAAGCGTGTATGCCATGGCAGGTGGAGAACGGGGCAAAACGGCGAGTATCAGTGAACTCTTCCGGGATGGGTGGGACGAATGTCCATTTGGTCATTGAAGAGCCGCCAACTGAACGAACCGCCGGTATCGGCGACTTACCAGGAAAGAAATCGGAAAAAGTAGAGGTGCCTCGTTGTTGGGCGGTACCGCAGCCCGAAAGCAGAGATCGAAGCCTAGGCATTAAGCTGAAGGACACAGGCGATGAAATAATTTATGAGACGTTGATTAACCTTAGTTCATTTGACTGGTTAAAAGATCATGCGTTAGCTGGCTCTGCCATTGTTCCTGGCACGTATTTTGTTCATTTATTAAGAAATGCCGCCAGAGCCATAGATCATCAAATTACATGGAAATTGGAATCAGTGGAGTTCAAGGGAATTCTGGCTGTTACTGAAGGCAAAGCGACCCTCCGCACGTCCCTACATAAGACCGCAAATGGATGGAGTATTCAGATTGAAAGCAGGGGGGCCGATAGCTGGGAATCGACTGTTCATGCTATTGCTCTGGCCACGCCGTCTGAACCATTGCTCATAGCGAGTCCCCATCTTTCAGAGTTGTTGCGCGGCAAACAGGAAGCGCTCAGTGTTGCCGATGTTTACAATAAACAACTCATTTCTGGTTTGTATCACGGCACTCATTTTCAGAAAATGCGGCACGCAGTAGAGACTCCTATGGGGGTTTTAGGGGTAATTGCGGATTTTGAAGGTCATTTAAAGGAGCAGGTAGATAGAGAAGTATGCCTGCTTGACTCCTGCCTGCAGCTATTTCGATTTGTGCATGGTCAGAATGAAGCCGGCGGCAACAGTGGCTATCTTTTAACGTCCTTTAGGAAAATTGACATATCTGCATTGCCCTGGAGGGATAGGCAGGGAATTTGGTGCCTGGCTAAGCGTCAACAGGAAGCGGTCGGGAATCACTATATCACTGATTTCGTATTTTTCTCTGAGGATGGCGAACCCATCGGAGAGATTCAAGGTGCTCAAGAAAGAGGTGTCGGTTATACTCCGAATGAATCAAATCCGGTTGAGGTACCAGTTAGGGAAGTGGCGGCTGCGAAAAACGTGGGTATAAGTTTCGAGCAGCTGATTGAACTATTAAAAGAGCTTGCTGCGGATTCTGTAGGGAATGCAGCGCCTGATATATTGCCGACCGATACATTGGCTGTTCTTGGGGTGGATTCGTTTGCTAGTTTGGAATTAAGTCTAGAAGTTCAAAGCCGGTTGAATTCTAAAATCGACTTCTTGCAAGAAGTGAAGCCGGAGTTTTCAATAGAGGAAATAGCTACGCGGATTCTGGACAAGCTAGGAAAGGTGGGAGCTTAAATGAGGAATGCTCTTTCATGTAGTCCCATCGATGAATGTGCAATCAAGCCAACCAGACTCGGATATCTCATGAGCAGAAATGCGGCGGCAAACGGAGGAGGACTAGCTTGGATTGATATTGTTCAAAACGAGCAAATAACGTATGCCGACCTTTTCAGAAGAACGCAAGTTGCTGTTGAACGGCTACGGGCAAAGAATTTGAAGCCCGGTCAAGTGGTATGCGTTATACTAACCAGGTCCGGTGATTTCCTTCCATTGTTGATTGGTTGTATTGAGCTTGATTTAATCCTGGCACCAATCGAAGAAGATAAGAATGAGGTTAAAGCTACAATTCATAGCCTTCGCCCCCGGTTAGTACTATACTCGTCTGAGTTCCCTTTAGAAGAAGAGGATATTCCGGCTAGAACGGAAGTATTATCAATCAGTGCGTTTATGGAAGGTGAACAGTTTACTGACGGCACAATTATTTTTAATTCAACACTACGCTATGATTTGCGTGACTCTCCAGCCCTTCTCATAAAAACTTCCGGAACAACGGGACAGCCGAAGTTCGTAGAGTTGAGTGAAAAAAATCTGGCCTTTAACAGCTATTGCCTACAGGAAAGGTTTGCATGCAGTCAGGAAGACCGGTTCCTGTGTACACTGCCTTGGTCCCATATGAATGCAATTATGCTGACAGGTTGTCTGCCATTGGTTGCTGGAGCGACAACCGTTTACAACAATATTACTCGCTCTTCAGACCCAATTGCTGCAATACTTGAAACCAAGGCAACAATTGCTAGCTTGACGCCGACTTTAATTGCTTTTTTAATGAAAAAGCAAAAGAAGGGACAGAGTCTAAAGTCGCTTAAATTCAGTTTTTGTGGGGCAGCTCCCTTGGGGCCGGAGCTCTGGCGGTCAGGAGAAAAGAATTTGGAGTGCGATATCTATCAGGGGTATGGCCTTTCGGAAACGACTTGTTGGATTACAGCATCCACTTCCGGCCGAAATGCTGACTACTCCAATGTAGGTACGCCTTTAATAGGAGAAGTCCGCATTGATACGAGTAAAGATATTCAACTGATTACGCAAATCGATTCTACGGAAGCTTTAACGCAAAGTATTGGTGAGATTCAGTTTAGAGGACCGCTTTTAATGTGTGGATACCGTTTTCTTGATGGGAAGCGAAGCATCAAGTTGACCAATGATGGTTTCTTTGGTACAGGGGATGTTGGTTATATTGATAAAGATAACAATATTAAGGTAGTTGGTCGGGTTAAAGAAATTATTATACGATCAGGAATTAATATAGTACCTGAAACAATTGATGCGATAGTCCGTACTCACCCGTGGATTGCTGATAGTAAAACGGTCGGCATTCCAGATGAATTTCTGGGGGAGAAAATCATCACCGCTTACATCCCTAAAGCGAACTGCAATATTACTGAAATAGAGCTAAGACGGTTCACTGCCGAAAAACTGCCAAGGCTAGTTGTACCGAACAGTTTTGTAAGAGTTGCAGAGCTGCCAAGAAACAGAGTTGGCAAGATTGCACTTGGTGAGTTAAGACAAATTGTTAGTGGTGATTATGCCCATTTGGCGTTTAAATCACTAAACACATGGAAATTTAAGAGGGATCATCCGGAAGAGCCGGAACAGATCATTCAGGCTTTTCAGAAAAAAATTCTTATGTCTCGTCCGCTGGAGTTTGTAGCCTACTGGGGAGCCGGTCGTAAGGATTCGATTTCTGATGCTGATAAAAAAGCGATGCAGCGACTTCGAGAATTCCTGGATGCGTCAGACACTTATGCGGGGCCGCAAGCAACATTAAAACTCATTCTTACCGATGTTCATGCTATCTTAAATGGTAAGCCCAAAGATCGTGTCAATAGCTATTTGGGGGAAATTGAGAATCTCTGCCATTCTTTTGGATTTCTTAGTATTCGTTCGAGTGAATTGTGGAGAAAAGCCGGATTAGACATGACGGATGTTTCGCGTAAAGCCGAATCCATGAGGTTGTTAGATTTGTTCGATATGTATGATGTTTCTGCCGATGTTATTGACCGGCTCATTGCATCCGCCCAAAAACATGTTGAGCAGGGGGGCGCCGATGAAGGGTTGAAACGGTATCTATTGGCTTGTCATGTGGAACGTGGGATGTTTGCCAAGGAGTTTAATGAGGCGGTTTTCCTTACTTATAATGATTCCCAGATGAATTTTCTAACGCCTCCTTTACCAACCTTTCCGATTTCCTCTTATCAACGCGATACAGCAATAAAGCCGTGGTTTTGCATGGATTGATCAGCAGCAGGATTTAGCGCTTGATAGCGTTGATGGAGAGGTGCAGTGCGACTAAATTCTTATCCCGACTAGGGCAAGTCCGGTTCTGAGAGGGGGGAGGCGCGAGGCGCGCTTCTACACGACTGTATCCATAAAAAAATAGTAATACTCAAATGACCTATCAGCTTATGAAAAAAACTGATAGGTCATTTTGACGGCGTTCTTCTTCAATTGCCCCGATAATAATTCCATCTTTAATTAGGGCTGCCGAAATATCATGAATTAAGTTAAGAACCAAGATATACATGGTGACAATAGAAACGCCGGAACCGTCATCTAATGTACAAAGTAATCGGCGTGTTGCTGCATATTGGCGGGTGAGCGAGAGCAAGAACCAGTATGGAAAATTAATAAAATATGTAAATTAAATACAAAAAATGGAAGGAGTATCAATAAATATATAGAAGGACTATCTATATCACTATTTATGGCTTAGGCAAGGTTATCCGGAATAAATGAGACAGACGGGCGGCTATGTTTTTTTGCATAATACGCTAGAAACATGATTGAAATGGAAACAGCAGTTTATTGAAGGAGATGATTTCTGAGCCAAAATAGCAAATTTGAGGATGGATGGTGAAACTATGGGTTATGTTAAAAGAATTTTGTTTGCTGTGTTTTTATGTTTGGCGTGCGGCAACATGTACGTCTTTGCCTGTACTGCGGTGTATGTAGGCAAAGAGGTAAGCACTGACGGTTCCACGATCATTGCCAGAAGTGAGGATCAGAGTGTAGGCGCTTATAATAAATTGTTCTTGGTTGTACCAAGGGTTGAGAATACTCCTGGCCGAACGCTCACGGATGTAAATGGATTTTCTATGCCTTTACCGGCTACTACCTATAAATACACTATGATTCCTGACAATCGCGATGCCGGTGACGGATTGTATCCGGCTAGTTGTTCGAATGAATGCGGCGTGTCGGTCACGGGTACGGTATCCGCAACGCCTAATGATAAAGTTAGACAAGCGGATCCGTTTGTTGAACAAGGCTTACGGGAAGCGAGTCTTACGGCAGCAGTAGCTGCTTGTGTTACAACGGCACGTGAAGGGGTGGAGAAATTAACTTCGCTGGTGGAGACTTATGGTTCGGCGGAAGGAAATATTGTAATGATTGCCGATCAGCAAGAAGCGTGGCTTATTGAAATCTATAGCGGCCATCAATGGGCAGCGCAAAAAATGCCAACAAATAAAGTGGCTGTGTTTGGTAATCAGTTTATGCTTGGTACCGTAGATGCAACTGATAAGGAAAATTTCCTGTGCTCCAAGGATTTATTTACCCTAGCGGATCAGTTTGGCTTTGCAAAAAGAATAAACGGAAAGGTGCATTTGGCGCTAACCTATGGAGTACCAATCAGTGATTACTCCAATACCCGTTCCTGGGGTGGACACCATTTGCTTGCACCATCGACTGATGGCGGCCCATATAAACATGATACATTTTACGAACTGTTTTATACACCCGACCATAAAGTATCGCCTCTGGAAGTAATGGATGTATTACGTTATCGTTATGAAGGTACGAATTTAGACGCTGCTTTACCGCAAAATAAATGGACAGTTCGCACTATTGGTGTAGAACGGCAGTCAGAAGTCCATGTTTTGCAAATCAAAGAGGAATATCCCCGAGCGTGTTCTGCCCTGCAATGGCTATGTATGGGCAATGCCGAGCATTCTGTGTTCATTCCGGCTTTTTCGGGTATTACCGAGACGCATCCTGCCTATCAGGTAGAAGGTAAAACATATGATGACAAAGGGGCGTATTGGAAATTTAAACGCATCTGTGCATTAGCGGCGCAAAATCGTTTCCAATATGGGCAAGGCGTAAAATCTGCTTGGAAACAGTATGAAAAGAATTCTTATCACGATATGTTGGAAGCAGAGAAAGAAATGATTGCCTTATATGCAAAAGATCCTGCCGCTGGTGAAAATTATGTAACGAAGCTTGGCATGGACAGCGCCCAGAAAGCATTGGCTGAAGCGGATACTTTGTATGTTGATTTATTAACCTATATCATGAACACAACCGGCATGGTCAAACCGAAACTTGATAAAATAGGTCCTTTTGTTTATCAAGACAACAATAAGTAATACGGACACCACGAAAGAGGCGATGATAAGCAAGTAAGCAGCCGGTTTAGGGGATTAATTCCACCTAACTGGCTGCTTTTAGCTTGAATAGATATTAAAAAGTAGCCTCTTATTCTAAAGGTCGCATTATTGGAAATAAAACGCTATCCCTTAAATTACCTTGTCCTGTTAGGATTTGTATGATACGGTCTATCCCCATACCCCAGCCGGAAATAGGTGGCATCCCGTATTGCATAGCGTTAATATAATCATTGTCCATCTGCATGGCTTCATCATCACCGCCGGTATTTAATTTTGCTTGTTCTGCTAACCGTTTATATTGCTCTTTTGGGTCTACCAATTCCGAGTACCCATTGAGGACTTCTGCACCATTAATGACAAGCTGAAACCGGTCAGTAAGCTGAGGATTATCATCGTTTGCTCTTGCTAAAGGAGATAAGGAGATCGGATGTTCCACTAAAAATGTTGGCTCGATAAGGTTTGGCCGACTTACCTTTTTATATAAAAGATCTATTAAATTTCCTTTGCCAAGTAGCTTTAAGTCTGTTTTTGATTCAAGTGTAATTCCTTTACTTATTATCACTTGCAAAAGTGCTTGTGCTGTTTCATACTGGTTTATATCAATAGAGCAATCTTTCAATATTAGATCACGGAAAGAGACTACCGCCCAGTTACTACTAAAATCAACTATCTGATCTCCAAGTTTTATTTTAGAATTACCAAACACTTGGGTTACAGCAGTACAAAGCATTTTCTGTGTAAAATTCATGTTGTCTTTGTAATTAAAATATGCACAATAACATTCTAACATGGTGAAGTCTTGTAAATGAGAAGCATCCATTCCCTCATTACGGAAACACCGAGCAAATTCAAATACTTTGGTAAAGCCTCCGACAATAGCCCTCTTCAGATAAGTCTCTGGTGCGATACGAAGATATACATCTATATCTAGTGCGTTGTGATGAGAAATAAACGGCTTTGCTAGGGCTCCGGATGGTTTATTGGTTAATACAGGCGTTTCAATTTCAATATAACTATTCTGCTCCAAAAAATGCCGTATCGCTTTAATGAAACTAAACTTTAGCAAGAATCTTTTTCGGGTATCTTCGTTCATAATTAAATCCAAGTATCGTTGTCGATAGCAAGCCTCTACATCTGTGATTCCATGAAACTTTTCAGGTAGAAAATTCAGTGCTTTTCCGAGAAACATGAACCAATTTGCCCGGATAGTTTTTTCACCTGTTTTAGTGGTAAAAACTTCCCCTTCAACGCCAATGAAATCTCCAATGTCAAAATAATTTTGGAAGAAAGAATATTGTTCTTCTCCTAAGACCTCTTTTTTCAGCGCTACCTGTATTTTACCATTGATGTCAGCTATTGTGAAAAAACATAGCTTGCCCATTTTTCGTATAGACATAATTCTGCCTGCTGTTTTTACCTGTTTCGTGCCATCAGCCAGCGTAGACACTTCGTAAATTTCATGTGTTTTTTCAAAACGATCTGGGTACGGGTTAGTTTTTTTTGCAATCGCCTCAAGTTTTTCTTGTCTAATCTGTTTCATTGTAAGTTCACTCATATTACCTCTCCTTTATAAAATAAAAATGCCCTCATCCTTATTACAAGGACGAGGGCTATGCTTCGTTATACCACCTTATTTCATCCATATCTCACGATACAGACCTCTACAAGTACAGACGTTTGTCGATACTCTGGCGCAATAATGGGCGCTCCCATCGTAGTCTCAACACTTAAATGTGTAGTCGGTACGAAGCTCCAAGTCTTTTTAAAATACGGTTTTGCACCCCTTTTCAGCAACTGAGGCTCTCTGTGGCAAAACGAATGTATTTATATCTCTTTTCATAGCTTTAAATATTAAATTGAACTTATTGTACATCGAACTGAAGATTTACGCAACATCTGTATAAAAATTTGATTTTTTTGGCTCAGGCGAGGCTTGTCCTATTCAGATGGAATATTCTGTTTGGCAAGCCACCTGATGACATCCTGCCGATAACCAGAGTATTCTCGTTTTGCCATAGTAGAAGCAGGACTTGGCCGGCGGCAACTTTCGAGAATAAGTATTCTTCTAATGCCAAATTAAACCATAGGTCTAAGGTCTCGGAGCGGATAATATCAATACGACTGCGGTGAAAATTCCGCTTTTATCAAGATTATTTCAAACAAGAGCCAGAATAGAGATTTTCGTGACGTTATGGTATAGTTAAATATTGTAAGATGTATTTGCGTTTAATTTTGTTCACATACAGTTAATCGGGAAAGGAGGATGTAGATATGATTAATTATAATAATTTACATTGTTTATGGAGGAGTCTTCCTCTGTAACAGATGGAGGAAAAATGGTTAAGCAGAATTTATTAATTGAGAACATACCCGCCATTCTTTGGGGTGAAAAAAACACTAAAATAATGGTAGCTGTT
>CAZCEN010000065.1:10041-13540 GCA_964497205.1 uncultured Sporomusaceae bacterium
ATGAAAAATAACTTTGCATGGAGGTTTTCTAATGACAAAGAAGATAGCCGTAGCTGGTAAGGGCGGCGTTGGTAAAACAACTTTTACTGCATTACTAATTAAGGAATTGTTACAGCAGCAAAAAGGAATGATTTTGGCGGTAGATGCTGATCCTAACTCCAATTTGAACGAAGCGCTGGGGATGACGGTAGACGATTCTATCGCCAATATCCTGGAGGAAGTTAGAACTGGAGATGATATCCCGGATGGAATTGGCAAAGATTCATTCACTGAATATAGATTAAGCCAGATTATTCAAGAGGGAAATGGTATGGATCTAATTTTAATGGGATTGCCCCAGCAAAATGGTTGTTATTGTTATCCTAACAATCTTATTAGAATGTATCTGGAACGGTTACAAAAAAATTATGAATACGTCATCATTGATAATGAAGCTGGAATGGAGCATTTAAGCCGGCGTATCGTTGCAGATATCGATATGCTGTTTATCATTAGCGATACTTCTGTCCGTAGTATCCGTTCGGCGGCAAAGGTATCTGAGCTTATTCGTGTGCTAAAGATCGAAATACCCGAAGTTTATCTGATTGTCACCAAGACGGGAGAGGCTGGAATTGACCGGCTCAAAGAGGAAATAGTAAAAACAGGTTTAAATTTAATCGGTACTATTCCCTATGACGAACAAGCTGTTACCTTTGATACCGAAGGGAAACCATTGGTTGATCTGCCTGAGGACTCTCTTGCCGTTAAGGCAGTTAATTCTATTATGGGGAAAGTTGGTATTTAACGCACGGCTTAGGTAGAGCTTTTGCGAAAAGGAGATTTTTATGGGTAGAAAAAGGCAATTAAAGATGAGACAAGTCGAAATAAAGCATCTCGAACAATACAACCAACTGCTGCGGTATGTTTTCCAGGTAACCGATGCCGATCTGCGCAAGGTCGGCTGGGAAGGGCGGGATATCGTTAACGCCAAATCGCCGGCTTTGGAGCAGGCGGATGTCTGGGGATGGTTTGATGGTGATCAACTTGTGTCTCAGGTGGCGGTTTATCCATTTCAGGTACGGATATTCAATAAAACGTACGACATGGGAGGTCTTACCGGCGTCGGTACGTTCCCGGAATACTCCAACCAGGGTTTAATGCATAAATTGCTGTATCAGGCACTGGAAAAAATGCGCGAGAAAAAGCAATCGATTTCTTACCTGTATCCCTACTCCATCCCTTACTATCGCAGAAAGGGATGGGAGATCATTTCCGATAAAATAATTTTTGAAGTGAAGGACTATCAACTGCCGAAAAACAAACAGGTTCCCGGAGAAGTCGGCAGGGTTGGCAGCGAAAGCGATGATGTGAAAAGGGCATATGAACGTTTTGCCTATCAAACCCACGGAGCCATGCTGCGCGGTGATTTGGCCTGGAATGAATACTGGCTGTGGGATTTGGACGATCTGATGGCCGCTGTTTACTACAATGCCGACAGGCAGCCAGATGGCTATGTTCTTTACTGGATCGCGGACGAAATATTTCACATTAAGGATATGATCTTCGTCAATGAAGAAGCTCGCAGCGGGCTTTGGAATTTTATCAGCGCCCACTTTTCGATGATTTCCAAGGTCATAGGCAATATTCATACTGACGAACCGCTGGCCTTTTTGCTGGAGGACGCCGATATCAAAGAGGTTATCTCTCCCTATTTCATGGCCCGTATTGTGGATTTGGAGCAGTTTGTCGCCCAATATCCTTTTAAGCCGGATGCCAAAGAGCGGGAATGGACATTCACCCTGGATGACCCGCTGCTTTCCTGGAATCAGGGAACCTTTACGCTCCGTATTGATACTGAAGGAAAAGGCGAAGTCTTCCGCACGACGGGGCGCAGCGACGCCAGGCTCGATATCCAAACTATGACAACGATGCTGCTAGGGTATAAGCAGCCGTACTATCTGCATAAGATCGGACGCATCACCTGCAGTCCGGAAGCGTTGGATATGCTGGAGGATGCGATTGAACAACAGACACCCTACTCCTCAGCCTCTTCCTCGGAAGGCACTGGCCCCCCATCTACGGGATTCTGCGCGACTCGACTAGTTTAGGCAATTTTTCGCAAGGGAGACACCTTTTACAGGATAACAACATAATCTGGATAAACTGTTGACGTTTGTACACATCCTGGATATAATAATATAATAAACATAATATTATCAAGGGGAGTAACCGTCAAACAAAGTCGACAATTCGGCGTAAGCCCGGCTTTGTTGGCCTCTAAAGTGCTGGTGAGACCTTGCCTATAGTGGTAAGGTCTTTTTTGTTTTTAACTGACCTTACCTAAATCTAGGCAAGGTCAGTTTTATTTCTTCATACTTATTGTATGTTATACCTATTAAGATAAATTAATAATTGAGGCCGAGTGATGGTAGCTGATATGGATATGTAATATGTCAGCGCAAAACTGAAAGCACGGGAAAAGATTCTAGGATAACAACAACAATCCGGATGGTCAAAACCATTTGGTTTATATAAAAGTCCCTCTCCCTTTTAGAACCCAAGCCCAGGCTTGGGTTCATTTTTTAGTACAATAATTGGTATTTTAATTCTACAAATTGTGAAAAATGTTTAACCAATCAGCTTTAATCCAACCGCAGAGCCGAGCACAACGGCGATAGAAATAATCCTTGATAAATTCCGCGGTTCACCATATAGCAACATCCCCAATATTGTTCCTCCTGAAGCCCCAATTCCTGTCCACACCGCATAGGCTGTCCCCATAGGCAATGTTTTCATAGCAAGCGCCAGAAAGACAAAGCTTAGACCAAAGCCGGTGAACAGCAAGGTAAGTGCCTTCCAATCGCGGTCTTTGTGAAATTTGTTAATCATTGCAACCCCCAGCATTTCGAAAATGCCTGCTATTATGAGGAAAAGCCAGTCCATATCATAGCACCTCCTTCCTTTTCTGGTTGCTTAGCAGCTTAAGGCTGACAACTCCACTTAAGAGTAATGCAATCAAGGCGAGTTTGGCAGGTATGACAGGCGCTTCGAACAATAGAATTTCCACCAATACGGTTCCCGCTGTTCCAAGCCCGACGAAAACGGCATATACCGTACCAACGGCAATATCACGACCAGCCATAATCATCAAGTAAAAGCTGATGATTATGGCAATCACTGTCCCTCCCCATTCCAAGAAGCCCTCCGCGTGTTTCATTCCAATCACCCAGCACACTTCAAAAAAAGCGGCAATAACAACGGATACCCAAGTTTTGCTCATATCTATCCCTCCATCTTTAAGTATTAGTAAAAAGGAAATAATAAAACCCGGGAGAATAAGCTGCACTATTGCAGCTATTCTCCCGGGTTTTTATCCCTCCGTGAAACAGTCGTAGACTGTCGTTTTCTCTCGGACCAGGCCAGCGAACTGCGGAACCCTAGAAAACTCATTAAATGATATTATACACACCGGGTTTTAATTGTCAAGAACGTATCTTCTGACTGTATCCATTAATAGTAA
>CAZCEN010000066.1:0-13500 GCA_964497205.1 uncultured Sporomusaceae bacterium
CCAAGCCGTGGGTCGCGAGTTCGAATCTCGTTGCCCGCTCCAGTAGAAAAAATGGTTCTCGGATGTGTCCGGGAACCATTTTTTTTATGCAAGTGTGCAATTAGTGTGCAGCTTTTATTATAGGTGTGCAAATAAAAAAAGGCAGCCAAGGCTGCTTTTTTTTATTCCAAGAAAGCTGATGCTATTTTGTTAAGGGTGCGGATAACAAATGTAAGGCCGGCATCTACGTGGATAACATGGCCTAGGGTAACAGTACAATACTGGATGGCAAGCGTAAGGATTACATACAACTCTAGAACTTTGTTTTTCTTCTTGCTCTTCCCAATATTCTATATCTGGATATTCCCGTAATCTGCGCATACTTATATAGCACCTCCGTTCTATTAATATAATATGTTGATGGCGTCTACTTGTTGATAGTGCAGAATTTATTTACCTGTGTTCGAACTGTTTACATAGGAAGACTTTTTAAAAATAGATTAAAGAAAGAGGGCAACATATTTGGCAATATTCTAAAACTAAAAAAACTATATTTTTTTCTGCTAAGGATACATGTGGCAATTTACTGAGTCTAGAAATTTGTGACCGGTTGTTTGATGGCAACATAAAATATGAGTAGGGAGGAACGAACTATGGACAAAGAGCAAGTTAAAAGCAAGATTATTAATGCCGGTCAAAGAATTGATGATTGGGTGAAATATACTGCCGTCAAGCATAACCATCCTGAGTGGATAGTATATTTAAGCGTAATAATTGTTGTGCTGGCTGTTGCGGGATTGTGTTGGCTGGCAGGGGTTTTGTAATGGAAAATACGAATAAATGCATATACTGTAAAAACAGATACGGTGTTTTTCTTGCTTGGGGTGTAGTATACTAACATTGTTGCAACGGAGTATGGTGGGTCTATAACTTTGGGAAAGGTAGTAGATTAGTAGGCGCACCGTTGCTCGGTAAAAAGTACTGCTCATCTCTCGGTCAAATGCCTGAGGGATGAGCTTTTTTTATTGATAAAAAATGGGAGATAATTTTATAATTGACATAAATTTATCTCTACTGTAAAATAATACTAGATTTATATTATAAGTTGCGGAAATAGCTTAGTGATAGAGCGTCGGCTGTCCAGGCCGAAGGCGATGAGTTTGATCCTCATTTTTCCGCTCCATTGGAATCAAAGCCTTTCAGTATTATACTGGAAGGCTTTTTTTGATTAGTCTCTTGACGTACGCATGACCCATATCGCTATTGATAGCGGTTAGTTTCTGCATACATTTACAGAGGCATTTATTTTCGTAAACTTTAAGAATGTATGAAATTAGATGGGGTGGGGTAATAAAAGAAATCTACGAAATTGTAATAGTTGCAGCTTAGATGGATAAAAAGTCTGGTGGTGGCGTGTTTTTTTTACAGGCTTCCTGGTATTATCTGTCGGCTACAGAAACTATAAGTGTAGTAGAGACTCTAGGGATGCGGGTGGAAGGGGTAGGCCCATTCTGGTATTTAACAGAACAACGTTAGGGGGATCGAAGTGATTAAAGGTATTGATGTATCTAAACATAATGGTATTGTAAATTGGCAGGCTGTTGTGGATGCCGGCATTGAGTTTGTAATGATTCGATGTTCATATGGCCTATGTTCAAGTGACGAAATGTTTGCTGAAAATTTGGAGGGAGCAAAGGCAGTCGGACTAAAAGTTGGGGTGTATCATTACTCCTATGCATTAAGCGTAGAAGATGCAATTCAGGAAGCCGTGAATTGCCGGGAAGCGATAGAATCTGCCTGTGCTACTTTAGACTTACCTGTATTTTTTGATATGGAGGATGCCGATGGTTACAAACGGCGAAAAGGTTTTGCTTTTGACCCGGAGGAAATCACTGCCATGTGCAAAGCGTTTATTGATAATGTTGGCTTTGACTGCGGCGTATACGCGTCTTATTTCTGGCTAACTGACTATATTGACTGGCGCAGTCTTGGTTGCGCTGTATGGAATGCACAATGGTCCCAGAATGATGATATCAAAGGATACATGTGGCAGTATACTGATAGTTTGGATATAAGCGGCCAGACTTTTGACGGGAATATCTGTTATATATAAAAAAAATAGCCGTCTTTCGACGGCTTTTAATGGGAGAGGAGTAATTATTTTTAGTTTAACCAAACGCCAGGCGGCCATACTGCTTTTCTAAAGATATTCTAAAAATAGGCAGATATAATTCTAAATATAGGCAGACGGAAATCTGCAGGGAGAAGTAACTTCCTGTTCATATAGACACTCCTATATTATAACACCACCCTATAAACACCTAGTAACTTAGTTGCTAGGATATTTTTTTGCCAGCTAATTGGGGATTTACAACTAAGAAAAGTATTTTTTCCTTAACCATTGAAGGCTTTTATAGAGTAAGGTATAACAATAATATAAATGAATATTTGGCAAACCTTCTGAAAGGATGGGGCGCAAAAACCTTCTAGCGATTTGCTAGAAGGTTTTTTGTATTTGGAAGGAAGCACAACGTATTTCTTTTGATTCGCCAGGGGATGGATTGTTAAATAATGGAACAAGGAACTTGTTCCGGTGTTCTCCTAAGAGATTTTAACAAGATTACCTTGTTCAACTCTGTATTCTGCATTTATAGGGTCGCAGCCAAATTTGAATGTAACATTCAAGTCTTTAACCTGTGCCCAATGATCAATAGTAATAGAAGAATCGCTAGCATATTGAATGAACAATTTATCTCCAGCCTGGTTCATTTTAAAATCAGATGGTAAAATGTGATCTGACATCAGAAATGTAAAATGACTAGTATTTTTATCAATTACTTCAGGATTAAATAATACATGATCATTGCCTGACTCCTCACGGTCAAATTTTAAAGTGACGTCACCACTAACTTTTGTACCGTCCTCTGACTTACCAAGCACAAATGTGTCATCGCCTTTTTGCCCATACAACAAATCATTTCCGCCAGACCATACTAGAATATCATTGCCATCTCCGCCAAACAACCGATCATTCCCCGTGTTGCCGTCTAAATAATCATCACCAACGCCACCATACAGTAAATCGTCTCCGGCGCCGCCAAATAATACGTCATTACCCTGATCACCAACAATAAAGTCATTGCCTAAGCCGCCATATAGAAGATCGTTGCCACTCCCGCCGCATATATAGTCGCTGGCGCTGCCACCGTAAACGATATCATCACCGTCTCCACTAACAATGAGTTCCTGTTTGCTCGAATTTCCTACATATACGTCAGCATTGGCAGTTAAAATTACTCTATTTTCCGGATAGGAAAAATCAGTACCGGCGAAAATATCAATTTGTTGGCCAATATCATGTCTGTCAACACGAATATCTTCAATGCCGGTTGCTTTCTGGTACAAATTTAGGCCCGCCCGGTATCTCAACACATTTGACCACTCATCGTTATGTGCTAAAGTATAAGGAAGTGCAACCGATAAGCCGATATGTTGTTCTTTGAGCAACTCACCCACTGGGTCGCCCTCGGTTATAAAATTAACAATATGAGAAAAATCTTCCGGTTTTAAATCTTTACGTCCAGTCAGTTCTTGTAATTGTGTAAGCATACTAGGACCCTCAAACGTAACGGTGGCAATAGGCTTACCAGTATCTAGATAATATTGGGCTGATACTAATTGTGCTAATCCGCCGCCCAAAGAATGCCCTGAGATTACTTGTTTATAACCGCTATATTGATTTCCCAGCTGACTCTCAACCTTTTTAAACCAGGCATAAGCGGTATAGAATTGATCAGGTATTTGGCCGGAAAAAATCTGTAGATCCGCCAGCCCATCATTGCCAAGTACGTTGTGCCATTTACTATATAGATAGTCATATTCTTCTTTGGTAGCATGGCGTGTAAAATTATCACTATATTTTTGCAAGTCCTTAAAGAACGCGGCATCAATTGCATTTGCTGATAATAATTTTGTAAAACCGTGTGAGCCTTCAAAAGAAATATTGATTTCCTTAGTCTTATCATTAACAAAAACCCTGGCATCAAGTCCTGTTTTTAACTCATCAATAAAACAAATTTCCCGCCAGTCATTTCTTATATTCGAATCAGTCAACTTAAAGGCTGCATAGAACTCTTTGTAACAAAATTTTGTAATATCGGCTAGTCGGGTTTCACTTCCAGTATTCTCAGAAAAAATGGGAGTAGTACCTATCTTATCATGAATAGTATTGTCAATAATACTTGTATCAATATTGCCTTCAAGTAGTCTTTCTTTTTCTTTTTGCGCATCATAACTTAGGAATGCAGTAGTCTTGATACTTGCAACCAAGCGGTTATTAAAATTATTTATTTTTGTTACACTATTTTTTACACCTATATCGACTAACTCAGTCAAACTCCCAATTTCATTACCAACATCATAAATTTGTTTAAGCAAGCCAAGTTTTTCCTTTAAAACCGCTAACAAATTAATCTCCTCCTATATTCAAATTACAAAGTGGTGTCCGTACAATTTGAATATTTTATTGTAAAAGATAACCCCGCTAATGGGGTTATCTTTTACAATTCAACTAAATATTAGAGATCAATTTCATTACTACATTCTGATAAAACTATCATTTTTAATCTGGTAAGATCCATTGGCAAAGTCAAAATGATTAACCTTATCACTGGCACTATACCAGTTAGCAATCGTTAATTCATTAGCCGGTGCAGAATTTTCCTGATAAGAAATTACCAAATCATCGCCGTTTCGTTTAATTGTAAATTCAGAGGCATCAAATAATCTATTAAACTTAACGGTATCACTGCTGTCACTGCCGATAATCTTATCATGACCGAAGCTACCGTTGAACTCTAACGTATCGGCGCCGGCTCCGCCAAACAGCAGGTCATTGCCTTTACCGGCGACTAATCTGTCATTACCTTCTGAGCCGATTAAAATATTCCCTTTGTATTTAGCATCATCAAGTGCAGTAACCAAACCTGTTCCACCACGAACATGATATAATTCATCATCTAAATACAATCGCCCATTGGTAAATTGGAAGTCAACCAGATCATTTGATTTACCGAAGGAATCAAAAGCATTTTTGAAAGTTACGGTTGCTGTTTGATTGCCTTTATTGTCAGTCATGACAATATCATTGCCGTGTTGTTCCCACTTCATATCGGACATGCGAATTTCATCAGCAAAATTAAAGAGGAGATGACTGTCCTTTGCCATGTTCCCTGCAAACATAACAACATCGTTGCCGAAGTTGGTAAAGTTGCGTTCCCACTTAACTTGAGCGCTGCCTTGGACACCGTCTTTTATAACAAAAACGTCATCACCTTCATTGCCGCAAAGAATATCATTGCCTGCCGACCAATACAACACGTCATTGCCTGCACCACCACACAATACATCGGAGCCTTCGCCACCGTCAAGTATGTCATTGCCGTCGCCACCGTAGAGGATATCATTACCACTGCCGCCAAATAACATATCGTTCCCGGCATCACCAGTTATATAATCATCGCCAGCACCACCATATATGGTATCATTGCCATCATTGCCCGCAATCATGTCACCGCCGCTGCCGCCATAAACAACGTCATTGCCTTTGCCGGCGAGTACCAATGTGTCGTTTTTCCCATCTGCCCGGTTAACTTTTTCTGCTACATTAATAAAATCATCATTATTTGAACCAAAAATCTTGTTTTCGGCAATATTCAATTGAGAGCCTTCCCATACTTTACGAGGCTTATCATATTCACGGAAAACAGCCGAACCAGCACCGATCGCTCCATCAAACTTCTTTAGTCCGACTGCTGTTCCTGACCACAGAGCATCAGACTGGTCAGGCTCATGACGGTCAAAGCGGGTGGCGTTAATATCATGAAGTCCCGATAAAATACCCAGAGGATCATTTGGCATTTCAGATGGAGTAACAATATTTTTGGAATTGGCTGATTTTAAGGCAATATACTCTACATCCTGCAAGTCTTCCCGTGCTGTAAGCAAGTAAGGAACTATCATGTTGACGCCTACATGGCCATCCTTGCTAGGATCTACGTTGTAGTTCACATGGCCAACCGGATCTAGCTCTGTAATTAGATTAACAATATTGCTGAAGTTTTGAGCTTCGAAAGTACTAATGATTGCTTTGGCCTGATTCGCTCTCTCTAGTGCAGTACCAGGGCTCAGCTTGATAGTACCTCCTGTCGGCAGATGAATTGCATTGCCTGCCAGCAATCGCTCTTCTGCATAAAGTTTAAGAGCGCGTAACATACCGGGACCTGCCTGGGCAATAGTCGGCAGCGCTTTTCCGGTATCAATAAAATACATGCCGGACATCATTTGGGCCAAACCACCCCCTAAGGAGTGTCCGGCAACAGAAAGGCCATATCCCTGAGAGACATATTTACCTTCTACATCAGCTACGATGTTTTTAAACTGTTCGTATCCTTCACGCATTTGCGGTGGGATTACACCAAGGCCGATTTCCAAGTCGGCAAGACCGTCCTTGCTTAGCCACAGGGGGCTTAAATCGCTATTAGCCTGGGTTCCTTCCAGCGTAATGACTACTTGTTTGTTAGCTGCATCTAAGTAGGTGCGGCTGTTAAAGCCGTGGGAAGTCTCAACATCTTTAATCATCTGCCATTTGTCGGTTATTTCTGTATTAGTCACTGTCTTAGCTCGATAAATCAGCCAGGATATTTCCCCGATGGACGCTTCACTATGATAGGCACTGGTTATGATTTTGTTTGGCTCGGCATTAATACTGCCAGGTTCTACCTTAAACTCTGGTGCCGGTGTATGACTTGGCAGAGCATTGAATATATTCAGCGCAGTGTCGGCTGTAAGTCCGGCGATGCCTTCAACAAAACTTACAGCATCACGTACAGGATGGGGGCCGTCATGGCCAAAGATAGCCACACCCGCATCATGGATGATTTCTTGTGCCACAGTTATAGGACCTTTGGTGATTATGCGATCTATTTGCCCGTTAATGGTAGCTCCGATATCCTTGACAAGAACCTCCAAGTCGGTTTTATCCAAGACTGGCTTTTTGCTCAACAATTTATCAAGCAGCATTCTCCGTTTATCCCCCTTTAAAATTATTGAATACGTTTCATTGAGTTCCCATCAGCACTATGCACACCTTTTGTCTATTTTATCTATCATATCCCTCCTTGCTTGTTAAAGATTAGCCCCTAAGAATATATAAAAAAACTGATCGCTCACATGAACGATCAGTCATATTTAACCGCTAACAGAACTGTCCAAGTAAAGAGTAACTCTCACTTTTACTTAAACAATATCTCTGTAAAAGTTTTCTGTATTTTCATTTTATTGGTATTATTATAAATTATCTCCACGCCGGTGAGCAAGTGTTATTTTCAAAAAAATAAAAATTTTTTGATCATTTTTTTTCTTGCTGAATATACAAGCTATAATATGCACCCTTTTTAAACAGCAGTTCTTCGTGTGTACCCTGTTCAACCGCTTGGCCACGTTCAAGAACAATAATCTGTTCGCATTTTCTTACAGTTGAAAGCCGGTGAGCAATCATAATCATGGTACGGCTTGCGGCGATCTTATCAAGGTTGTCCATGATAATACGTTCTGATTCATAATCTAGCGCGCTGGTGGCTTCATCTAGAATCAATATACTAGGCTCTGTAAGCAAAGCCCTGGCAATCGCAACCCGCTGTCTTTGTCCTCCCGAAAGAGCAGTTCCCCGTTCACCTACCTCAGTATTATAGCCATCAGGTAAGTCTTGAATAAAATCATGAGCCCCGCTAATTTTCGCCGCATCAATAATTTTTTCCATGGCTGCATCAAGGCTGGCAGCAGCGATATTATCCCGTATTGTTCCGTTAAATAAAAAGTTATCCTGCAGAACTACGCCAATTTGCCGTCTAAGCCAGGCAGGTTCAACTTGCGCCAAATCCACTCCGTCAATCAATATTCTGCCAGAATCCGGCACATATAATCCTTGAATCATTTTTGTCAAGGTACTTTTACCTGAACCAGATCGGCCAACTATGCCCACGCTTGTTCCAGCTTTTATTTTTATGTTCAATTGGCATAAAACTTCTGCCATATCAGGGCGATAACGGAAGGAAACCCTGTCAAAAACAATATCGCCCCGTATAGCGGGCAGGGTGGTGCGGTTGGGGTTAAATGCCGGTTCGGCTGTTTCATTTAAAATATCACCCAGTCTTTCCACTGACACCATGGTCTGCTGAAAGTTCTGCCACATATTTACCAGACGCAAAATAGGGGCAATAACTTGTCCTGATAACATCTGAAAGGCCATGAGTTCGCCGACGCTAAGTTTGTCCTGCATAACCTGATGTGATCCATACCATAAAATGACCAGGGTGAATATTTGCTGAATAAAACCGCCGATGCTGCCTGCTAGGTTACTTAAATTTGCCGTTCTAAATGCTGTCTTACTATATCTTGCAAGCAGTTGCTCCCACTTTTGCAGCAACTGGCTTTCTACCGCAAAAGACTTAACCGTCTGGATACCCGTAACAGTTTCAATAAGAAAAGCCTGGTTTTCCGTTCCGGCACTAAATTTGTCATTTAGACGTTTACGGATAATAGGCGTAACAATAAGATTGAGAATAATGTACAGCGGCAGAATGAGTAACGTAATTAAACTTAAAGGTGTGCTGTACATAAACATGGCAGCAATATAGACAACAGCAAAAATGGTATCAAGCACTACCGTGAGCGCTGTACCGGTAATAAACTGTCGTACATTTTCCAGTTCCCTTACTCTCGCTACCACATCACCAACCTGCCATTTTTCGAAATACTTAATAGGGAGGGAGGTAATATGCCGAAAGAGTTTGGTACTCAAAACCACATCTATTTTATTGGTCGTATGGGTAAATAGATAGCTGCGTAACGCAGTTATCCAAACCTGAAACAGGGAAACAGCTGTCATTCCTAATACCAATACATCCAGTGTCGTTAGACTGCGGTGTACTAGCACTTTATCAATGATTAGCTGTGTGAATATTGGACTGACCAGACCAAAAACCTGTAGAATGAATGACAGAAATAAAACTTGCCCGAAGAACCGCTTATATTGCCAGAGCGCCGGAATAAACCAAGATAGATTAAACTTCCGATCTTGTTCTTTATCGACATAGCGGCGGGTAACAAGGATAAGTTCACCGCTCCAAGCATTGAAAAAGTTTTTTAGCGGTAGTAAAAAAGGTTGTTTCCGGTATGGGTCAATGATTACTGCTTTTTCGGTTTCCAATCTGGCAACAACGACATAGTTGCCGTTCCTCAGAACGGCTATGGCAGGCAGCGGCATTTTTTCCAGCTGCTCTGTCCTTATTAGGCGCGACTTTAATCCTAATTCTTTTGCCGCCCGCAGCATTGTCAAGGTATCCATGCCGCTGCCGCTCATCACATACGCCCTGTGGAGTTGGGCCTCGTCTGCAGGTATGCCGAGCATTTTGGCAATTGTAACCAAACATGTTAACGCTGTATCTAGTTGGGAGACCTCATACGGTTTTTCAGCTTGCTTTGTGCTCATTTCATTATCTCTCCCTTAAAGCCTCGCTTTGATATTGACGGAAAGGATCAAGGAAGAATTCGATAATTCTCTTTTGCCTTATTTTTATTTCACCGCTGGCACTCATGCCGGGCGTTAAAGCAACTTCACGATTATCGACATTAAATGAGTTTTTATCAATGCTCAAAAGAACACGATATACCCGGCCTTTCTCTTTGTCATCCACAGCATCTGGACTGATATCTGCTACTTTTGCACCAATTGTTCCATACTTTTGAAAGCTGAAGGTTTCCACTTTTACTTCAGCCCGTTGTCCCTGCTGAATAAATCCGATATCTTTATTGGCGGCCCAGGCTTCGACCTGTAGTTCGGTGTCTTCCGGCACAATTTCCAAAAGAGGCTGAGCAGAAGTTACTATACCTCCAACTGTGTGTACTGCGAGTTGGCATACCCGGCCGCCTATTGGGGCAGTAATGCGGGATAGGCGGTCTTTCTCCTGCGCCTTTTTTAACTCTTCCTGATATACCTGCAGCTGTTTTCTGTCTTCTACCAATTTGGTGGCAATATCTCGATTGCGTTCTGCCTTAATGGCTGATACTGCTTGCTGACTTTGCACTATTGCCCATTCCAGGCCTGCTATCTCTGCAGTTTTTGCAGCAATTTCCTGTTCAAGCTCAAGTCTTTTTGCTCGATGGTCAAACAAAACAAAGGTAGCTATCGCGTTTTCACTAACCAGTTGCTCGATTCGGCGTTCTTTTTCTTTGGCGATGTCATAAAGTGACACCAGCTTATGGTAATTAGCCTGGGCGCTGGTTAGGCTGGCTTCATTCTGTCTAAGACTTGAATGAGCCGACAACAGTTTTACCTGATATTCAGCGAGTCTGCTCTGATAAAGTCTGATTTGAAAGTCAACGTCTTTATCTTCAATGTCAGCACTTTTTTGGGGAATAAAAGGCAATTCCTGTTGTTCGGCGATTAATCGGTCCAGCTCTAAATTATAATAGGCTATTTCTTTTTTTACCCGTGCTACATCAGCGGCAGTAAAAGTTGTATCTAATTCCAGAAGCAGTTCACCCTCATTTACTTTTTGTCCATCTTTTACACAAATGGATTTTATTACTCCTTTGTCCTCGGCTTGGACAACTTTTACATTGCCTACTGGTATAACTTTGCCTGGCGCCACAGCCACTTCATCTACCTTCCCTAATATTGACCAGGCTAGAGCCAGGCTTACTAAAATAAACAGAGTCCATAAAACCATCCGTCCAATAGGCGATGGTGGTGTTTCAACTACTTCTAAGGCTGCAGGCAAAAACTCAGTCTCTTCTTTATTTTGCTGTGCTTTAAGTTTCTTGTTTAAAAATTCAGATATCTTTAGTAACATATTATACCTCTTGTTGAATGTACAAGTTATAGTAAAGCCCTTTACGTTCCATAAGTTCAGCATGCGTGCCTTGTTCAGCCACATAGCCTTTTTCCAGTACAATAATCAAGTCACACCGGCGCACTGTGGACAGCCGATGGGCAATCATAAGCATGGTACGGCCGGATACGATAGTATCGAAGTTTTCCATAATAATCCGTTCTGATTCATAATCCAAAGCGCTTGTTGCTTCATCAAAAATAAGTATTGACGGATTGGTAAGAATAGAGCGGGCAATGGCTATTCGCTGCTGTTGCCCTCCGGAAAGGGATGTCCCTCTTTCTCCTACCTTGGTATCATAGCCTTCTGATAATTCCAGAATAAATTCGTGAGCTCCAGCCATCTTTGCCGCTTGAATTATTTCTTCAATGGAAGCGCTAGGGCGGGAAAATGCGATATTTTCCCGTACACTGCCGTTAAAGAGAAAGTTTTCCTGTAAAACTACCCCAATTTGTCTTCTAAGCCAAGATGGCTCCATTTGTGATATGTCGTTTCCGTCTATATATACCTGTCCGCGCTCAGGCAGGTATAAGCGCTGAACTAGCTTGGTCAGCGTACTTTTGCCCGAACCCGAGCGACCGACGATTCCAACTTTCATACCTGCCTGGATTTGTATATCAACTTTATTCAATATTTCGCGGCCGCCAGCGTGGTAGCGAAAGGTAACGTTATCAAATACTATATTGCCGCAGACAGAAGGCCTAGTTATATTATTATTTACGCTGGCGGGTTCTGGCGAAGTATTTAAAATGTCGCCTAGCCTCTCTATGGATAAAGAGGTTTGCTGAAAGGACTGCCACATGCCGGTTAAACGATATATCGGCGCACTGGCTTGCCCGGTAAGCATTTGAAATGCCACTAGCTGACCGATGGTCATTTCACCATTCATTACCTTATGCCCGCCGAACAGCAGTATGGCAAAGCCTGTTAAACTTTGGATCGTAGTACCGGTACTATTAATAAGAATAGTAAACTTAGAATTATTGAAAGTAGCACTTATATACTTTGCGAGCAGGTGCTCCCATCTATGATTAAACTGTGGTTCAAGTGCCAGCGATTTTACTGTATGCACGCCGGTAATTGCCTCAACTAAAAATGCATTGCTTTCCGCACCTGTTGCCCAAACAGCATTCAGCCGTTCACGGTATACGGAGGTAGCAATAATATTCTGTAGTAAGTAAAGCGGTAAGGCGATAAGGGCAATAAACGTCAGCGGTACACTGTAATAGAACATGACAATAATAAAAACAATGGAGAAAAAGGTATCTAAAAACACTGTCATTGCTGATCCGGTTAAAAACTCGCGAATACTGTTTAACGCAGCTACTCTTGTAAGCGTGTCACCGACCCGCCGCAGCTCAAAATATCTGAGTGGCAGTGAGGTAAGATGCCTAAACAACCGTATACCTAGTATCATATCGATTTTATTGGTCGTATGTGTTGATAAATAGGTACGCAACAGACTCATTAAACTTTGGAATATTCCGGCAATTAATAGCGTGAGAGCCAAGACATCCAGTGTCGCTACACCCTTATGCACAAGTACTTTATCAATAATTACCTGAGTAAACAGAGGTGTGATCAAACCGAACAGCTGCAAAAAAAACGAGGCTAAAAGTACTTCTGCAAAAAAAGTCTTGTAACGGTTAATCACAGGAATAAACCATGCGAGATTAAACTGTCTCCCCGCATCTTTTAAGCAAAACGGCTTTTTTATTGTTATGATTTGCCCAGTCCAATCTTTATGAAAATCCTCGATTTGAGCAGTTTCAGAACGATTGGTTTTAGGATCAAATAACAATATATGCTTAGGATTGTTTCGCCCAATGACTAGATAATCGCCATTTTTCATGACGGCAATCGCCGGTACAGGGACTTTTTCCAAATCGTTATGCTTAGGAGTTATTAGTTTTGCTGTTAGCTTTACTGCTTTTGCAGATTTTAGCAGAAGGGTGGTATCCATAAATGAAATACCACTGTAAGCATCCTGGATTTTATGTTCATCAACCGTAACTCCCAAAGAATTGGCTATAGCTTGCAGACATTTTAATCCTGTATCACATAGTTTTGCATTATTTTGTTTTGCTGCTTCGATAGTCATCAATCCTCACAATACCAAACGAAATTATGTTTTTCCTTTTTTCTCCAGAAAAATGATATTTCCTGCATTGAGGCAGACTAGGATGCTACTTTTTAATATCTTAGCCAGAGGTTTTGCATTGAAGTCTTGCCCTAAGCAAAACCCCTTCCGGCATGTCGGAAGGGGTTTTGACGATTGTTTAGAGACGAATATAATTTACGCAGATATAGAGCAGGTAAGTAGCAGTAGATTAACCCTTGTTGAAAAGTTTTTCCAGTAGCTTTTCAGTAACCTTTTCTTTAACTTTTTCTTTAAGTTCTGCGCTTGTTGCCGGC
Source organism: uncultured Sporomusaceae bacterium (assembly GCA_964497205.1). Lineage (GTDB taxonomy): Bacteria > Bacillota > Negativicutes > Sporomusales > Sporomusaceae > Sporomusa. Next base: position 13,347 of record CAZCEN010000066.1, read on the forward strand.
AGATTGCGATCATGAAGTCTTTCCATTACACTTTGGCTTAGTTGCTCGGGATAAAAGACACCAAAATCTGTTTTAATAACTAGGTTGCTGACTTCCACTTCAGCCGATCCCTTTTTTATGAAATTGCCAGTTAGCGTTCGAAAAGATATGCCAT
>CAZCEN010000067.1:0-5469 GCA_964497205.1 uncultured Sporomusaceae bacterium
AGGCGAACCCTATCTGTTATCTTTTCTTGTTTATTTACTCAATTTATTTAACGGCACCGGCAACATCAACCCATATAGGATTTGTAACAGCATAATGTCCCTTGCTGTCTATCGCAACAAAACTATACCATGTATTCTTTGTCGGTTCGACAGCTAATGTGTATTTAGCAGCATCCCTGGTATTATTAAACTCTTTTGAAGCAATAACTTTACCTTCACTGTACACGTCAACCCGAGTCAAACCGTTAACTGCTTGAATTTCCGTATTCAGTATATACTGGCTGCCTGCTTTTATTTTCTGGGTTGAGCCAAACATTGTGTTTTGCTCTGGTGTAAAAATAGGTCCCATTGTCACATAAGCGTGACCTTCTTTTAACGATTTAAGGTATTTTTCAGCAGTAAGTTTCCCATCAACATAAGCATAAAGTCTAATTATACCCGGATATAAGCCCGAAGTAACATCATGTTGGTCTGAGCCTGCACTTAAATATTTCTTAATGCCTTTATTCCAATACCCCATAGCAGCATCTAATGCTTTTTTGTCCATATTGGTTTTATCCGTCAAATTGATTGTTGATTGTAATTCAAGGAAATCAAAATCTTCACTGCCTTTATCATATCCGCCTTTAACGCCATCTCTGTTATTAAAGAAACCATAATCCGAGTAAGGATGATGAACGATTACAAGACCACCAGCATCATGCCCGGCTTTGATTATTTCTGCCGGTGTTAAATTTGGCGAAACTGGGTGTTTTGTATAATCAACACCAATGATACCCCAATGTCCCCACCCTGGAGAAACTTCAATATTGGCAATAAATGGCCGTTTTCCTTCTTTCGCCATTCGAGCCATGATAGAATTATTAGCTAAAGTATCATGGTCAGCAACAAGGTTAATGTCTAAACCAGCCGCAAGCTGAGCTTTATATAACTCACCAATCGGTGTTGCACCATCACCAAAACTTGAGTGCTGATGATTGTCTGCACTGTACCATTTTCTTGAACTTGTTTGTACTAATGTCGGAATAACAATTTTTTCATTAATTGTTTCGCCTGGTTTTAAATGTTTTGTTATTATAACAGGAACTGAATCAAAGTCATTGCCACGTGTAACTGTAAATGTTACGGGATTCTCGGGAGCTGCTACCTCAAATTCAGAGGTGTGTGTGTTAGGATCAGCAAAGAATACAGTACCGCCTAGTGTCTTAACTGTTGAAGTAACTCCTGCTACAGTTGTTTTGAAATCAATCGGTTTTCCTTTTTCATCAACAGCTGTAAAAATAGCTTTAGCTCCATCCTTAACGGCAAATTCTAACGTTCTATCTTCTGTTAGTTTTACAATCTGCGAGTCTGAAGGTGTATAACCTTTCGCCTCAACATGAATCCGGTATTCATCTTTTGGTAAATTAACCGCAAAGTTTCCTTTTTCATCAGTAATTTTCCAAACAAATGGTTGCATAATATCTTTTTTAACTGCATCTGCACCATGAGATTTTACTGTTTCCTTGTAAGAACCTTTCTTACTGACAATTACATAAGCGTTTCTTATAGGATTTCCCTTACTGTCTTTAACTGTACCTTTAACCGTTGACGATGGAATTGTTGTATCTTTTTCTATACTCCGTTCAATAATCGGAGCTGTTTCACCCTTATCGGAAACTAAAATTTCTCCTGTATACACATAGGTTTTCCCCGGTTCAATGGTACGGTTAATGTAAACATCCTTATAGCCGCTTGAACCTTTATAGGAATCGGCGCCATCCAATTGAACCGAAACGGCGTAATCCTTACCATAAGTAACAACAAAGTTGCCGAACTTCTCCTTAACGTCTTTATCAGCGCCAATTCGAATGCCTGTGGTCTTTTGATCCGGATAGTATCCGTAGGGGCCAAACATACTTGAAGCTAAGGTGCTGATGGAATATCCACTATATAAATTTTTGTAAGCATCATTTCCTTCAGGATTTTCAACGGTAGTCTTTAAGCCAATATAATTTTTGCCATCTTCCAGGGTATACTCAATGGTTACATGTAAAGGCAGTTTATGTCCTGCTGTCCAATACTTCGTATGAGCAGTAACAACAACTTTTTGGTCGTCTTGGGTGTAGGTAATATCTTTTGCCGGTACTTTTAGCAAATTCTCATTATTAAATGAACCGGTAGCTGTCCAAAGGTCATTTAAGAATTCAATGTCGTTAACTAAATCAACTCCAAATTTCCCGTCCTTCCTAACGGCAACGTCGAGGATACTTCCATTTGTCATATTCCAGTAGTTATTTGTTCCTACTGCGAAGGAAGCCGCAATTTTGTCATTATAGATTGTGAAGTCATCTTTATGAATAGCCATACCCTGATCAATCGGTGTAGGTCCGTTAACAACTCCGACTTTTGCATTAACCGGATTAGCTAATAAAACGAAACTCAATGCACAAGTACTTAATAACGCGGATGTATTCCTGAATTTCACAGACATAGCCCTCCTAGTTTTAAATAATGAAGTTTGGGATAGTTAAGACATATAAAGCCTTTTGCCTTTCTGTAACAACTCCTTTTTATAAATTTAACGCTAAAGATCGTAGCTTAAAAAAAAACTATGTCTCTTATTATGCTAAATTTGGTAAATTATTTTATTACTCTTATAATATAGCTTGTACAATTTATTTTTTTGAAAAATCAGTATTAAAATTAGCATTATTATAGTAAGTAAAATTAAGATATTGTACTAAAACAATTCTTTTGGAAAATCGAGACTATTTTTAGCGGCAAAAAAATAAACATCCCTTGTTTTGCAAAAAAACCGGAGATGTATTCAAAAAAAATTATCCTGTCGTAGTCTAGGCGCCATCTGCACCAGCGCCACACAGCTGGATACGTTTTTTAACCAAATCTATAGCTTCATTTGTACCATTTCACTAAAAAAGTCCAATAAAAGGATAAACCGGCATATGGCCTCAATCCATTGATTTTATTAGCTTTTTTTGCTATAGTAAATTATCAAAATTCAAAAATCCAAGTAGAGTACTTGGTGGAGTTATATGAACATGGAACAACTTGTACAAAATACACTGCGCCTCGTTTTTAATGATGAAAGCATTATCTTCGACAAATCCCGTTTTGCCGGCGGCCTTACCAACTACAACTACATAATGGATATAAAAGGCACTGAATATGTTATCAGACAGCCTGGCGGCATGACTGAACAGATTATTGATCGCAAAATAGAAAGGGTCAATAATACTATTGCTTCGGAATACGGCGTGAATTCTGATTGTATTTATTTTGATGAAACCACAGGAATCAAAATAAGCATATATATCAAAAACAGTCAAAACCTTGCTTTCGCCGATCCTTGCTCCCCAAAAAATCTCAATGCAGTTTCCCATCTGATGAAGAAAATTCACTCCGCACCAAAGCATTTTCCCAACCGTTTTGACTGGCAGGCAGAGCTGACCAAATACGAACAGATTATCAAACAGCTAAATGGCGACGTTTTCTTTGACTATCCAACCCGTAAAGAACAACTAGTCGATTTCGTCCAAAAAAATATAGAAAATACAATCCTCGTTCCCTGCCATAATGACACAGTTCCGGAAAATTTTATCATCGACGACACCGGCAGAACCTATCTAATTGACTGGGAATATTCCGGAATGAACGACCCCTGCTGGGACGTAGCCGCCTATATTCTCGAATCTAAACTTCCTGCCGAGGCCATCGACTATTTAATTCTAAACTACTTCGGCCAGCCGCTGACTGCCGGAGAAGAAGTGAAGATAAAAGGCTTTATGATGGCTCAGGATTTACTGTGGACAGCCTGGGCGCTGATCAGGCATTATAACGGTGACGACTTCCTGGACTACTGTCGTATCAGGTATGAACGCTTTCAGAAGAATATTAAGGCAATGACTAAATCGCAAGCTTGTTCTATTGCCAGCATGGTAATGGCTAGCTAACATGAGATTTGTAATTTAAGATTTTGTGAAGAAAACCGGACCATCCGTTAATCGGATCGTCCGGTTTTTTTATTATCTTTGACTGAGAAATAAACCGTTCTAACTGAGTTAAAAGATTCCTTCCATCTTAGACTCTACTAAGTACATCAATTCAACTAATTGATTAATCATAGTAATGGACGGAACTTTAACCGGATCAGGATACTTGGGCACTATTTTATAACACACTCTTGGCGGCGGCGGATCTGATAATTGCTGAACAATAAATTTATCGGGATGGGCTAAAGCGGCAGCAATTGATTTGGGCACAATCGCCCATTGCCGTTGATCCCACATAAGCGAAAATATCAGTGCGGCTGAATCAATCTGCAAGGTTGAAGAACTATAAACTCCCCACCACCGTTCATGCCATATCTGGTATGACGGACCCCAATTAAAATATAGTTGATGACGACAATCCAGTTCTGACGGCGCTACATTTTCTTGCTGATTTCTATCCTCGGTTTTACGTCGGACTAACACCATTTCATCAACATAAAATGGCTGAACGGTTATGTTGGGCACCACTCTCTCCATTTTTACAAAACCCACATCAATTTCCCGGCGCTCCATACTTTCATAAGACTCCACCGTATGTTGCGTACGAATCTTTAAACGCAAGGCGGGATATTGCTGACTTATCACACGGTAAAGCGGCGGCAATACATAAACATTTAGACTATCTGCCGCACCTATCGTGAGACTAATTTCTGGTCCCCTTGCCTGTAAAAACTCCACCTCTCTATTTAACAATCGCCAGCGCTCCGCTAAGGGAACAAAGCTTTCGCCAAAAGGTGTCAAGGTTATTGATTGAATTCCTTTCCGGCGCTCAATCAAAGTTGTGCCCATTTCTTTTTCCAGTATTTTTAGCCGGTAACTTACGGCCGACTGCGTCAAATGCAATATTTCAGCCGCCTTCGTTAAATTTTGAGTTTGAACAATCGCCAGAAATGCCTCAATACCCATAAAATCCATATACATCACCGCTCACAATATAAAATTTTTAAATATTAATTCCCAAATTCATTTGTTTTACTTCCATTTTTTTATATATTAAACTTATCATAAAAAAGTATAATTACCAAGCATTTACTGGGAAAGGGGCTAAATTATGACAAGCTTTGCACTTTTATTAATAATAGTAGCCGCGTTCTGTCACGCGGGCTGGAACCTTTTGGCCAAAAAGGCCTGTGGCGGTACTGCTTTCATCTGGATATTCGCCAGTCTTTCCGCAATACTGTATTTTCCACTGGCTTTGTGGATATTGCTGGTCGAGAAACCATTCATCGGTTCCTATCAGCTTTGGTTAATCATGGGCAGTGCCGTATTGCACTCCATATATTTCATTTTATTGGACAAAGGATATCGTTTCGGCGACCTGTCGGTAATTTATCCGCTTGCCAGGGGTACCGGCCCTTTACTTTCTATATTGACAGCCATCTTCTTACTGGGAGAGCACCCTACCCCCATCGCTTTA
>CAZCEN010000067.1:5569-13461 GCA_964497205.1 uncultured Sporomusaceae bacterium
CATTCATTTTTATTGACTAATCTTACTCTTAATTTTGAAAAATTAATCTCCATAATGAATGTGCTAGAAATCATCATTATGGCTCCTAAGTACGCTATTTTTGTTAAAACCTCGCCCGCAAAAATAAAAGCCACAAAACCGGCAAACACTGGTTCCAACGCGAGAATCACCGCAACGTGGTCGGCTGTTGTATATTGTAAAGCAATAGGCTGGAGGACAAGGGCCAGCCCCGTACAAAACAGTGCTAAAAACAAAACTGTGAACCAAGCCTCCGGAGCGGCAGGCACTGAAGGTTTTTCAAAAATAAAAGTTAAGATCAGGCTTAGAATACCTGTCACGACTAGCTGATAGACACCTAATTGAAACGAATCAACTTCTTTTTTTGCAACTGCACCACTGGTCAAAACAATAGCCAGCGCATTGGCAAAACCAGTAAGAATACACAGGAGATCACCTAAAAAATGCTGAGAATTTATTACAAACCCGTCTGTTAATGTTAGAAAAGCGAGTCCTACTACGCTTAATAAAACTACCAATAACAATTTATTTTCCGGCTTTTTCTTATAAATCATTGCAGACAAAAAAGGAGTAAAGACGACTGATAATCCCGGCAGAAAGCTGGCATTTGATAACGAAGTAAACATAATACCGATATTTGAAGATGCATACATCACAAAAAAGACCGATCCAATGAGAAAACTGTGCATTATAGTCGACTTAGAAGGTTTTTTTAATCGTTTGAAAAAAATTGCTCCGATTATTAAAAAAGCCAGAATAAAGCGATAGGCATTCAATGTGAATGGCCCCATGTATTTCAGGCTGATATCGATAAAATAGAAAGAAAACCCCCACCCCAACGCCACTACCAAAAGTACTAAATCATATTTCAGCTGTTTTTTCATATTAACCTCCATGTAACGCTATGCAAATTACTGGAAATATCAAATGTTATGCTTTCTATTTACTTCGCGAAATGAAAGATTGTGCTTCTGAGTAAGCAATCGCTTTCTCAAAAGCACATTCCAATCCTTTAGAATAATCCTCTATATATAGTAATTCCTTCAAACTCCCGAAATTGATCATATATCTCAGGCTTTATCATATTTAATGCTGTTTGATTCATTAATCCTAGCCCTTGATAGTATTGATCCATAACAAGTTTATCTACATGATGTACTATATTTCCTCCAGAGTAATACTGATCCCAATCCCTGCTAATAATCTTGATGCCATGTGCCTCAGGGTTATGGAAAAAGTCAGAACCGGGATAGGGCATCACAAGATTCAGATGAATCAGAATGTCCTGCTGTAACAACTTATTCATAGATGCAAATTCTTCTTTTGCGATATCCGGTGTGGTTCCCGGTAGTCCGAACAACCAATAACAAAGTAAATTAATACCACGCTTTCCAACTTCTTGCATAACCGCCAGCGATTTTTCGCCGGTCGTTCCTTTTCGAATACTCTGAAGCAAATGGTCATTCATGCTTTCTACTCCCGTATCAACCCCGATCAAGAATGAGTCTTTTTCTAAGATATTAAGAGTTTCTGTATTAAGAGAACTAATTCTGGTTTGCATTTGCCACCATAATCCCAGGTCATTCATAAGAGAGGAAATATTTTTTAACCTCTGGGGATCATTGCTGAAGGTAGGGTCCCCAAAATAAATAAATTTTGTCTTCTTATTTTCCTTTAAAAAAAGTAATTCTTTTTCTAAAAGCTGAATGTCTTTCATTGAATATGCTATTCCTTTGCCAAGGTTGCAAAATACACAGTTGTATGCACATCCATACATGCTATATACTCGCGCACCAATTAGATCTTCTTTTACCATCTCATGGCTTGGAAAAGGCATCTGATTTAAGTCCGGAACGCTCTTATTTTCTTTATATACTATTTTCCCATTTTGTAAAAACGCAACGCCGTCAATATCAGACACAGCTTCGCCTGTTTCAATTATTCTTACTAGCTTTATTATTGTTTGTTCTGCATAACCACGCACGATATAATCAAATTTGCACTCAGGATCACTAAGGATTTCTTCGTATAGATATGGCGCATGATGTCCACCGATAATTATTTTTGTATTGGGAGATATTGATTTGATTTTAATCGCCATTTTTCTTGCATTGAGATAATTTGATGTTACGCTGGAGATAGCTACAACATCCATACTTGCGAGACTTTCAAAATCGATATTTGCAAATGAAGTTGGATAGTAATAGGTAGTGTTAAATCCTTCCTTGCGTAATACAGCAGCAATAGATAGCAAACCATTATGCTGATGACGGACATTTTCCAATTGTAAAAATTCACTCACAGTCAATTTTTCTCGAAATTGAATTTGATATCTTAAAATATGCAAATTACGCCAGCATTCTAACTCCGCATCTGTATAATACCTCTGTTCCGTGGGTGCAGCAATTAACCCAATATGCATTTTGTCATTCCCTCCAGTATTGAACTTACGGATAAAGTAGAGTAAGCTAGGATGAGCATTCGTCTTCTTAACTCGCAAGATTGATGCCAACAAAACAACTCGCAAACAAAAGAAGCCACTGGAAAACATCCATTAGCTCAATCTTAGCCAAATCACTATCTAACCAGCTTCCTATGTGTTGAGATATTCATTAAGGTAGTTTTAATTTTAAGTTGTAAGAATTTGATTAGGGCAAATTTTTAGGCACTAGCTGCAAAATTTTTAACACTAGGGCAAATTTTTTTGCCCTAGTGTTAAAAAATACACCCGGGAAATTGGTACAGATTGCAGATATCTTTCCACAATTGATTTAGCATGGATTCGGCTATTACCGTTACTAGGTAATGATCTCATTCAAAAGAATATTTTTGCACTTGACAGCTATTACCAGGGAAGTTATAATAAATGCACAATTAAATGTTATTCCAAGGGGAGTAACCTTTACAGCAAAGTCGTCAGTGCGGTGCTCAGGCCCCGGCTTTGTTGGCAACATAGTGTTGTTGGTAAGACCTTGCCTTTTTTAAAGGCAAGGTCTTTTTATATATATAACAAAAAGAAAGGGTGATTCCGATTAACCTGCTGTCAGATGTTTGTAATATTGACAAATTTAACGTTATGAACAAAAGGCTATCTAGGGGGGATATACTTGGACTGGGCAAAAATAACGGGCTACGTCGGCTTACTGTGCATTATAGTTGCCGTCTTAGCCCAAATGATTGCCTCTGTAGCTCCCAATTATTATGAACTGGAACAGTCTGAATCAATTGTTCGGTGGTCGATATATCTATGGGCTTATGCTGTCGTTGTAACCGGAATTTATCTCAAAAAGAAAACCGGGCAGTTTTTAGAATTACTCATCAGCTTGTTGGCGGGTGGGTTATGCCTGATTAACTGGCTTACGGTGCCGGTAGCGCTGATTTATTTCTTTCGGGCATTTGCCAAACTCAATAAACAAAATGACAGCTTGCCATTTTAATTTTCTGCCCCTTACTTTCAAAATAGGGAGGTTAATTTGTAATGAAAAAACAATGGCACCAGTTGCCAGCATCAAGTGTAGTAGCAGAACTTAACTCCGACTTAGAGCACGGTCTATCATCAGCCGAAGTTACCAGTCGTCTGTCGCAATATGGCTATAACGAATTACAAGAAAAACCCCGCGATCCGATGTGGAAAAAATTTATAAATCAATTTAAGGACTTTCTGGTGTTGATTCTTTTAGCTGCCAGTGTAGTATCTCTTGCCGTTGGTGAGATTGCCGATTCCCTGGTGATTATCGCTATCGTAATGCTCAACGCTGGATTAGGTGTATTTCAGGAGGCGAAAGCCGAAAAAGCTCTCGCGGCATTGAAGAAGATGAGTGCGCCCACTTCCAAGGTTATCCGTGAAAGTGTTGTTACGACTATCCCTTCCCGCGAATTAGTTCCTGGTGACATTATCCTTCTGGATGCCGGAGATTATATTCCTGCCGACGTACGAATCATTGACTCGTTTAACGTAAAGGTCCAGGAAGCTTCATTAACCGGTGAATCTGTCCCGGTAGAAAAGTCTTCTGAGGCGATTGAAGGTGAGCCGCCACTAGCGGACCGCCATAACTTGGGATTTATGAGCACCGTCATAACCTATGGCCGCGGTAAAGCAATCGTTGTTGGTACGGCCATGAATACCGAAATCGGTAAAATTGCAGAAATGCTCCAGACTGTGGAAGAAGAAAGCACGCCGCTACAAAAGAAACTGGCAGAATTCGGCAAAGGCCTTGGTGTCGCCTGTTTAGCTGTCTGCGCCATAATTTTTGCGATCGGGCTATGGAAGGGGCAACAGGATGGCGCGTTAGCCTTTAGCGAAGTTCAGTTGATGCTGATGACTTCCATAAGCTTGGCTGTTGCCGCTATACCAGAAGGCTTGCCTACGGTTGTAACCATCGTACTGGCACTGGGTATGCAGCGAATGGCCAAGAAAAACTCTATCATGAAAAAGCTTCACGCGGTAGAAACATTAGGCAGTATTTCGGTAATATGCTCCGACAAAACCGGAACACTCACCCAAAATCAAATGACAGTGGTTAAAATGTTCACTCCGGCTAAAATGTTTACTGTAAGCGGCGAAGGCTACAACCCTGTCGGCCAAATCATACGCGATGAACAGCCGGTAGATTTGGTAAGAGAGCAGGATCTTGCCTTGCTGCTGCGTGGTTCCGTCTTATGCAATGATGCTCAACTAAAATCCTCCGACGATGACAAAAACTGGTCGATTATCGGTGATCCAACGGAAGGAGCGTTGGTTGTAGCCGGCTGCAAAGGCGGTTATAGCCAGCCACAACTTACAGAGAAATTTCCCCGTTTGCAGGAAATTCCGTTTGATTCCGGCCGGAAAATGATGACCACGTTGCACAAATTTGACGGACAGCTTCGTATCTTCACCAAAGGTGCCCCTGATGTCCTCTTAAGTCGTTGTACCGGAATTACCGCTGACGGAACGTCCCGTCCCTTAACCGAGCAGGATATTGCAGCCATTCAAGAGGCTAATAAACAGATGGCTTCTCACGCCTTGCGCGTGCTGGCTGTAGCCTACCGCGATCTTGACGTCCAGCCAGCTATGAACGATCCTGAGGAAGTGGAAAACCAACTAGTGTTCATTGGCCTCTTAGGAATGATTGACCCGCCGCGTATCGAAGTCAAAGATGCTGTTGAGGTGTGCAAAGGTGCTGGTATCCGGCCGGTGATGATAACTGGCGATCATCCCGATACGGCCTTTGCTATAGCCAAAGAACTCGGTATTGTCACAAATAGCACCCAAGTGCTTACAGGCAAAGAACTTGACGCTATGTCTGCTGACGAATTTAAAAAGGCTGTAGAAACTACCGGTGTCTTTGCCCGTGTATCTCCGGAACACAAAGTAGCTATTGTCGAAAATTTGCGTGGCAATCACCATATTGTGGCTATGACGGGGGATGGTGTAAATGACGCACCTGCTTTGAAAAAAGCGGATATCGGCGTAGCTATGGGCATAACCGGAACCGATGTTACCAAAGAAACTGCCGATATGGTCGTATCGGACGATAATTTTGCTACCATCGTCACGGCGGTAGAAGAAGGCAGGGTTATTTATACCAATATTAAGAAGTTTGTCTACTTCCTACTCTCCTGTAACGCTTCTGAAGTTCTGGTCATCTTCTTCGCTATTCTGTTTGGCTGGCCGATTCCGCTGCTGCCGATTCAGTTACTATGGGTTAACCTGGTAACAGATGCTTTCCCGGCTTTGGCTCTAGGTGTGGAAAAGAAAGAGCCTAATGTAATGCGGCTGAAGCCCCGAAACCCGGCCGAACCGCTAATGGATAAAACCTTAAAAATTATGATTGGTGTACAGAGTATAGCGATTGCCGCCACGGTATTAGGAGCTTTCCAATACGCCCTAGCTGCCTATAACGGCGACCTTGAAACTGCCCGGACCTTTGCTTTTGTTACCTTGATCACAACACAGATTACCTGTGCCTACGCCGCTCGTTCCGAATACTATTCGGCTTTTGCCCTCGGCTTTTTTAGCAACAAGTTCTTAAACGGCGGAGTTGCCCTCTCTTTCGTGCTGTTACTGTTGTCGGTCTATGGTCCCTTGCATTTACTATTTAAGACCATTGAGCCCGGAATACATGAGTGGCCATTTTTGCTGGCAGTAGCCGTAATCCCTTTCCTGGTTACGGAATTTACAAAATGGCTGTTGCACGTGTCCGCCAAACCGGTTCAGTCGTTTGAAGTAAAGGGATAACAGTATTGTTTGTAAAGACCTGACCTTACCCTTTGCGGATTAAGGTCAGGTCTTTTATTTTGGCCTTCCTTGACAATGAAAACAAAATCTAATATAATTGCTGTAATAGTTGTTAAAAAAATACATATTGCCTGTAACAGCTTTGACGAGGAAGAGTAGTCAGGAAATGAGTCTTACAGCGAGTCAGGAGTAGTGCAAGCCTGATAGATGCCAGCTTGATGAATGGGCCTCTGAGCCGCCAACCGAAAGTATAGTAGGCTTGGCCGGAACGTCTCACCGTTACCATGGAGACAGGATATCGGTTATTCCCGTATCTTAGAGCAGGTCGCAAGACCTAATAGGGTGGCACCATGGAAGTTAAATCTTTCATCCTTAACTGGATGAAGGATTTTTTTATTTTTCCGGTTGTATACCAACAAAGCTAAGGTATTGGAGTTCCTGTATCTTAAGAGTGGGCGTTCATGCCCAATAAGGTGGTACCACGGAAAGTAAGCTTTTCGTCCTTTCGAGGATGAAAAGCTTTTTTATTTTAAATTATTTAAACGGAGGCGGAGAACGATGACAGTAAAAGATAACGGATTTTTCGGTGAGTTTGGTGGCCAATATGTACCGGAGAAACTAATGCCGGTATTAAATGAGCTGGCACAAACTTATAGCAAAGTCAAAGAAGACCCGGAGTTTCGGGAAGAATTTAATTTTTACCTGAAGTCTTATGTAGGTCGCCCGTCGATGCTATATTTCGCATCAAGACTGACTGAACATCTGGGCGGTGCCAAGGTGTATTTAAAGCGTGAAGACCTCAATCATACCGGCGCCCACAAAATCAATAACGCTATTGGTCAAGCCCTGTTAGCAAAAAAAATGGGTAAAAAACGAATAATCGCCGAAACCGGTGCCGGACAGCACGGGGTTGCGACTGCAACGGTTGCCGCTTTGTTCGGAATGGAATGTAAAGTGTTTATGGGCGCCGAAGATGTAGAGCGTCAGGCTTTAAATGTCTTTCGGATGAGAATGCTGGGCGCTGAAGTAATTTCCGTCGAAAGCGGTACTAAAACGTTAAAAGATGCGGTTGACGAAGCCCTTACTTATTGGGTCGCCAATGCTAACGACACCTTTTATCTTCTCGGATCGGCAGTCGGCCCGCATCCTTACCCCACAATAGTCCGTGATTTCCAGGAATGTATCGGCAATGAAACCCGTAGTCAGATGTTAGAACTGGAAGGACGCCTGCCTGATCATGTTATTGCTTGTGTTGGCGGCGGCAGTAATGCAATTGGGATGTTTAGCGCGTTTGTCAATGATGAGAGTGTAAAAATATATGGCGTAGAGGCCGCCGGCAGAGGCTTAGATACAAAGGATCATGCGGCAACACTAACGTTAGGAACTAAAGGCATCCTGCATGGTTTTAAGAGTTATGTTTTACAGGATGAAAACAACGAAGTCCTGCCGGTATATTCAATATCCGCAGGACTTGATTACCCGGGAATCGGACCCGAACACGCCTACCTCAAAGACAGCGGCCGCGTCCAATATGTTGCAATTACTGACAAAGAGGCAATTGATGCTTTTTACCTGCTAAGCAGAACGGAAGGTATTATACCGGCACTGGAAAGCTCACATGCGTTAGCGTATGCAGCTAAATTAGTACCTGATT
>CAZCEN010000068.1:0-13414 GCA_964497205.1 uncultured Sporomusaceae bacterium
CAAAACCGGTCTGATGTGCAAAAAAGTGCCGCACATTATTGTTACCCTCCCTGAAAACAAAGCATTTGTTGAGAAAGCCGGAATGATTGCAGCTACCACCCTGGAAGAAGCCCTGGCAATTGCCGAGGAAAAATTAGGACGCAAAGATTATACCATTACGGTTATGCCGCATGCAGCCAACACGGTACCGCTGCCACCGGAAAACTAAGAGTCAAGGGGCTGCTCATAGCAGCCCCTTTTGTTTTTTATAGGAATATATTCTTAGCAGTAGTTCTTTTTTTTTGCACAGCTTGTAATACGAATGATTGCAGAATACCTGTTTCTAAATTACTATAGTAACAGCAGCTAATAAGAGAAAAATGTTAATACTATTTTGGAAAGCATGTAAGAAGAAGGACTTGTCGTTAAGTTATGGTTAAAGGGGAATGAATATATGTATTCCAAAGAATTCAGATGTAGACGCTGGGTTCGATCTTTAGTTATATCACCGCTTATTTTTTTAGTAGCTCTCTATGTTTTGCTGGAAGAATTTCTTGAAACTGTAGTAAAACCGTTAGTAGAGCGTGTTTCAAACTGGAGAATTCTGCAGAGAATAGAGAAATTTTTGCATAAGCGCAACCCGTATACTTTGTTTGCCATCTACTCCGTAAAACTAATCTTATTTTCCAGCATTAAATTTCTTTCCCTGTATTGGATTAGCCAAGGCCGTATATATGGACCGCCTTTGCTGATTACCGGCGAATTATGCGGAGCCGCATTGACTGTATGGTATGCTAAGGTAGCATTACCTGCATTATTGACGCTGCGCTGGTTTGCTGCCGGTTACCAGAAGGCAGTTATGCTAAAAAACCGGTTACTTAGCAAGCTAAAGGCAATGCGGGTGTATCAATATGCTAAATACAAAGCGCAGCGGGTCAGGTATAAACTACGTGATCTGAAACAGTATGTACTGCGCGTGAGTAAACGTGAAGGAAAAGGATATTCTACATTGAAAGCCATGTACCGGTTCGTAAACCGTAAACGGTAACATGAATTTACTGTAGACAAGCTGCTCTGCCAACGATATGATAAGTGTAGCTATTAAAGACACTTTGATAATTAAAATCGTTAATAGTGTAGTAAAAGGAGACTCCGTAAAGAACTACCGGGAGGAGCGCTGGGAATGGAAACGATAACTTTTGAGCAGTCATATGTAAAGTTGAAGATGATTCTGGATAATCCTTTTGAGGGAAGCATGGCAATTGACGAAACCGGCACCATCTTTTTTGCCAACTCATTTTTTTTGGAAATTCTAAACCGGGCTGAACAGGATGTTATCGGCAAAAAGGTGTGGGATGTCATTCCTACCTGTCGCTTGTTCGAGACAGTCGGTCAGGGCTATTCCATATGGGGCGAAACCTTGTCAATTAACGCCAAAGAATTTTTAGTGGCGCGGTTTCCTTTAAAAAAGGATGGGCGGACGGTAGGAGCTATGGTTAAGACATTGTTTCCTGACCAAAGTACTGCCAAAGAAATTATGAATAAAGTATCCCGCCCTGCCAAACCGGAAAACAGTATAAAAACCACGCTTTGTACTTGCCGGGATATTATTGGTGAAACTTCACCCATGTTATATGTAAAGAAATTGGCCCGGCGAGCTTCCAGGACCAGTTCCACCTTACTCATTACCGGCGAGAGTGGTACTGGTAAAGAGATCATTGCGCAGGCCATTCATACCCGCTCTGTTCGAAGAGAAGGGCCATTTATCAGTGTAAACTGCGGCGCTATTCCGGAAAATCTTCTTGAATCGGAATTGTTCGGTTATGTGGATGGCGCCTTTACCGGGGCTAAAAAAGGCGGAAAGCCCGGGAAATTTGAGTTGGCTGACGGTGGCACTATTTTACTGGATGAGATCGGCGATATGCCATTATTCATGCAGGTAAAATTACTGCGAGTACTGCAAGACCGGGAAGTTTGGCGAATCGGGGCTACGACCCCGACCAAACTGGACGTGCGGGTCATGGCCTCCACACACACCGACCTTATACAACTGGTGAAAGAAAAGCGTTTTCGCGAAGATCTGTATTACCGCCTAAACGTACTGGAAATCAAGATGCCTGCTTTGCGGGAAAGAATTGAGGATTTACCGTTGCTTATTCATGCCTTAATTCAACGGATAAATCACAAAATTGGTGCCGATGCCGCAGGCGTTTCCCCAGAATCTCTGGAAATAATGAAAAAATATAGTTGGCCAGGGAATGTGCGGGAATTGGAAAACCGCTTAGAGCAGGCTATCAACTGGAGCGATGACCACATCGTTGATATTCGCAACATTCCTGTAAGGCCATGGGAAGAAGAGAATACCTCCACACCGGTAAGTTCTGATATTGGTTTCCGGGGCTGCATTCAGGAGACCGAGCGGGATTTGATTATAAGTGCCTTGGAACAGGCAAAGGGAAACAAGGCGCAAGCGGCACGAACACTGAATATGCAGCGTTCGGTATTATATAAAAAAATAGGAAGACTAGGAATATAGGTGTATTCTTTGTGTACACCTGTCTCCTATCGATACGGTAAAACAGCTTGTGGCTAGAAAACCACGGGCTGTTTTTTTTGGCTGCAACGTCAATTTTAAGTTCCGCAGAACCGGATAAAATAAGAAAAGCTTCGCTTCTCTGACGGCTCGCCGTCAAACCATTTTTCTTTACGGTAAAAATACTGCAGATAAATTCATGAGTTGGCATAGTTATTGCAATTGTATGAAAACACTGATGGCCATCAGTTTCATCCAACAAAAGATTGATATTTGAAGGAGGGAAAGTAAGTGTCTAAATTTACTAATAAAGTCAAGTCCATTGATGAAGCACTCAGTTCCATTCCAAAAAGTGGCGCAACCATTATGATGGGAGGATTTGTCGGGGCCGGTGAACCAACTTGCTGCATCGAGTGGCTAATCAAGCATCAAATCAAGGACATAACGCTAATTACGAATGAGCCGGGCTTAAGTGGGTTTGGCAGAGCCATGTTATATAAGAATGGTTTGGTGCGCGAGATTATTTCCAGTCATGTTGGTACAACGCTGGAATCCACAGAGGAGTATCTGAAAGGCAACCTGAAAGTGGAACAATTTTACCCGATGGGGACCTGGATCGAGAAAGTGCGGGCAGGTGCCATGGGGCTTGGCGGCGTACTTGTCCCGGTTGGTGTAGGCATACTGGATGATCCTGAACTGTTTCCCGAGATGACAGAGCCAAAACAAATCATTGAAGTAAACGGTATCAAGTGCTTTGTGGAAGCAGCACTGAGAGCACCCGTTGGACTTGTCAAAGCCTGGCGTGCCGATGAAATGGGTAATCTCGAGTATCGGCAGACCAGCACAAATTGCAATCCAATGGTAGCGATGGCTTGCGACTATACAATTGCCGAGGTCGAAGAAATTGTTCCTGTTGGTACTATTCCACCGGAACGGGTTGGGACACCGGCGCCATTTGTGCAAGCGGTGGTTAAGGGCTTAAGTTTAGAACAACATGATGATATTTACCGTCAGCACTGGCTGAAGATTGGGAAATTGACCCCTGAAAAATAAACATTTTAGGAGGGACTGACATGGATCCGAGAGTATTAATAGCCAAACGTGTCGCACAAGAATTTAAAGACGGACAACTTGTGAATTTAGGATTTGGTATGCCGACGCAGGCATCTAATTATTTGCCGGAAGGCGTTCAGGTCATGTTTCATGCGGAAAATGGTGTCTTTGGCGTCGGACCTAGACCGATCGCCTCAAAAGCTTCCGCCGATATGACCAACGCCGGTTCAGAACCTGTTACACTGATGCCTGGAGCCGCCATTATGGATTTGGCTACTTCGTTGGGAGCCATGCGAAGTGGAGTTCTGGACATCACAGTGCTCGGCGCCTTGGAAGTGGATCAGTTAGGAAATATCGCCAATTGGGCGGTACGGCGTAATGGAAAATGGTGGCCCGGAATTGGCGGGGCCATGGACTTATGCTACGGTACGGAACAAGTAGTTGCCTGCCTCATGCATACCGACAAAGACGGCGCTTCTAAAATTCTAAAAAAATGCACCTTGCCGCTGACCGGCAAAAGTTGCGTTAAAACTATTATTACAGATAAAGCGGTTTTTGCTGTTGGGGAAAATGTCCTCATTTTAAAAGAACATGCTCCTGGTGTGACCTTAGAAGAAATTAAAGCGTGTACTGAGGCCGACTTTATTGTTGCCGACACATTCTGTGAAATGAATTTATAGTTGGCATGTTTATATAGAGAGGTCTGTCCGGCAGGCCTCTCCATCAACACGCGAAAGGAGCTTTATGAGCCATATGGATAATCCCGCAAGTGGCAATATTATTGAAAACTCAATACTGTTTTGCAAGAACCATCTACAGCCCATTGCTAAAGAATTGGATGCTAACGGCCGGTTCCCTACCGAGCTTTTAGAAATAATGGGCGAATTGGGTTTTTTCGGTATGAATTATAGCCCTGCCTATGGCGGGGGTGGGTATGATTCCGTCACTACCCACCAAGTAGCCAAAGAAATTGCTAAAGTCAGTCCGGGGGTAGCACTAACCCTTCATGTGCATTGGATGGCAATTGATGCACTCCTGAAATTTGGTACCGAGGAGCAAAAACACCTCTATCTGCCTGATCTGCTGCAGGGCCGAAAAGTTGCGGCCTATACGGTCAGCGAAGCCCAGGCTGGTTCTGATGCCGCCGCAATTAAGGCAACCGCCGCTCAGACAGACGACGGCTGGCTTTTAAACGGGACTAAATATTTTTGTACTAACGGGGGCTTAGCCGATCTGTATTTTGTCGCTTTTAAGACAGATGTCGAGGCCGGGGCCAAAGGCATTAGCATGTTTGTCATCGAAAAAGGCAGGCCTGGTTTTACGATTGGTAATCCGGAAGAAAAAATGGGTTGTAGGAGCTCATATACCACAGGACTTCAATTTGAAAATTGTGTAATCCCCCCCGACAATCTGTTGGGGAATGTCAATGAAGGCTTTAAAATTGCTATGTACGGTTTGGTAGGCGGACGCCTGGGCATGGCCTCCATGGGGCTGGGAATTGCCGAAGCGGCTCTCGAAGCTTCCGCTAAGTATGCTAATCGGAGAAGCGCCTTTGGCAAGCCACTGACTTCCCTGTTTGCAGTTCAGGAAATGCTGGCGGATATGTATGTTAAACTGGAGGCGGCTAACTTATTGGTAGCCGAAACGGCCAGGAAAAGAGACAGCGGCAAGGATTACGCACTAGATACCTCGGTGGCCAAACTTTTTGTCGCCGAAATGGTTAATGAAGTTTGCCATAAGGCTGTGCAGATATTCGGCGGCCACGGTTATATGAAGTACAATGAGGTAGAGCGGTATGCCCGGGATGCAAGACTGCTTGATATCGGTGTCGGGGCATCTGAAGTGTTAAAAATGGTTGTTGGTTCGGCAGTTGCCAAAATTAAAGGAAGTGACCGTTGATTTTATAATAGTAGGAGGATAATGCATGGATTATGCCATAAAAAAACGTTTTGACAATAAGCTGACTATGGGAATTGCGGGTGTCATCCTTTGCTTTGTATACGCCCTGATTTACTGGCCTGTTTGGGCTATGGCGGCAAAAGCCATTATTACGTCTACGGCCGCCGTAGGTTTACAGGCAGTTGAACCGGCGGTAGCGAAAAAATTTATAGCCACATTTGCTGAGGGCACTTTTTTCTGGTGTAGCATTAGCGCCTGGATTTGGCAGACATTAATATTTGGTAACTACGGAAAATACAAGTGGACTGCCCTTCAACCCGGTGCCGGAATTTGGTACACCTTTCTCAGTTTCCTTTGTGGTAGTGCAGCTTATTTACTTGTGATATCTTTCATTGGCATATGGTGGAAGCCCTTTAATCTCATTCTCATGTTTGCTCCTAAAAGTGCGGAAGAAGTTCATTTGGCCCTGGAAGCATGGGAGGCTTCTAATTTCTATGTATTACCTGTCATTATAGCGCAAATACCTTTTGTATCCCTTTTTCAAAAACGGCCCTGGGCCGGTAACTTAAAACCGCCCCTTGACGGGCTGGCAGTAATGATGACAAGTTCATTCTTTGCTTTGTTGATCTGGATGGCTATGTTTGTACCCAGCTTTATGCATTTTCAATTGGGCGGACACGCTGTTACCGACCAACCGCTAGGCTCTTGGCCGGCTGTGCTGGCCTTCTGTCAAGGATTTATTTTCTGGTTTCTGATTCCGGCCGAAGGCGGCGAAGGCTATCCATATAAGCTGTTTACCAGCAAACAGCCTTGGATGGGACTTATAGGCTTAGCAGTAGCTTTGCTATGTGGTGGCTATCTAACTCCGATGGTATATGTTACTCTGATTAACACTTTCCATATTAATCCTGGTGTGAACCCCTATATAACAGCCGCATCGCTGGAACTCTCTTTAATTGTTACCATGTTGTGCTGGCATCACTTGTTTGACGACTATCCCGGAGCGGAAACCGAACCAAGCACTGGTCGTCGCGTGTTGCTTCGTGTGGGTATATGGCTTGGACTCGGAACTATTTTCGGTTTTACATGGCTGGAAGTTTACAAACTGCTACCCTTTGCCGGCAATGATTTAGGAATGGGATTTCCAGTAATGGGCTTATTAGCAGGACAGTTTGCCTTACTGATGGTATTCCTTTACTTTAATACTTTTTTTGACAAATGGCCTTTCATTTACAAAGAAACAGTTAAATGATAGATTCATTCTAATCGTGAAGCCCGAACCACTGCGCAATAAATTGCACAGTAGTTCGGGCTTTTTCTAATTGTGTGACTAAGACCGCTCCCCTTCTCTGCTATTGTAACAGACACTCTTAAAAGAAAATTCAGTCAATAACTATGTTCTGCTGTTTGATTTTGAAGTTTTTTTGTATGTTGCCAGATATACTTCAGGTAGCATCAACACCAGCTGGTTGGCAAAACACATCAGGAAGGGGATTAACAATGGACGCAAATTTACCCATTGGCGTATTTGATTCAGGTGTCGGCGGGCTCACAGTGTTTCGTCAATTGCGAAACATGCTACCTACAGAAAATATAATCTATTTTGGTGATAGCAAACGGAATCCCTATGGTCCACGCTCAGAAGCGGAGATTTTGCAATATGTCGATGAAATACTGTCGTTCATGCAAGACAACCATGTGAAAGTGGCGGTATCGGCCTGTAATACCATTACGGTATTGTTGGAAAAGCTTGAGCATACGTATCCATTTGAAATTGTAGGTATGGGCAGAGGTGTTCTCAGCGCACTGGGAATGACAAAAAACAACCGTATCGGCGTACTTGCCACACAAACCACCATCCGGAGCGGCAAACATGTTTCCGAAGTGGTGACGCGCAATCCCGAGGTAAAAGTTTTCCCCATCGCCTGTCCCAAGTTTGCCAGTTTGGTGGAAAACGAACATCTTGATGACGAAGCCGTAGAGACAGCGGCCATAGACTATATCTCTCCACTGAAAGACGCAAAAGTGGATGCTGTGATTTTAGCGTGCACGCATTATCCGATGCTGGCACCGGTTATTAGCAGAATTATCGGGCAAGCGTATCTGGTGGATCCGGCAGAAGAAACAGCCATTAAAGTAAAAAACCTGTTAGAAAAAGCAGGCCTGTTGCGTACGAACGGACAGGGCTATAGCCGGCTATGCTTTTCTGCCGATGTAGACAAAGTAAGACGGATCGCCAATAAAATAATGGATATCACGAACTGTGAGTTTGAGCTGCTTGATATGGCGTCCTATCAAGAACATCCAAGAAAAGTATATGCATAGTTAAGGGAGGGGAAATTATTATGGCAGAAGCAAAAAAAGGATTAGGCTTAGGCAGCAAAATCATGATCGGCATGTTTCTAGGTTTTGTTTTCGGGCATTTCTTTCCAACCTATGGAGCGGCGTTAAAACCCCTTGGGGATATCTTTATCCGCATGATAAAGATGATTGTCGTACCTTTGATTTTTAGTGCACTGGTCATGGGCATTGCAGGGACAGGAGACTTTAAGAAACTCGGCAAACTGGGGTTGAAAGCTACGATTTGGTTTGAGGCTGCAACTACACTCGCGTTAGCGGTCGGCCTGTGTTTTGCAAATTATTTTCAACCAGGTAATGGTGTCGTGCTGAGCGGGGTCGATGCTTCGGCGGCTCAGCAAATGGCTAGTAAAAGTATCGATTTTATGCAAACGGTAGTAAACATCGTTCCCACGAATATAGTGGACGGCATGGTCCGTGGCGATATGCTGCAAATCGTATTTTTCTCTACTTTCTTTGGCATAGCGGCAGCTGCCATGGGGGAAAAAGGCGAACCGGTCGTAAAATTAGCAACCAGCCTGGCAGAGATTATGTTCAAATTCACTTTCTATGTTATGAACCTTGCGCCTTACGGTGTATTCGCATTATGTGCGTTTACAACCGGAAAATACGGTCTTGCTATGCTGATTCCGTTAAGTAAACTTGTATTCAGTCTCTATTTTGCACTGTTTATATTCCTCGTAATTCTCTTTACGTTCGTTGCTGTTGTCACAAAAGTAAATATTCGGCATTTACTAAGAGTGATAAAGGAACCTGCTATTCTGGCATTTACGACAACCACCAGTGAAGCGGCCCTTCCGGTTGCCATGCAGAACTTGGAAAAACTAGGTGTGCCCAAGCACATTATTACCTTTGTATTGCCGACAGGCTATACCTTTAATTTGGACGGTGGTACCTTATACAGCGCCTTAACCTTGATGTTTATTGCCCAAATATACCATGTTGATTACACTTTAGGGCAGCAAATCATGATTATGCTGACACTTATGCTGGCAACCAAAGGAATTGCCTGTGTGCCGGGCGGCTCATTTATCGTTGTAGCCGGAACCGCTGCTTCTCTCGGGCTGCCGATGGAGGGCGTGGCCTTACTGATGGGAGTTGACCGTGTTCTGGATATGGCCCGGACGGGGTGCAATTTGATTGGCAACTGTGTTGCAGCCGTTGTTGTTGCCCGTTGGGAGAATGAACTTCCTGAAGATAGACTTCAACAAGGCTATCTGGTTAGTTATGACTGATAACCTCTAATAATGTCGCGTTTTAGAATAAGGCAGGATCAATAGTTCGATATTGATTCTGTCTTACTCGTCGTCTACCGGGGACTACTTGTAGAGTTCCATAACGTATTTCAACTTTATGTTATAATTAAGAAACAATAGTGCGGATTCATGTTGCAGGATGCATTTGAAACTTATTCTAACCGGTATTCCGGCATCCAGACAGTATAAAGAAAGTAGGGCTTGTGGATGACATCATTCATTATAGTTGACGATGATATTGGCATTCGTGAGATTATAAAAAAAATAATAAAGAAACATGATTTAGGGATTGTTCTGGCCGAATGTGAGGAAGGCGAACAAGCCGAAGCACTCATTCGTGAGCATCAACCTGATATTGTTTTTATTGATTTATTACTCCCTGGCCGGAATGGTATACAAATATTAAATGCCGTTCGCCCGTTTTGCGAAGATACGGCATTCATTATGATTTCTCAGGCCAACAGTGAGAAGCTGGTAACCCAGGCTTACCAAAGCGGTATCGAATTCTTTATTCACAAACCTATTAACGTACTGGAAATCGTATTTATAGTCAACAAGGTGCTGGATAACCGCAATATCCGGCAAGCGATGTCTCAAATCTGCAAAACAACGTCTCAGTATTCAAATACTTCTCCTGCGAATGGTAATAAAGACTATAATAGTATGCAAAAAACGAAAATATATAAAATATTCTCTGAGCTCGGAATCCTTGGCGAGAAAGGAACCCAGGATATTTTTAAGATGGTGCAGATAGTCGAAAAATATATTCAGGACGACAAGGTTGATTACCAATTATCGCAAATTTTTCAGCATCTCGCTCTTCAATCCAATCAGGATGTCCGCACCATTGAACAACGGGTGCGCCGGACGATCGCTAAAGCGTTAGAGAATACGGCAAACATTGGGATTGAAGATTATTATAACGAAAGATTTGAAGCCTACAATTCATCCTTATTTGACTTCAAAGAAGTACGTAACGAGATGGATTTTATTAATCAGAAAAGCAAATACCATGGTAAGGTTAACGTAAAAAAGTTTGTTGAAGGACTACTCTTTATTACAAACGGGTAAGGTGATATGGTGTTTACATTAAGGCGGAAAAAGTACGCCCAATACTATTTACTTTTGAATACCGTATTTTTAGTGGGATTAACCAGTGCCTTGTCTGTTCACCCCTTTGATAATCATTTCCGCTTTACGTTTGGCGTTACCATGCTGTCTATTTTGTTATTGTATTTTCCCCGGCTTTCGGTCATAACTACCGCCAGCCTGAGCGCAGTACTGATTATGGGTTCCCGGGTCCTGTTCTATACGGTTGCGGATAGTGATGCCACTTTATATAAAAGCCTAATGTTAAGCTTGCCTGTCCTCTGCTATTATATTATTTTTGGCCTTGGTTTTCAGGTATTCCGGATTCGCGGCAGTCTTAGAAATATCCCTGTAATGATCCTAAAACTAAGTTTCATCGATTTTGTCAGTAATCTGGTAGAGCTCTATTTCCGTCACACCTTTAGCATCAGTGAGTCGGTAGGCTTTTTTACTTCACTCGTCGGAGTGGCTGTTTTTCGCTCCATCCTTACAGTCTATGGATATTATGCGCTAAAACAATACCGGATGTTTATTATGGCCGAAGACCGGTTAAAGCGATATACGCAGCTCGTTATGGTATTTGCCAAAATAAAGACGGAATTATATTTTCTGCAAAAATCATCGCAGGATATTGAAGAGGTTATGGAGGAAAGTTTCTTGCTATTTCAGGAACTGGATACCTTAGCCTTGGAAATTACAAAGATAAGTCCATCCTCCGAGCGGGCCTTAAAAATTGCCAAAGATATCCACGAGGTTAAGAAAGACTATTACCGCGTTATCAAAGGAATTGAAGATGTTGTAACTCCCTCAGCCAAAGAGAGCGGCATGAACATCTCGGAAATTTTTTATATCATCGAGCAAAATACAGTTCGTTTCTTAAATGTCGATACCAAGAAAATCCGGATTATCTACAAGTATGATGACGATTTTGTAACCGATAAGCACTATATGCTTGTATCCATTTTGAATAACTTAATTATTAATGCGATTGAAGTATGTGGTGAATATGGTGTAATAATTGTCAGCCAAATAAGGACCGGCGATCAGGTTATATTTAGTGTTGAGGACAATGGCCACGGTATTCCGGCTGAAGATATTGAACTTATTTTTGTACCTGGTTACTCAACGAAATATTCCGAAACTACCGGCAAAATGTCTACCGGCTTAGGCCTGGCTCATGTAAAAAATCTTACCGAAATGTTGGGGGGTACACTCCAGGTAGATTCCCAGGTAGGCCGGGGAACTAAGTTTTCTGTGTTCTTACCGTTTAGTAAATTGTTTGAAGAACGTCCCGGGCAAGGTAATTCCGGGAGAAAGCTTGCTAACAAGGAGCTGCATTAGAAACCAAATTGGGAAGATAAAGCAAAAAAAAGCCTCCTATTGCAGGGTTAAGAATTACCCAACTTTAGGAGGCTTTACTATGCTCTTTCTTACACGTGGAACTTACTAATCGCAGATTGCAGTTCCTGCGCCAGCATCGCTAAGTTCTCACTGGCTGAAGCGATGCCATTCATTGTTGAAGTTTGCTCTTGCATAGCCGCCGAAACAGTCTGGGCTTCCCCGGCCGCCTGCCGGCTAATCGCCTCAATCTTCTTGACCGACCCTACCGCTTGCTGGCTGCCGCTGGCCATTTGCTGGATAGCGCTTGATATCTCCTTAATTCGCTCAGATACCGCTGCTACTAAACCGACAATTTCCTTAAAGGCTTGACTGGCAGAAGTAACAACCTCGGCTCCTAGCTTAACTTCACGGGTTCCATTATTCATCGCGTCAACAGCTTTATCCGTTTCTCCCTGAATTTCACCGATTAACATTGCAATTTGCTTAGAGGCTTCCTGCGACTGTTCAGCCAGTTTCCGCACCTCTTCGGCTACGACGGCAAACCCGCGCCCTTGTTCACCCGCCCGGGCAGCCTCAATGGCCGCGTTAAGAGCCAGAAGGTTGGTCTGTCCGGCAATACCGGAAATCGTATCGACAATCTGACCGATTTCCTTGGAACGTTCCCCTAAGTTTGCCACAACTTGAGCAGAAGTGTTAACCGTCTTTTCGATAAAGTTCATTTGCTCAATCGCTTTAACCGCCGCTTCGTCGCCCTGTTTAGCCTTATGGGCGGCCTCCACTGACTGAGCTGCCACTTCATTGGCATTGGCGGCTACCTGTTGGGTGCTTGCCGATATCTGCTCTACCGCCGCCGAAGTAGTAAGTATCGTTGTCATTTGCTCCTCAGCACCTTGAGCCACATCGGCAATGGCGACCGCAACCTGATTAGCGGTTTGCGTTGATTGCGCCGCACTGGCGGTAAGTTCTTCGCTAGAAGCTGCCAAGAGTTCCGCGTTAGCGGTTATTTGTTTAATCAAACTTTTTAGTTGGCCGGTCATCGCGTTAAACGCTTCCGATAATTGTCCTACTTCATCCTTGCTTTCTACCGGCAAGCTCTGCGACAGGTCGCCCGCAGCTACTGCCTGCGTACTGCCAACAAGGCGGGCAATCGGTCTGGTAATAGAACGGGCAATAAAAAGGGCAGCAACAATGACCAATATGACGGCTGCAGCTACTAATCCACCAGATACCATCAAATTGGTCCGGGCATTGGCCAGCGCTTCTGTCTCGGCCACCTGCACGACAACGCCCCAGCCTGTTGTCGGCACAAACGTATACCCGGCCAGTTTCTGCTGACCCTCAAAGGTATAAGCCACACTCCCCGTTTCCTTGGCAATGGCCTTCTGTACAGGCAATATCTGTGTCAGATCGGTCTGGTTATCAACATATTCTTTAAGTGGATGAGCGATAGCTTTGCCTGTATAGTCGGTGATATAAGCATAGCCGGTATTACCTATTTTTACAGCGGCTGCTTTCGTTCCCAAATCGGCTAAGTCAAGGTTCGCAAAAATAGTACCAACCAAACTGCCTCGCGCATTTTTAATTGGCAGACAAATAAAAATGCCCGGTTTACCGGTGGCTTTCGAAATCAGCACTTCACTGACAGCTATATCTTTCCCCTTCATAACAGCCTGGAAGTAATCCCTGTCGGCTATACTGATCAACTTACCCGAATCCCGCGCGATTTGCTGTCCTGACGGTGCAACAGTGACAACGGCCGAAAAATCAGGATTTTGTTGTTTTACTACTTGCAAAATCGGGGTTTGCTGTGCAGGGTCCATGCTTTGAATCTGCGGCAGTTGACTTATTGTCCTTAGCATAGCAATCCTGGAATCAAGCATATTGTCGACATCATTAGCCAAATTCA
>CAZCEN010000069.1:0-13268 GCA_964497205.1 uncultured Sporomusaceae bacterium
AAAAAAAAAGGGAAAATGCTACTTTTGTTGAAACTATTGGGAAGAAACATAATACTGTGCTGCGAGGGAATTATGAACAGAAAAACTATATTAGCTATTGATGTTGGCACAGGTATGGTCAAAGTGTTTGCCGGGAGACCACAAGCCGATGGCAGAGTAGAGATTTTAGGTAGTGGAACTGCTCCAACGGAAGGATATACCAGAGGAGTTATTACTGATTGTAACGCTTTGGCGCATTCTATAAGACAAGCAGTAGATTGTGTTGTTATGGCTTCTGATAGCAAGAATACCGACTGTGTGTATTTAGGAATAAGTGGCTCAACGCTTAGCGCTCAAAATAGTATTGGTAGCATTGCGTCACCTCTGTCCGGGACAATTACTCAACTAGATATTGATCGAGCTTGCCAAGCTGCAGTTTTTGCCGTTACTAATAATGAAAATGACGTTTTACATGTGTTTCCGGTACGGGAATCTGCTGTTCACCCAGGCGAAGCCCTTGAGGTGGAAGCTCATATTGTTTCAGCCCCTAAGGCAGTGATTCAGGAACTTACTAATGCATTGGCTGGGAACGACATTAGCATACAGGGGGTTGTAGCCAGTAATATTGTAGCTGCTGAAGCAATAAAAAAAGAACTGCCCAATCGTCCGAATAGTTTTGTTTTTATGGATATTGGTGCAGGTACTGCTGACTTTGTTATTTACGCTAACGGTAATCTCTGCTTTTCTGCTTCTTTACCCTTAGGCGGTGATTACATAACAAATGATTTAATGCAAGGATTAAGCGTTAATTGGGCTCATGCTGAAGAGATTAAGCGCTATTACTCCCGATTATCTCCCGATTTACGCAATCAAGGAGTGATCTTAGATTGCAATGACTATGGAACTACAGATAAGAATATACCTTTTGACTTCTTGTATGATATTATTGAAAGCAGAGTAGAAGAAATTGTATCTCTGGTGTATGAATATCTTAAGCCGTTGTTAGATAAGCACCTACCTGAGAGTCAAGGGGCTGAATGTATTTACTTAACTGGTGGTTCAGGGATAATGCCGAGTATGGTTGCTTGCGTAGCTAGAGTTTTTCAGATACATGCTGAAACTGTTAGTCCTACTAAGCTGGCTGCTGAATATGCACATCCGGCTAATACTGTGTGCTATGGCCTTATAAACCACGGTGCCCGTGTTTCGGCGCACACGCCTGTTTCCGAGCGTAGTCCCTGGAACTTGTTTATCCATAAAGCAAAAAGACTACTGAAAATTTGATAGATGTTAAGGGGGAAAACTTAGTAATGTTGGAATTTGACATGGACTTAGATCAGTTTGCTTCGATAAAGGTTATAGGCGTGGGTGGCGGTGGCAACAACGCGGTCAATCGTATGATTGGAGCCGGGCTGCAAGGTGTAGAGTTTATTACTGTAAATACTGACGCTCAGGCATTAATTGGTTCCGAGGCTACCTATCGTATTCAGATTGGTGAAAAGCTTACTAAAGGTTTAGGCGCTGGTGCCAACCCGGATATCGGTGAAAAAGCAGCTCAGGAAAGCCGTGAGGATATAATAAAGGTTCTAAAAGGCGCTGATATGGTATTTATTACAGCTGGCATGGGAGGCGGTACGGGAACCGGCGCAGCTCCTGTAGTCGCTGAATGTGCCAAAGAGGTAGGCGCGTTAACTGTTGGTGTTGTTACTAAGCCATTCAATTTTGAAGGTCGGAAACGTCAGCTTCAGGCTGAAAGAGGAATTGCTAAACTAAAAGAAAAAGTAGATACGCTAATTACTATTCCTAATGACCGTTTGCTGCAAGTTGTCGATAAACGTACCCCGATTATGGATGCATTTAAAATTGTTGACGATGTGCTTAGGCAAGGTGTACAGGGTATTTCTGATTTAATTGCTGTTCCTGCTCTAATTAATCTTGACTTTGCTGATGTCAAAACCATCATGAGTGAAGCTGGATCAGCATTGATGGGTATTGGTTTTGGTACAGGCGATAACCGAGCAATAGCAGCAGTAGAGGCAGCAATCAAGAGCCCGTTGTTAGAAATGTCAATTGATGGAGCTAAAGGTGTTCTCCTTAACTTCACTGGTGGTCCTAATACTACATTATTTGAGGTTAATGAAGCGGCTGATATTATTGCCAAGGCTGCTGACCCGGAGGCAACTATCATATTTGGCGCAACTATCGACGAACGTTTTGAAGACCAAGTAAGAGTAACCGTAATTGCAACTGGTTTTGATCCTAAGCCGTTTAAAACCGGGGAAGGAAAAACAGAGGCTCCGGTGATAGAGCCGTTTAAAGGTCGGGATCTCGATATTCCAGCTTGGATGCGCCGATAAAAAAGAAAGTAGAATCCCTGGTTCAAATTTTGAGCCGGGGATTTTTTATATTTTAATACAAATCCCGACTTACGCCTGGGTAAGGGCACCAGTATCTTCTACTTTCTCGGGGCTTGGTGTAAGCCATGTTTTCTTGTCTTTTTTTGAATTAGTTGATTGGCAAAAAATTACATTATTCTATTTGTTTACTTGTTATAATGGAATAGTGGTTAAATCAAGTGCATATATTGCTATGTATAAAATACTATTATGATATTAATACCCAAATAAGAAGGGCATGCCATTGTGTATATCTATGCTGATGTAGTATTAGTTGTAAACTTTATAATGAACAGCATTATCTTGGCAGTTACGGCGTATGCTGCAGGGATTTCTTTCCGCTGGCATCGGTTATTTTTGGCGGCATTAGCAGGTAGCATGTATGTCTTGCTTGGCATTTTTCCTGAGCTAAAAATATTATATGGTACTGCGGGGAAGTTAATAGTTTCGGTAGCACTTATTTTGGCCGCCTTTGGTCGTAGACCGGTCAGAACAACTATAATACTTGTAGGTGTTTTTTTTATCGTATCTTTTGCACTAGGCGGAGCAACGTTAGGTTGGCTGTATTTTATTCAAAGCGAAAGCCCTTATTATTCAGGCAGTACTATTCAAATATCGTGGAAAACATTGGCGGTAGGAAGTGCCGTTGCAGTAACGCTTCTTGTATTTTTGGCTAGAAGAATGCTTAGCAGTATGTTTCGACGAAAGACTTTTTATCGTGCCAAAATTGAGTACGACGGGCGATGCGAAGAGATTGTTGGCATGATGGATACCGGCAATGGCCTTTATTCGTTGTTAGGACGCAAACCGGTGGTTCTTTTGGCTTGGCAATCGGCACTAAATTTGGTAAGTTCACAAGTCGCTTCCTATTTAACAGCAAACAGTTCAGAAGTATGGCTTGCTAGACTTGATGAATGCAAGGATTTATCCTGGCTGGCTCGGGTAGAAATTATACCTTGCCAATCAGTTGGTGGTAAGAGTATGTTATTGGGTTTTAGACCAGATAGTATTACAGTGATGACTGAAGAGGGATTAGCTTATACGTCAGAGGTTTTAATTGGTCTCTATGACGGCGTATTTGGTAATGGCAGCGACTGTCAGGCTCTTTTGCATCCTGCGCTTATTAATAGATTTAATACTACAAAGGAGGCGGGTGTATGCGCATTACCTGGCCGATAGTTAAATTATATATTAAGCTTAAATTAGTGTCTTTTCTTCAGGCGATTGGTTGGCTCAAACCGGATGAAGTATTTTATGTGGGTAGTGCGGAAATTTTGCCACCGCCTTTATCAAGTGACGAAGAAGTTTTTTTGCTTAACCGCCTGCAAAAGGGTGATAAGTCTGTCAAAAGTATTTTTATTGAACGTAATCTTCGGCTTGTTGTTTATATTGCTAGAAAATTTGAAAATACCGGAGTTAGTGTAGAGGACTTGGTTAGTATCGGTACGATAGGACTTATTAAAGCGGTTAATACTTTTGATCCAATCAAAAAGATCAAACTTGCTACTTATGCTTCCCGCTGTATTGAAAATGAAATACTGATGTATTTACGACGCAATAGTAAAACCAGGGCTGAAGTGTCATTCGATGAACCGCTTAATATCGATTGGGACGGAAACGAACTCTTACTTTCAGATGTCTTAGGAACAGACAATGATATAATCTATAAATCGGTAGAAGAAGAGGTTGATAAAACTCTGCTTTACACAGCTATGAACAAGCTCTCCGGCCGGGAACGAAGAATCATGGAACTTAGATTCGGACTAAATGATGATGGTAACGAGCGTACGCAAAAAGAAGTAGCTGACATGCTCGGAATATCACAGTCTTATATATCACGTTTGGAAAAAAGGATAATAAAGAGGTTACGCAAAGAAATAAGTCGTATGGAATGAGCCGAAAGGCTCATTTTTTTTGTCTTTTTTTTAGTCAGAAACAGCTTATCTTGCCAGAGTAAGTATAAAACCTCCAAGCCATGGCAATAATGCTTGTGTGAGTAAGTAAATTTTTAGTAGCTTGGAAAAACTGGGGAGGTAACAACATGATAGTAAATAAGGTTGAGATATGTGGTGTAAATACAGCAAAGCTCCCGGTGCTTTCTGCCACTAAAATGCGTGAGTTGTTTGAAGTAATGCAAGGGGGCGAAAAATCGGCACGGGAACAGCTGATTTACAGCAACTTGAGATTAGTTCTTAGTGTAATTCAGCGGTTTAATAATCGGGGTGAGTATGTTGACGATTTATTTCAAGTTGGCTGTATTGGTCTGATGAAAGCAATTGACAATTTTGACTTATCACAGAATGTTAAATTTTCTACCTATGCAGTACCCATGATTATTGGAGAAATCCGGCGTTATTTGAGAGACAATAATCCGATAAGAGTAAGTCGATCCATGCGGGATATTGCTTATAAAGCGTTGCAAGTTCGAGATTCTCTAGTTAGCCGCTACTCGCGGGAACCATCAATTAACGAAATTGCTGATGAATTAAAAGTGCCAAGAGAAGAAATAATTTTTGCTCTTGATGCTATTCAAGAACCTATATCGCTGTTTGAGCCTATTTATCACGACGGCGGCGATCCGATTTTTGTAATGGATCAAATTAGTGATGACAAAAATCTTGATTTAAGCTGGCTTGAAGGTGTGGCTATTAAAGAAGCTTTGCGCAAATTAAGTGATCGCGAGAAACATATTCTTACGTTAAGGTTTTTTGAAGGTAAAACCCAGATGGAAGTAGCTGAAGAAATCGGTATTTCACAAGCGCAAGTGTCCAGGCTGGAAAAAGCTGCTTTGGGGCATATGCGCAAATATATATAAAAAGCTTAATTTTTAATGGGGGAAAAAGAAAATGAGGAGAAAATCATTGCCTAGAAATAAAATTATCTTGGTTGCTGCGTTATTTTGTTTTGTTGTTAGCGGCTGGAGTCTATTATATTACCAACAAGAACGCGGTACGGCTATTCCTAATCGAGGTGATTATGTCAGGCTGCATATTTTAGCCAACAGCGATAGTATAGAAGACCAAAAGCTTAAGCTAAAAGTGCGTGATGCAGTTGTTGCTTATGTAACTCCTTATGTAAAAGATGTTCAAGATGCTAAAGAAGCTGAGAATATTATTTCAAGTCACAAAGAAGATATTATTAGGCTTGCTAAGCATACGCTGGCTGAAAACGGCGCAAATTATGGTGTTGATATACTGTTGGGGAATTTTGAATTTCCGGTCCGTTCCTATGGCAGCCTTATTCTGCCGGCTGGTGACTATCGTGCTGTTCGTATCCTGTTAGGAGATGCGGCAGGACAAAATTGGTGGTGCGTGTTATTTCCACCTTTATGTTTTATCGACGGCAGCAATGCCTCAATGGCGCCAATGACAGCCTCTGCCGATGCTGGAAGTTCTGAAGGTACACCTGCTCCCAAGATTCGTTGGAAAATAGCTGAGATTTTTAATAAATAAATATTTTAGGCACACATATCCCTTGTCCCTCATATACTTATTGTAGAACTTGATGCTACATATTTGATAAGTGTTAGCTGAGGAGGGGGAGCGGATGTTAAAAACCAGCGATTTGAAAATGAAAGAAGTTATCAATGTAATCGATGGCAAACGAATGGGTAATATTACAGATATAGAAATTAATGTTGAAACAGGCCGGCTTACTGCCATAGTAGTGCCAGGGCTAGGGAAATTTTTGGGACTATTTGGACGAAGTGAGGATATTGTTATTCCCTGGGATAAGATTAATAAAATTGGCACGGACGTGATCTTGGTGGAAGCTGGTAATTCTGGTGAGCTTAAACATGATTAAAAAAAATCTCTAACCTGATAATAATCAGGTTAGAGATTTTTTTGTGGAATTTTCCCCTGTAGGCAGGAGATGCACAATATATGGCGTATATTAATAATTTAGATACAATATATAGTGTATGATGTCTAACGAACTATAAATATTATACCATAACTATTAGACTAATCAAGGAGTGAGAGAAAATGCGCTGTCCATTTTGCGGAGTGGCTGACAGCAAAGTTATTGATTCTAGATCAGCCGACGAAGGAAATTCAATCCGGCGGCGCAGAGAGTGTTCAGCTTGTTCGCGCCGTTTTACTACATATGAAGTTGTCGAAGAAATACCTCTAATGGTTATTAAAAAGGATGGTCGCCGTGAAATGTTCGACCGAAAAAAACTGCTTGGTGGAGTAGTAAGAGCCTGTGAGAAGCGGCCAGTACCTGTTGATGTTATTGAAACAGCAGTTAGTAAGATTGAAAAAGAGATTCGTAATAATACGGAACGCGAGGTGTCTACCCGCCAGATTGGCGAAGCTGTAATGGCGAGGCTGAAAGAAATTGATCAGGTAGCTTATGTACGGTTTGCTTCGGTATACCGGCAATTTGCTGACATTAATAATTTTATGCAAGAGCTTGAAATGCTTATGAAGGCTCAGCATAAAGAGTAAATGAATATGGGGGAAGAGTTATGTTTGTAAAAATAAAAAAACGCGATGGTCGGGAAGCCTCTTTCGATGAGAGTAAGATAACAGAGGCTATTTATAAAGCGGCAAAAGCAGTAGGCGGTGCTGATCGGCAGCTGGCGTTAGAAATTACTTTGGATGTTCTAAAGTTTTTAAAACAAAGATATAATGGCGGAATATTTAGTGTTGAGGATGTTCAGGATGCTGTTGAAAAGACGCTAATTGAGACAGGTCATGCTAAAACAGCTAAAGCATATATTTTGCATAGGGACAAGCGTACCCGTATGCGCGAAGCTAAATCAGAGCTTATGGATGCCGTTGGTGAAATTTTAGTAGAAACTAGCCGGGAAAATGCCAATGTTTCTAACTCTCCATCTGCTAAAATGCTGCAGATTGCCAGTGCAGCCAGCAAGGCATACTACTTGAACCGTCTTATTCCAGAGAAATATGCCCAAGCTCATGTAAAAGGTGACTATCATGTTCATGACCTGGACTTTTATGGAAAGACACTGACATGTGTTCAAATTCCATTGGGCAAACTATTGCAAAGCGGTTTTAATAATGGACATGGTTTTATCCGCTCACCTAAGCGGCCTGCGTCAGCTACTGCTCTCGCAGCTATCATTCTGCAAAGTTCACAGAATGATATGCATGGAGGGCAGTCCTTTGCTTTTTTTGACCGGGACATGGCACCTTTTATGGAAAAGGCCAGCAATGAAGAAGTATATCAAGCTATGGAAGCATTGATCTATAATTTAAATAGCATGCATTCGCGGGCTGGTGCACAAGTTCCATTTTCTAGCTTGAATGTAGGTACCGATACTTCACCGGCTGGGCGGGCCGTAACCAAAAACCTACTGCTAGCTTATGAAAAGGGGTTAGGTCGGGGCGAAAACCCGATTTTCCCCAATATTATTTTCCGTCTTCAAGCAGGAGTAAACTTTAACCCCGGAGATCCCAACTATGATTTGTTTAAATTAGCAATTCGTGTTGCGGCGCAACGGCTTAATCCTACTTTTAGCTTTATGGATTCATCTTTTAATAAGCCTTATGGAGACCAAGTCGGGTATATGGGATGTCGCACCAGGGTAATGTCTAACCGTTGCGGCCCGGAAGTAACCGATGGACGCGGCAATTTGAGTTTTACGACCATTAATTTGCCGCGGTTAGCTATTAAAGCAGAACGCAATTTAATGAAATTCTATCAAAGTTTGTCCGAATTTATCGATTTGACTTGCGAACAGTTATACCACCGTTTTGAAGTTCAGGCTAAATTAAGAGTTCGGGATATGCCGTTTTTAATGGGGCAGGGTTTATATATTGATTCAGACAGGTTGAAAGCCAACGATTATATTGAAGATGTAATTAAAAACGGTACTCTTTCGGTGGGCTTTATTGGTTTAGCTGAAGCTTTAACTGCTTTAACCGGATATCATCATGGGGAAAACGAAGAAGCCCAGATTATGGGTGAAGAAATTGTGGCATTTATGCGGGATAAAATGGACCGGGCAGCAGAACATTATGATTTGAACTATACATTATTGGCGACCCCGGCTGAAGGCTTATCAGGACGCTTTGTCAAAATGGATCGCCGTGAATATGGTATTATCCCAGGAGTTACAGATAAAGAATATTATACGAATTCATTCCATATACCTGTTAACTATCCGATTAGTGTTTTTGATAAGATTCGGATTGAAGGTGTATATCACAAGTATGCTAATGCGGGGCATATCAGCTATGTGGAATTTGGAGCGCCGCCTGTTAATAATCTAGGGGCTTTGGAAGAGATCATCCGTTATATGCAAAAATGTGATTTTGGGTATGCTGGCTTTAACTATCCTGTTGATTTTTGTGAAGGCTGTGGACATTTAGGAGTAATTGACACTGAGGAGTGTCCTTCATGTGGAACTACCAATGTGCGTCGGGTTCGGCGGATTACTGGTTATCTTAGTACGGTTGATCGCTTTAATGACGCTAAATTGAACGAATTAAATCAAAGAGTAAGACATATTTAAGGTAGGGAAAATATATGGAAATTAGGCTTGCCGGAATAACAGAGGAAAGCGTTGTTGATGGCCCAGGCTTACGCTTGGTGGTTTTTGTACAGGGCTGTCCACATGGGTGCTCAGGTTGCCATAATCCTGATACTCATGATAGTAATGGCGGTTACGTTGTTGATATAGAAGGGCTTTTTAACCATATTGAAAAAAAGGTTCTTCACAATAGGTTATTAAGGGGTGTAACATTCTCGGGAGGAGAACCGTTTCTGCAATCTGAACCATTAGTTCTGCTGGCAAAACGCCTAAAAGAGTTGGGGCTTGATATCGTCACGTATAGTGGTTTTAGGTTTGAACAGTTAACGGCAATGGCCTTAACGAATAAAGCTGTAGGGCAACTCCTTAAACAAACCGATATACTTATAGATGGGCAATACCGTGAAGCTGAACGTGATTTAGGTTTAGCATTTCGTGGTTCCCGTAACCAGCGCTTGATCGATATGAAGGCAACTTTAAAAGTTATGAAGGTCGTCCTCTGGGAAGATGCTTTGCAAAAACGCTGGGCCTAAATGCTGCTATAATTTTAATAAATATTTGTATACTATTGTAATGGTAAATAGTTACTACAATAATGGT
Source organism: uncultured Sporomusaceae bacterium (assembly GCA_964497205.1). Lineage (GTDB taxonomy): Bacteria > Bacillota > Negativicutes > Sporomusales > Sporomusaceae > Sporomusa. Next base: position 9,478 of record CAZCEN010000069.1, read on the forward strand.
GGATGTGATTAATATGTCATGGCATCTTAAAGAACGCCTGCAAAAAATTGTGGCGGCAGAACAAGGAACAATGGTCTATGCTCCCGGGTCTCGCCGCCCAATGGCGCTTGTTTATCCGAATACTTATCACGTAGGGATGTCCAATCTAGGTTTGCATATTATTTATGAGCAAGTAAACAGCCGGGGCGATACTGCCTGTGAACGGCTGTTTTTGCCTGATAAAAAGATCATGAATGAATATATCCGGACAAATACGCCTTTATTAAGTTTGGAAAACCAGTTGCCCTTGTATGAATTTCCGCTGATTGCCTTTGCTGTCTCATTTGAAATGGATTATTTTAATATGATTAATATATTAGCTACAGGTAAAGTTCCAGTGTTGGCGGCCGATAGGCAAGAAGGCGATCCTCTCGTTATTATTGGCGGACCGTGTGCTACGTTTAACCCTGAACCATTGGCTGACTTTGTTGACGCTTGTATTATTGGAGAAGGGGAAGAAGTAATCCATGAGTTTTTAGACACTTATTACGATGGTTTAAACAGTGGTTTGTCGAGAGAAAAACTTTTATTAAAGTTAGCTAATATTGAAGGAGTATATGTACCGAGATTTTACCGGCCTATATATGATGCTGCGGGCATAATTAATCGATATGAGCGCTATGACGGTATACCGGCTAACGTAAAACGCCGCTATATAAAAGATTTGAGCAGCTACCCTGGTCAAACTGTTATTGTAACTGCTGATACTGAATTCAGGGATATGTATCTAATTGAAGTTGCCAGGGGCTGTGGCAGGCATTGCCGATTTTGTATGGCCGGGTACTGTTTCCGTAACCCACGGGTACGTTCTTTAAAACAAATTACCGAAGGTGTGAAAAAAGCTAAGCTGTTTCGGGCAAAAGTGGGGCTGATGGGAGCGGCGATTTCAGACTATCCGGAAATTGATAAATTGTGTCAAATAATATTGGATCAGGGTCTAACTATGTCGGTTGCATCACTTAGAGCTGATTCGCTCACGCAACCGTTGGTAGAAGCGTTAGCTTCCAGCGGTCACAAAACAATAACGTTAGCGCCGGAAGCTGGCAGTGAACGCATGCGTAAAGTAATTAATAAACAGATTAGTGATGAACACCTGTATCAAGCAATAAAAGCTGCGGCAACAGCCGGTATTCCGCATGTTCGGTTATATATTATGGTTGGCTTACCGGGCGAGACTGATCAGGATATAGAAGCCATTGTCGGGATGGCACGAAATATTAAGGCATACATGGAGGGGGTAGGGAGTAAAGGGTTGTTGACTTTAAGTATTAATCCTTTTATCCCCAAGCCATTTACACCATTCCAATGGCTGCCTATGGCTCCCATGGAGATAGTTTCGGCCAGATTAAAATACATTCAAAGCACGTTAAAAAAGGTTAAGGGAATTGAAATATTAATTGAACATCCTAAAGAGGCGTATATTCAAAGCGTACTGGCTCGGGGGGACAGAAGCCTGGGAGCGGTATTACTTACAGCTGTAAATAACGGTGGGATAAAAGGATGGAGACAAGCGGTCAAAATACACAAAATTGATGAAGATTTCTATTTATATCGAACTAGGGGAGAAACGGAAGTTCTTCCTTGGGATAATTTAGACATGGGTTTTGATATGTCCTATTTGTTGTCAGAATATCGACAAGCCCAGGCAGAAAAATACACCCAGCCATGTGTTGCCGGGTGTAAAAGGTGTGGGGTTTGCAAATAGATTAGGATTTATTAATACTAATAGCTTTAAATATCTCGTCAAGCTCACCGTCAATTAAACGCGAAAACTTGTTAAGCATAGTATCCATAAATCCGGATTTAGACTCAGCTTCTTTAGGCTGAGTAATTTTTTTACCCACAAGATAGTCTCCCTTGCTAACGTCAAATGCTTTTATATCAGCTGAAATATCTAGGGGATAGAGAGTAAGGAGTAAAACATAGGATACGTCGTTGTTTTTTCCGAAATCTTGAAGTTTTATAGGATTAGGGTTGCTAAAATCATCAATCCCTGCTTTTTTTAGTTCTCGTAAAACACTGCTGCCTGAGAGTATCATTCCATCCATCATTACAAGACTAGACTTATACTGAATAAGTTTATTGATTCCGGCTTCCAAAAGATCAACACCTATTATATCTTTGTCTGCAGTGTCAATATGTACAGCTACGGCGACAAAGGATTTGGCGCCAAGTGAGCTTTGTCCTGCGAAGCAGGGGGTTGTCCACAATAATAAGAGTATAAGGCAAGTAATAAACAAATTTTTTACCATATTAATCCTCCGTTGGTATTTTTAAAGTAATTGTAAACCTGAAGAAAAGAAGATGCAACTAGTTTAATGAAATACAAAAAAGCAGAGCAATAGCTCTGCTTTTTTTGGCAGGGGCGGCTGGACTCGAACCAACGCATGACGGAGTCAAAGTCCGTTGCCTTACCGACTTGGCTACGCCCCTATATAAATAAAATGGTGGAGGGAGGTGGATTCGAACCACCGAAGTCAAAGACGGCAGATTTACAGTCTGCTCCCTTTAGCCACTCGGGAATCCCTCCATTTAAACCAGAAGCCAGTTAATCTCAAACTAAGACTTCCTACAACGTGACATATTATATCATGTACATTTGGCAATTGCAAGCTTATAGTTTACTTTTATTTTATGTTTATAATGTGTTATTTTTTTATTCTATCGTAACATTTTTAGGGAATTGATGTAATAAATTTCGTTCTGATCGTTTTGTTTTTTTACACATATTCCACTTCTGAGTATGATTTTGGGTCTTATGATTATTGATAGATGGTTGTAAAAAGTAAAATTTGCTTTTATCTATAGGTGGTATTTTGCAAATCCTTACTAATTTGGATAGTGTGCTTGCTTTTTCCACGATCAAGTTGAGCTGTTCTAGCAGAGCCTGTTGAGGGTGAAACTGGAATTCCATTAAGACTAACAATACCGTCTGCTAGGTTATCTAAATCCGCATTTTGGGATTTATTCTGAGTTGAGCCTTCTTGGGAATTATCAAACGACTGGGTAAGGCTTTCCTGAATCAGTGATGTTTCGATGCCGCTGGTATCAAACACTTTCTCTGGACTTGTTGGTTGTGCGTTAGGGTCACGACTGTTATTGGCCAAATAAAATCACCTCCAGAAATAGTGTTACCAATGAAAAATTAATTAAACTTTTTCAGCCCTGGCGATGGGGTAATTCAAAAAAAAGTCGGCATATGCCGACTTACAAATGCTGAGTAGAAACTTTGGGTGGTTTGATGGTATGATTTTCTTTCTTTCTCGGTGGTGTCTCAGGATTTTCCTGGACTCCCACATTTCCGGTAATATACTTAGCTTCGGTGTTAGGTAATTTTTTACCTAATTTTTCACCATAGTTTCCGGAGCTTTCCAAAAGAATCACCTCCAAGGTTAGTATTACCACAAACGTCAGTAAAAATCTGAACTTAATTCAGTGTCATTTGAAGTAGTAAGTTCTAACCAACCCAATAAGCGGAAGTGGTTTCGTTGTGCAAAAGTAGGTTGACCTCCAAAGATATTAGAATAATTAATTACATTTTTACTGGTTTACTTGCTCTACGAACGGCTAGTAATGCTTGAGCTACCACTTGTTCAATTTGACGTTTGCCGAGTCCCAGGGGGCGAACCATATTTATAACCTCATTTCTAAATTTTTGTTCATTGAAATCAATGATCAAATTATCACCACCTTCTAATTCAGGTTACTTTATTATACTGATTATGTTGTTAAGAGGTGATAATTAAAAAAAG
>CAZCEN010000070.1:0-13099 GCA_964497205.1 uncultured Sporomusaceae bacterium
TAAAAGAAGCGGCAGCCATTGCTGCCGAAGATACTAGGCATACCATCAAACTTCTCAATCATTTTGAAATTCATGCTCCGCTGATTAGTTATCATGAACATAATAAGGCCGAACGCGGCCCGGGGATTATTAATCGCCTCTTACGCGGGGATAATATAGCCTTAGTAAGCGATGCCGGTATGCCGGGCATATCAGATCCTGGTATGGATTTAGTCCGTCTGGCGATTGAAGAAAATATCCCGGTTGTGCCGCTGCCTGGCGCAAACGCGGCCCTTACGGCACTGATTGCATCCGGTTTGGATACCACGATGTTTACTTTTGTCGGATTTCTGCCAAAGACCAATAAACACCGGCGGCAACTGCTGGCCAAACTGGCTAATCATCCTTATACTATGGTGTTCTATGAAGCTCCTCACCGGGTACGCAATACCTTAGACGAAATTACCAATGCTTTTGGAGATCGTCCGGCGGTAGCTGCCAGAGAATTGACCAAGAAGTTTGAGGAGTTTGTTAGAGGAAGCTTAACAACTATCGTGCAGCATTTTGGCGAAAACCAGCCGCGAGGTGAGTTTACTCTGATTGTTGCGGGTAGCACTGATGCTGGAGAGGCGGTACCGGAAGCTGATAGTCTGGCAGGGCTTGACATTGTACAAGCTGTGGCAGAACTCATAAGTCGAGGGTTAAATAAAAAAGACGCCATCCGTGAAGTGGCGTCTCAAAAAGGTTTACCTAAAAGGCAGGTTTACCAAACTGTTCTCGAAAGTAACTTAGATTAAATTATACAGCGCGTTGACCCATAGAGTCCAGGCAGTCTTTGCATACATTTTTGCCTTTGAAGTTGGTTACGTCAGCAGCATTGCCGCAGAAAACGCAAGCTGGCTCATATTTCCGGAGAATGATACGGTCGCTGTCAACATAGATTTCCAAAGCATCTTTTTCTTCGATATCCAGAGTGCGGCGTAATTCGATAGGAATAACTACCCTACCCAGCTCGTCCACTTTGCGTACAATACCAGTTGATTTCATTTTTTTTTCCCCTTCCTACATATACATAATAAATTATTCGAAAGTATCCAATCAAACAAGATTCGACAAAACCCGCTCAACTAAATAATACCAAATATTACAAAGCATGTCAACCCAGTTTTTTACAAATATGAATATTTTTTTAAAAAAAATGAGTTTTGCTTGCATAAATTTACTATTACTTGTCATATAATACTACTTTATGTCGAAAAATACAACTATTGACATTGATTTTGCCAATATCTATAATTGGTAAAATACAAATAAAAAGTTAAATAAAGGAGGACATTATGTCGAAAAAACCTTTTTATATTACTACGCCCATTTATTATCCCAGCGACCGGCTGCATATAGGACATGCATATTGTACTACTGTTGCCGACAGTATTGCCCGCTACAAAAGGATGGCCGGCTTTGACGTATTTTTTCTGACAGGTTCTGATGAGCATGGCCAAAAGATTCAGCGAAAGGCGGAAGAAAACAAAACCACGCCGCAAGCGTACGTTGATAAGATTGTTGCTTCCTTCCAACATTTATGGGAGAAACTCAATATCTCTAATGATGACTTTATCCGTACAACCGAATCCAGGCACCATGAATTAGTACAAGCAGTATTTCAGAAGATTTATGATCAGGGCGATATTTATAAGGCCGAATATGAAGGCTGGTATTGCACACCCTGTGAGACGTTTTGGCTTGAACGTCAGCTTAATGATGGTAAATGCCCTGACTGTGGACGACCTGTGGAAATAGTTAAGGAAGAAAGCTATTTCTTCCGTATGTCCAAATACCAGGACCGTTTACTCAAATATATAGAAGAAAATCCTGAATTTATTCAGCCAACTTCCCGGCGTAATGAGATGATAAATTTCATTAAAGGCGGTCTGGAAGATTTATGTGTGTCCCGTACGACTTTTGATTGGGGTATTCCGGTTCCTTTTGACACTAAGCATGTTGTTTATGTTTGGTTTGACGCCTTAACCAATTACATAACAGCCGCCGGTTATCTTAACGACCGGGAAAAATTCGACAAATATTGGCCTGCCGATATTCATTTAGTAGGCAAAGAAATTGTTCGCTTCCATTCGATCATCTGGCCTGTTATCCTGATGGCTCTGGGTCTGGAACTGCCGAAAATGGTATACGGGCATGGCTGGCTGGTAGTCGAGGGCGACAAGATGTCCAAATCCAAAGGCAATGTAATTGATCCGGTAGCCCTTATTGACGAATTTGGCCCTGATGCCATCCGGTACTTCCTGCTACGGGAAATTACCCTGGGTCTTGACGGCAATTTCTCGCGCGATGCGTTGATTAACCGGATTAATGCTGATTTAGCCAATGACTTGGGCAACCTGCTGCATCGCAGCTTGAGCATGATTGGCCGGTTTAACAATGGTGTAATCGAAGCTTCCGGTGAAACTGAAGCTATAGATCAGGAACTTATTGAACTTGCCCGTACTACTGCTGCGCAGTATGAAAAACATATGGAGCACCAGGATATAAATGTGGCCCTCAAAGAAGTGTGGGCGCTCATTGGACGCACCAATAAATATATCGATGAGACCGGTCCGTGGGCATTGGCTAAAGACCCGGCGAAAAAAGGCCGTCTGAATACCGTACTGTATAATTTGGCCGAAGTGCTTAGAATGACAGCTATTTTAATTTCGCCCTTTATGCCGGTTACTGCCGCCAAAATATGGCAGCAGCTTGGTCTAAAAACCGACTTTGCCAGCATAACATTAGGAGAAGCCCAGGCTTGGGGCCGTTTGCCGGCCGGTACGGTTGTTGGCAAACCTGAGCCTATCTTCCCGCGGATTGAGGAGCAGCCGGCTAGTCAGACTGAAACCAATCCTGCCGGAACAACAACTGCTCCTACGCCGCAGGATCCGGTTGAAGAAGCACCGGCAACACCTGAAATCACCATTGATGAATTTGCCAAAGTTGACCTGAGAGTAGCCAAAGTACTGGCAGCCGAAAAGGTGAAAAAGGCTGATAAATTGCTTCTGTTAACTGTAGATTTGGGCAATGAGCAACGGACGATCATCTCTGGCATTGCAAAGCACTATGAGCCGGAACAACTTGTTGGCCAAAACGTTGTTATGGTAGTTAACTTGAAACCTGCTAAAATCCGGGGTATAGAATCCCGCGGTATGGTACTTGCTGCGTCTTGTGATGATAAATTGCGATTGGTTACTGCCGATATGCCTCCAGGCAGTAAGGTGAAGTAACATGCTGTTTGATTCGCATGCTCATGTCGACGATAACCGGTTTGACGAGGATCGGAACGAAGTTATAAAACGGGCGGCTGAAGCCGGGCTTGTGGGTATTTTAAACGCAGGTGCCTGTATGGAATCGTCGGCCCGGTCGATCGCCTTAGCCCAAGAGCATGATATGATTTATGCAGCTGTCGGTATCCATCCGCATGATGCCAAGGAGGCCAAGGACCATGATTACGAGCAGTTAGCTGTTTGGAGCTCACTGCCTAAAGTAGTGGCTATCGGCGAAATTGGTCTTGATTATTATTACGATATGTCACCACGTGACGTTCAGCAGCAGGTATTCGTTCGCCACATTGATGTGGCGCGCCAAATGGGTAAACCTATTATTATTCATGACAGGGATGCCCATGGTGATGTTATGACAATTCTTAAAAAGGAAGCTAAAGGTTTGACTGGTGTGCTGCATTGTTTTTCCGGAAGTTTGGAAATGGCGAAAGAAGTAATTAAGATGGGTTTTTATATTTCTTTTGCCGGACCGGTTACCTATGCGAAAGATGGTAGACTCAAAGAAGTGGCAGCTACTGTTCCGCTGGAACGGATATTAGTAGAAACAGACTGCCCTTATTTGACGCCGCAGCCGTACAGGGGACGCCGCAATGAACCGGCGCATGTTAGATTTACGGCAGAAGAAGTGGCGCGGGTTCGCGGAATGGATTTTGCGGCGTTAGCAGAAGCAGCAACAGCAAATACCAAGCGGCTGTTTGGGATTTTAGGCTGATTTATCCAATGACGAACCTTTTAGGTGGGAGTTCAATTCCACCTGAAGGTTAGTCTACTTTATAAAAAATGAAAAATAAAAGCATACAAGCAGGAATAATTTGGAATTTCGGTGAATATTTTACAATATAAATATTTGCCGAATTTTTTATTTGGTATAATTTTACTAGAAAATGGTAATACTCCTAGTAATAGGTGGGTTAAATATGGTTGAAAAGTTAGCGTGATTTGACTTAAAAACCATGTTATGTTATAATTTCAAGGCTCACAGAAAGGGGGTTACTCATGAGTGATGGAAAGTCTGTATTGGTAAAATACAGGCAAAGCAAAGTAGTGCTGATTATCGCATTACTACTGGCATCACTGCTGGCAACCGGATTTGTTTGGGCATACAAGAAAGTACATATTATGGCAGATGGTCAAAAATACACTGTAAATACCCTGTTCAAGACTCCTCATAAAATTTTAAATAATGCAGGAATTACGATTGGCTCTGACGACGAAATCAGGTTATCAACACCAAGTGTTGATAACGGAACTGTCATCGAAGTATTTCGTGCCGTACCGGTCTCTGTAATCTATCAGGGAAAAACCATGAATTTGATTACGGGTAAACCGACTGTGCGCGAAGTTGCCGATCAACTAGGAATACCTCAGGAAAAAGTAAAATTAATACCAGGAGATGATGCCAGGCCGGTTGCCGGCATGAACATCCGAGCTGTTACGCTGAGTGAAAAAATTGAAGAACAGGAACTTCCCGATGTGTACCAAGTTGTCCGCCAACCTGATCCTACTTTGGAAAAAGGGGTGGAGGAAACTGTGCAGGCCGGGGAAAATGGTCTCAAAAAAGCCACTGTACGCGTAAAGTTTGAAGATGGTATTAAAGTTTCCACAGATGTACTTTCAGAAATTGTAGCCGTAAGCTCCAAACCGCAGATTATCCGGGTAGGCACAAGGGATACCGTTGATACTTCACGGGGTGCCATGCGCTTCCGGAATATCCACTACATGGAGGCAACCGCTTATCTGCCTACCGATGGCTCAGCCCAAGGGCTGACGGCCACTGGTATCGCAGCCCGGCACGGAATTGTTGCCGTTGACCCAGATGTTATTCCGCTTGGTACTCGGGTATTTATACCTGGCTATGGATTAGCACTGGCAGCAGATACAGGCGGCGCCATTGTTGGCGACAAGATTGACTTATGTGTAGAAAGCTCAAGTGAAGCTTGGCGATTTGGCCGCCGGACAGTAAAAGTTTATGTTTTAGAGTAGAAAATAGCAGGGCTTTAGGCCCTGCTATTTTTCTGTTTCTAGACAAGGTTAACTTTTCGTCTGTATAAAGGAAATGATATTGTTGTTGGGAAGGCCTGATGCAAGCAGCCTTTCCTCAGTCTCAGAGGAAAGGCTGATATTTTCTTTTGTCGGAAGGGATCGTCCAAGTTACAGCGAAATATATAAATTACAATTTTTACCATTAGTAAACGAAAGGACTGATGCTATTGTCTGGTGTGAACCGTGCCTTTCTCAAAGACAGTTGGCAGCTTATCCGCGAGTATTGGTGTTCTGAAGAAAAGGGACAGGCATGGGGGTTAACTGCGGTAATTGTGACGCTTAATCTGGCACATGTTTACTTATTGGTACTATTTAATATATGGTATAATCGTTTTTATAACGCTCTGCAAAATCTTGACAAAGAGGAATTTTCCAGTGCTATAGGCGAATTCAGCGTTTTGGCTGCTATTTTTATTATTGTAGCTGTATATGAGCTATACCTTCAGCAAAAGCTGGAGATAAAATGGCGTCACTGGCTCACCAAAAAGTATCTGGTTAATTGGCTGCAAAACCAGACCTATTACCGGCTTCTGCTTGTTGATAATAATACCGACAACCCCGATCAGCGGATTAGTGAGGATCTGCGGCTATTTACCAACTATACGCTTAGGCTGTCGATGGGGCTATTAAAAGCAATTGCTACTTTAGTTGCATTTGTAGCTATTCTGTGGCAGTTGTCAGGTATACTTACAATACCGTTTGGCAGCAGGCAGGTGGCTATTTCCGGATATATGGTATGGGTTGCCATTTTTTATGCTGCAATAGGAACGTGGCTAACTCATAAAATTGGCAAGCCGTTAATAAAAATAAATTTTGATCAACAGCGGTATGAGGCTGATTTCCGTTTTAGTTTGGTCCGGCTAAGGGAAAACTGTGAAAGCATTGCTTTTTACAGCGGGGAATCTCGGGAAGAAAAATTGTTTTTGGGCAGATTCGCCAGTGTTGTTGCTAACTTCCGAAAAATTATGAAACGGCAAAAACAATTGACTTGGTTTACGTCCGGGTATGGGCAAATAGCTATCATTTTTCCTATTCTGGTTGCCGCCCCCCGTTATTTTGCCAAAGAGATGCAACTTGGCGGCTTACTGCAGACAATGTCGGCGTTTGGCAAGGTGCAGGATGCTTTATCTTTCTTTGTTGATAGCTATCCCTTGCTGGCTGAATGGAAGTCGGTGGTAGAACGGCTTATCGGTTTTGTCCACAACATGTATAAAGTAAGAGAATTACCTGAAACCGGTGCCAAAGTTGAAATGACCGAGGCAGAATCGCTGGCTGTTTCTGGTCTTAGTGTTTACTTGCCAGGGGGACGCCAGCTATTGTCCAATCTTAGTTTGTCTTTGTCTAGCGGTGAATCCTTACTGGTAGCCGGGCCTTCCGGCAGCGGTAAAAGTACGTTGCTAAGGACCATGGCCGGTTTATGGCCGTATGCCCAAGGAACTATGGCGGTACCCCAAAAAGAGGACTTCCTGTTTGTGCCGCAGAAATCCTATTTACCGTTAGGGACGTTACGGGAAGTATTGCTCTACCCTGATCCCAAACGGCAAGTAACCGATGAAGAAATCGCTGCCGCGATGGTTATGTGTAAACTGGATTGGTTAAAGGGAGAACTTAACCGACGAGAAGACTGGTCACACGTTTTGTCGTTAGGTGAACAACAGCGCATTGCTTTTGCCCGGGTGCTTATTCAAAAGCCTAAATGGTTGTTCATGGATGAAGCAACTTCAGCTATGGATGAACCGGCTGAGCGTGCGTTTTATACCCTGCTGCGTAAGCAACTGCCAGGTACAGTTATAATTAGCGTAGGCCATAGAGGAACACTTACCTGCCATCATAAGAAGAAGTTGACCATTGATGGGAATGGCTGTTGGAATGTGCTTAATTTATAGGAGTTAGAAAACCGCCGGGAGGCGGTTTTTTATATATATGAGCAGTTTTGTCCATGAGTATGGACAATTTGAGAGACGTTTTGCGTTGACAAAACGATATATTGGAATGTAATGTAAAATATGTGGATTACTTGGAAGTTGGGAGGGCAATTATGGATAATGATAAATCAGATGCAGTTCAGGGACTTGATGATTCTCAAATTAGATTGTTTGTTGGCAAAAATGCCGATTATTATTTGCAAAAATGGAAAGCGTCCGAAGATCCTAATAAAAGTGCTGGATGGAATTGGTCTAGTTGTTTAGGAGGTTTTTTTTGGCTAGGATATAGAAAAATGTATTTACATGCACTGATAATAGCCGGATTGTCGTTAATAATTAATCTTATAGAAACATTTACTGCAATTAATTTGCGTCAAAGTATAAATATTGGAGTATTAATTTTATTAGGCGCCTGCGGGAATAATTGGTATTACAAGCACGTGAATAAAAAAATAGCCAATATAAAATCGAAGTACTCAACAATTGAAAGCCAAGAAGCGGAAATGGTAAAGATGGGTAATGTGAGCTGGGTTGGAGTAGGTATTGTTTTGATAATAAATGTAATCGGATGTGTGGCAGCAGGTCTTATTGAAGAAATTTTTGTAAACCCTAGTTTGTGAGGTAATGACGGTTTTTGGCAATAAGAAACTTGAAGGCGCATGCGGGTGGTGTATTGACAACGCTCCACCGCTGGCGCTTGACTTCCGCTTTTGCCAACACACCACCCGCATGCAAAGCTTTAACGCGATACGGGGGAGTTAGTGATTTACATGACTGTTTCTGATAATTGTAGAATAACAAAAAGGCAAACTATTGACGGGACCGGTCGATAGAAACTTCTAAAACAAAGAAAACCGCCGTAAGGTGGTTTTCTTATAAAAAAGCTAGATAAAAACCTGGCAATTGTGGTAATATATTCATATTGCCTATTGATAATGAATTTTGGAGTGCGAAATGATTAAGGAAGTAATTGTCGTAGAGGGGAAACAGGATATTGTCGCTGTTCGACGGGCGGTGGATGCTGAGTGCATTGCGACCGAAGGCTTTAACCTGTTGCCTCGTACTATTAGCCGTATTGATGATGCCTATAAAAAGCGCGGGATTATTATCCTGACCGATCCTGACAGTGCAGGGGAACGGATTCGAAAATACTTAACTCAGCGGTTCCCGGAGGCTAAGCATGCGTTTGTTCCCCGAGAGCTGGCTAATGCCAACAATGATATCGGTATTGAGCAAGCATCACCAGCAGCGATAAGGGATGCGCTTAACAAGGTGCGGCTGCAGGACTGGCAGCCGTCGAATGAGTTTAACTGGCAGGATATTATTGTTGCGAGATTAACGGGTGTACCTGATGCTACTGTTCGCAGGGCAGTTGTCGGCGAAAAGCTGGGAATCGGGTATTCTAATGCTAAGGGCTTTTTATATCGACTTAATAATTATGGTGTTACCCGTGAAGAATTTGAAGAAGCGATCAAGAGCTTAGATTCTCATGGAGTTCAAGCTGGTGCTGTGGAGGAAACGCATTATGGCCATTAAGCCGCGTATTGCGCAAAAAGACGTAACCTTACATATATTAAAAACTTTTGGCATTCATATGAGTAAGAAATTAGGCCAAAACTTCCTGATAGACGGCAATGTCGTCGAGGGGATCGTATCGGCAGCTAAAGTTAGCCAAGGGGACGCCGTATTGGAAATTGGCCCGGGAATTGGTACGTTGACGCAGGGGTTGGCCGAAGCTGGTGCTGACGTTACGGCAGTAGAACTTGACCGCCGCTTGTTAGATGTACTCGCTAAAACGCTGGAAGGGTATGATAATGTCAAAGTTGTGCATGGCGACATTTTAAAAATTGACATTTCCCGGGAAATAAACAACGAAAAATACAAACTTGTTGCAAATCTACCCTATTATATTACGACACCCATTATCATGAAATTCCTGGAAGAACACCTGCCTGTCGAATTACTGGTAACTATGGTGCAGAAAGAAGTCGCTGAACGAATGGTGGCTAAGCCCGGCGGTAAAGACTATGGCGCATTGTCGGTGGCTGTTCAGTATTATACTGAGCCGGAAATAATGTTCATTGTGCCGCCGAAAGCCTTTATTCCGCCTCCGGCCGTAGAATCGGCCGTAATCCGTTGCACAGTACGTACTATGCCGCCTGTGCAGGTAGCCAGTGAAAGAATGTTCTTTCGCGTAGTCAAAGCTGCGTTTGCTCAGCGGCGGAAAACGCTGGCTAACGCCTTGAAGGCCGGTGGGCTTGATAAGGAAAATCTCGAACAAGTATTAACCGAAGCTAACGTTGACGGCATGAGACGCGGCGAGCAATTGTCTCTTGACGAATTTGCAGCTATTGCTAATGCTTGGACAAACCTGACAAACACCCGTTAATTTCATAATGTAGACTTAGCCTTAGGTAGGGTTTTAATTCCACCTAAAGCTAAGTCGTCGGTTAAACGTCATTGAGAAAGCCCTGCTCACTTTGAGCAGGGCTTTTCGTTTAAAAACATTTCTAACAAATCAAACCGGCGGTCAACATGATACCCTAAGTACGTTTTGTTTTGCCATTGGCGGTTTCGAGCTTGATCATGGAAAGCGGCAATGGCTTCGAGGCAGTCACCGACAATGGTATCAATAATTTTATTGGTGTGAATCTGATTTTTTACTGATGAACCCAGACGGTAGTGGGGAATAGTTGTTGCAACATCTATTTTCAGTTTATGCATGCGGGCAAGCGCCATAGTTACAGGCGGGATAGCAAGTTCTCGTAGCGGAATTGTTTCTAGAAGGCGGCGGGATACAGCATGAGGACCGTGGGCTGGGCTGGCTAAACTGATTTTTTTATCAAGTCCCAGCTCTTTATTGAGATTAAGCCGCCACTGAAACGTAGGGTTATATCTTTCGATATGGCGCGGTGGAGAAGGATAGCAGTTAGTCAGGGCCATGTCTAAATGCTTCAATAGCACACCGTCAATCAGTTCCATCAAATTTTCGTTAAAGGTGCCTACCATGTCTCCGTCTACAAAAGCGACGACATCGCTGCCAAGAGCCAACGCCACTTTAGCGCCAATGGCGCGGGGAGTGTCAATTCCCAAACCCTCATGGAAGTAAACAATCTGCAGCTTGGGGAGACGCATTGCTAAAGCCTCGCGCATTGTGCTGTCTTTGGAGCCATTAGCCACTAAGATGATGTGATCGACAGGCAAAGTTCCCAAATTCTGCAATACGGTGGTAATGCGCCCCCCCTCATTTTTGGCCGGAACGACCACGCAAATCACGTCCATCACCTCGGAGTAAGAGTGCGTGTTAGGATCATTGGGTAAAGCGGCCTCACGGGGGGCTCACTATAGTATATAGTGAGGGTAACTCATTTGCCACACAACAGGGATAATTTTGTAGCACTTTGGCTGGGCGCTACGTAGTATGTAATAGTTATAGGCGCTAGCTAAGGGAGGGAATAAATGTGGACATTGGAGTAGGCGACCTGGTGATCAGGAAGTCTCATGGCGGTGATATTGTATTTAAAGTTGTTGATATATTTGTTGATGAAACTCAACAAACACATTGTGTATTAAAAGGATTACATCTCAGATTAATGGCTGATTCGCCGCTTGACGACCTGCAGCGGATTGAAGCGGAACATTTGCGTAATGAAGTTGTTCGCATGGAAAGTATGCACAATGATACCATGCGGCGGGTTATGATGCGGCGCAGCCGTGAGCGGGAACAGGTTGAATTAAGGCGTTCTGAAGCTACAAAAAAATTTACTTTTTTTGATGTACCCGGCCGGGTCTTACATTTAGATGGCGATGATGAATATCTCAACATGTGTTTAAAGACATACAGCCAACTGAACATTGAAGCTGTTGGCCGTTGGGTTGAAGAATCCAAGCAAGCCGAGGTTATTGCGGATTTATTACATGAGGTGCGGCCGGATATTCTTGTACTTACCGGGCATGATGCTCTTGCTGGTCATGGGAAAAAGGATATAAATGATATTAATAACTACCGGAATTCTAAGCATTTTGTTGCAGCAGTAAGAAAGGCACGGATTTATGAACCCTCCCGCGATGATTTAGTTATATTTGCCGGGGCATGCCAATCCCATTTTGAAGCCATTCTGGCATCAGGAGCAAACTTCGCCAGTTCACCTAACCGTATCTTCATTCATGCCTACGATCCGGTGTTTATTGCGGAAAAAGTGGCTTTTACCCCCATTAACAAAACGGTAGACGTAAGTGATGCTATTACGGCATCGGTAACTGGCGTAGATGGTGTAGGTGGATTAGAGACCAGGGGAAAATTCCGGCTGGGTATGCCCAAGACACCAATAAAATAGATTTCAATACGCCCAAATGTGGGCGTATTTTTTCATGGTCAGTGCATTACCTCACCTGCTTGCTAGGGCAAAATTTCGCAAAAGAAAACCGATTACCATCGTATCCTCAAGCACATAAATGCTATCTTCCGACAGGGAACCATAAAGTTTCGGCGAATTACGCTTTATAGTAATAATTTCCTTTTGGGAGGCAAGTGTGCAAAAAAATAGTGAGTACAACTCCAACCGTGCTGACCGCAAAGCCGCTGGCGTTTTTTACACACCCATCCATATTGCCAGCTACATTCTTAATCAGACATTGGCCAACCATGATGTAGTAGTTGAGCCAAATCTTAAAGTTCTCGACCCGGCCTGTGGCACCGGTAATTTTTTGGTGGCGGCGTATGAGTTATTACTGGCTAAGTTTACGGACAAGTTGTCGGCTTTACGGCGGCAATATGCCGAACAACAATATATCATTAAGTATGGAGAGACAGAAACTTACCTTGACGGTTACTCCTATTGGTGTCAGGAAAATCTACCTTATCATATTATTTGCCATTGTTTGTATGGTGCAGATATGGATTCCTGGGCTGTAGAGGAAGCTCAAACCCGCCTTAAGGAAAAAAGCCAGGCGCAATTGCCTGTCGGAATTAAGCCTAATTTAGTTATTTGTGATAGTTTAATTAAATGGGAAGAGGAAGTTACCCTTATAAATGGTAAGGACAACGATACAGGGATGCTTGCTGCCTTTTGGTCGCAAAAGTATGATTATATTATTGGAAATCCGCCGTACATAAGTTTTGGTCTGAATCGTGTCAGCAAAATGCCTGCCGTTCAGGCGCAATACTTACGAGCCCATTATCCGCACTCCGCCCAATATAAACTTAGTTACTATGCTTTGTTTTTTGAGCGAGGCATTGCGGCGCTGAAGCCGGGGGGATATCTTGGCTTTATAACACCTGACAGTTATCTATTGGGACGATATTACTCCAAGATCCGTGAATATATGCTGGCGGTTTGTGATATTAAAGAACTTACCCTAATTAACAGCCCCGTATTTGGTGGAGTAATGATAGGCATTCCTGTAATTACTGTATTACAAAAAAAACAAGCTGGACAAATTTCTGCTACTGCCATAGTTTCGGCAAATAAGCTAAATAGTAGAGCTACATTGGTTGCAGCCTATCGATATAAGCAAGAATACTTTTCCCAACAGGCATACAAGCGGTTTAGATTATTTTTTCACCCCAGGGATAAAGCCATTGTTGACAAAATAGAAAAAGCGCCATATTCTTTCAAAGAATTTACTAAAATACGGACAGGAATGCGCTCGCTTACTACTCAAGCCGATATAAAAAGCAAAAGTAAGCAAAGTGAATCCTGGCGGCAAGGCTTAGTATCTTCTTCTCAAGTACTGCCGTTTGCTCTTATCTATCAGGATGACTGGCTAGATGTTAATCCGGCTAAATTAAACAAAGGCGGTTGGGATACTGCCGTTATG
>CAZCEN010000071.1:0-2003 GCA_964497205.1 uncultured Sporomusaceae bacterium
CGCGCTAACGGGCGTTAAACGGCGGATCCTACTTACATGTTCAGTCCGCAGTTCAGGAGTGATATCAGGCCGTGATTTTGGTTACCAGGCTTGCACCGTTCCTGGTTCGCTGTAAACCGCCACCAAGGCGAGTCTCCGTCATTACTGATAAAGTTATTACTATCTTTGTGATATTATTATACATGATTGGCGAATAAAGTCAAATACAGGAAGCCAAAACACGTAAAAAGTCATCTTTATCCATGCCAGTTATTTTGATAATTTTAGAACGATTTTTTTGTCCGGTAGTGATTGTAACCTGACTTTTTGATACACTAAAAAGATTAGCAAAAAAAGCTATACAAGCTGTATTTGCTTCGCCGTCAACTGGTGGTGAAGTAAGATTAACTTTTAACATGTCGCCCATGAGTCCAGAAATAGTATTTTTGCTTGACCGTGGCTGAACCCGCACGCGGAAAGCAATGCCATTGGAAACTTCTTTTATATCTAAGGTGGAAAGCGCGCTAAGCAAAATTAGTTTTCATCCTCTTCGGCATTATTAAGCATTTCCATTTGGGCCTGCAGCAAAGTACGAAGTCTTGTTCTAAAAATTTGGGACTGTTTTTGCAGTTCTTCGTATTCACCGGTCATTTTGCGGACTTTAGCCAGAGCTTCATCAACTAGTTTTTGGGCACGGATTTCAGCCTCTTTAACTATAAGCTCGGTTTCTTTCTTAGCGTTAAGTTTAACTTCTTCGGCCGTTTCTTGCGCGATAACCAGAGTACTGTGAAGAGTAGTCTCCATGTGCTGGTAATGCTCAAGCTTGCTGTTAAGGCGTTCAATAGTTTCTTTTAATTCAATATTCTCGCGGTAGAGAGTCTCGTAATCCTTGATTACTCTATCAAGAAATTCATCAACCTCTTCTTCATTATAGCCACGAAAGCCACGTTTAAATTCTTTATTGTGAATATCTAATGGTGTAAGCATAAATCCTCACCCTCATTTAAATAAATCTTCTAAGTAAAATACTGTATCTTCCCTTTTTAGTCTGGCCGGGGATTTCGACTACTTCTACTCGACCGCGGCCACGCATGGAGATAATATCGCCAACTTTTACCGGCTGGGATGAACTTTTTGCTTCTTGCCAATTAACCTTTACTTTTGCTGCTGCAATATCTTCAGACATTCTGGTCCGAGACATACCAAACCCTGACGCTGCTACAGAATCAAGTCTTAAAGAAGCAACCGTAGCCCGTATTTCTTTAATTTTTTCTTCTTTGGCAGGCAGGTCATCCAGGGAAACTGACTCAACCGAGACAGTTTCTTGACCAACTTCAGTAAGATTTTGCGAAATATAATTGACCATAGCTGTATCGGTAACAACATAGCATTGCTCGTTAGCCATGATTATGTCGCCAAGAACTTCTCGTTTAATTCCCAATCCCATTAGTGCACCAAGAACGTCCCGGTGGGATAATCGACAATACCGGCTGTCCCATTTAATTACAATCGCTTCTATACCAAAATCGAGTGATCCGGCATAATCGAGAAATTCAGACTCAACAAAAGCCACTTTTATACGTTCTGCACCGCTGTATCCACCATTTGTTTCTAAGGCAAGACGGTTATAATGGGCAACAATGGTTTCAGCAATACTTTGGCCATAAGGATCAAGAAATTCGCTAACTTTATATTTACGGCTTTTAAGCGCTATTTCAGCTAAATCCAAGAGTTTTGCCGCTAGTTCGGCATCTCCTGATGACCGATAGTAACGTAAAATTTTATCACGTTCACTCATTAGGATTTTTTCCCCATCTCACAGGAGCGAGTGGTAGCGGCAACAACCGCATCGATTAGAGCGCCCCTTACTCCTTTTTGTTCTAATACGTGCACTCCGGCAATTGTAGTACCACCTGGAGATGTAACCATATCGCGCAATTCAGCAGGATGCTTGCCGGTTTCCAGAACCATTTTAGCGGCACCTAAGAGCGTTTGAGCGGCTAACAATACTGCTGTATTACGGG
>CAZCEN010000071.1:2103-13084 GCA_964497205.1 uncultured Sporomusaceae bacterium
TAACATAATACCTCCGTCCGGTAATTCGAACCTATTTATTTACCCAAGGCAACAGCGTTTTGTCGCTGACATCTTCCCTCGGGCTATAAGCAACATCGACGTTGTTAGGGGCACATAAGAAAATATTATTGCCCACTTTTTGTATTTGTCCATTTAATGCATAAGTTGTACCACTAATAAAATCAATCATGCGTTTAGCAATCTCTGGTTCAGTGCTTTCAAGATTAACCACAACTGGTTTACGGCTTTTAAGATAATCAGCTACGTGTTGAGCATCATCAAACGAAAATGGCTCAACTACCATCACTTTAACTTGTTTAGATTGTTGCGGGCTGTGGGGAGCCGTGGGCAATGAAACTACGTTATTGTTTTTTAGTTTGGTTTTTTGATCGGCTTCTTCTATTCTTGGACGCTCTTCCTCTTGTTCTGATGGTTCAAACAGACCAAGACTGCCCCAAACTTTTTCCATGAACTTCATAACTTTCTCTCTCCTCCTTAATATTTACGCGAACCAAATATTCCAGTGCCGATACGTACCAAGTTTGCTCCCTCTTCAACAGCTACTTGGTAATCATTTGTCATACCCATGGATAACCATTTAATATCAGTATTGGCTAAATTTAGAGCCTTTAATTCACCAAACAGTGTATATAACTCTCTAAATACAGGCCGAAGAGTTTCAGGGTCGTCTGCATGTGGTGCAATCGTCATAAGTCCGCACAATCTAATGTGAGCAAGTTGACTAATTTGTTTGGCCAATGGCAGAGCTTGTCCCAGCTCTACTCCAAATTTACTGTCTTCGTCAGCTACGTTGACTTGTAGGAGTATATCTTGCCGCTTATTACATTTACCGGCAGTTTTGTCAATTTCAACCGCCAAGCGTTCACTATCCACTGAATGAATGAGGTCTGCCAAAGGCACTGCTTGACGCACCTTATTAGTTTGTAAATGTCCAATAAGATGCCATTCAACTGATTTACCAGCGGCTTGAATTTCAGGATGTTTAGCCATCAATTCCTGAACGCGATTTTCGCCTACTGCAGTAATTCCTGCGGCAATAGCTTCAAGCATGGCTGGCACACTATGATTCTTAGTGACAGCTACCAGTTTCACCTTATTTATATCAATTATGCTTTTAATTTCAGAAATATTTTGAGCAATAGACATAGCAAATCCTCCATTCTAATAGTTTATTCGCCCATAAAAAAGATTTTCCTCCAAAAAATATATATTATTCTAGCTTTTTACATAAAAAAACTGTCCAATTTATAAAGTAGACTTAGCTTAAGATGGGGTTTTAACCATCCTTAAGGTTAGTCATCGGATAAAGAAATGATTGCACCGATACGGCCGGTACGTCCGGCTTCAGCCCGGTGGGAGAAGAAAAGGGCTGTATTTTCAGCAGTGCATATGCCACTTATGGTAATGTTGTTATCTTGTACCCCTACTTCTCTTAGTTGCTGGCGGTTAGACTCCCATAAGTCAAGTTGCCAGCGGCTGCCATTTGGTGTCGCTAGGTTTTCCCAGTTAGAGAAATTGCTTTTTAGTTTGCTTATTACAGTTTCATCAACTTCATAGCAGCAGGAGCCAATAGAAGGACCGATACCGATTATGCAATCAGAGGGATTCGTATTATAATGCTGTTGCATGGATAATACGGTTTTTTGCGTAATTTTAGCAACAGTGCCTTTCCAACCCGCGTGACTGATGCCAATGGCTCTGTTTACCGGGTCGAAAATCAAAATAGGGACACAGTCTGCAAAGAACAACATTAGTGGCAAGCTTTTCACGTTTGTTATAAGGGCGTCAGTTCCTTTGATAGACTCGTGATAATGACGGATACCTCTTCCGGCGTCCTGATTTGTAACTACTTGAACCACATCACCATGCACCTGTTCGGCGGTAATTGTTCTTTCGACAGGTAATTGTAGTGCTTGACAGAAAGCTTGGCGGTTGTACCACACTGCTTCGGCGTCATCACCGGTATGTAAGCCAAGGTTAAGGTTTGCAAAAGGATGGGAGCTTTTTCCTCCCAGCCGTGAGGATATTCCATGTTTTACGCCTTTAGCGTCTAAGTCGCTAAATATTCCATACCAGACACCGTTCGTGCTGTATTTTAAAACAAATTTTCTCATTTGAACCTCCATAAATCAAGGATATGTAACTTCATTATATAGTACACCTTATCTAATTCAAATATCTATAAGCGAAAAATAGAATATATGTGTTATTTTTTACTTAAACAATTGTTTTGGACATAGAAAACCCTTGGTGCACTGTACTCAGTGTACCAAGGGTTTAGTTCTACGATTCTTCTACTTTATCTTTCTTAGCATTAGCAATAACGTTTTCGGCAATGCGGGCGGGTACATCTTCGTAGTGGGAGAAATTCATATCAAAGGAACCACGTCCTTGGGTGATTGAGCGCAAGTCAATGCTGTAGCGGAACATTTCGCCTAGTGGCACTTGCGCTTTAATTCTGCCTAAACCGCCTCCTATGGGCTCCATGCCTTGAATGCGGCCACGTTTAGTATTAAGGTCGCCAATTACATCACCCATGTATGATTCTGGAACAAGTACTTCAACGGAGTAGATTGGTTCCAAGAGTACGGGTTTGGCTTGAAGCGCACCTTTACGAAGTGCCATTGTACTGGCGATCTTGAATGCCATTTCGGACGAATCGACGGTATGATAAGAACCGTCAGTTAAAGTTACTTTGACATCTACCATAGGATAGCCGGCAAGGATACCATTGTTTAATGCTTCGCGCACACCTTTTTCAACAGCTGGAATATATTGACGCGGTACTGCTCCGCCAAAAATAGAATCAACAAACTCAAATTGTGCGCCAGGTGTAAGCGGTTCAAGCTGAAGCCAAACATGCCCATACTGTCCGTGACCGCCGCTCTGCTTTTTGTGTTTTCCTTCTACCTTAGCGGTTCCACGAATTGTTTCCCGATAGGGAACTTTGGGGTCGGCTAACAGAGTTTCAACACCAAATTTACGTTTCATACGTTCGGATATAATATCTAGATGCAGTTCTCCCATACCGGAGATCAGCAATTGGTGAGTTTCTACATCTTTACGGACTTTGAATGTCGGATCTTCATCCATAAGACGCGCTAAAGCCTGACCAATTTTGTCTTCATCCCCTTTGTTTTTGGCTTCAATAGCGCGCGTAAACATCGGTTTGGGATAAGATATTGGATCAAAGATAATCGGTTTATCTTTTTCGCAGAGGGTGTCACCGGTGGCTGTTTCTTGCAGTTTGGCAACGACAATAATATCGCCGGCATGAACAGCTGTAACAGGGTCTTGATGTTTGCCGCGGAGAGTAAAAATTGAGCCAATTCGTTCAGATTTATCTTTGGTAGCATTGTATAGGGTACTGTCGGGTTTCATGGTGCCGGAGAATAAACGGATATAGCTTAGACGCCCAACAAAGGGGTCTGCTGTTGTTTTAAATACCATAGCTGAAAATGGATCAGAAGCATTTCTCTCTATTACGTCTTTAGTAGCAGGATGATATCCGATTGCTGTACTAGCGCCAGGTGATGGCAGATAGTTGAGAATTGAGTCAAGCGCATGTCTTACACCGATATTTTTGGCGGCTGATCCGCATAGTACCGGGAAAACTTTGGCCTCTGCAATGCCTGCTAGCAAGCCTGATTGCACCTCTTCATCCGATAATTCTTCGCCGTCCAGGTATTTGGTTAGCAGGTCGTCATTGCCTTCAGCTGCTGCTTCAATTAGCGCCATCCGGGCTGCTTCCGCTTGTTTAAGCATATCTGAGGGAATTTCTTCTTCGACACACTCTTTGCCATTTTTCCCCGGAAGATATGCTTTCATTTTTATCAAATCGACGATACCTGTAAAGCTATCTTCAGCGCCAATCGGTAGTTGAACCGGGATAACGCCATTGCCGAATTTTTCTTTCATACTATCGACAACACTATAAAAGTCGGCGTTTTCCCGGTCCATTTTATTAATAAAACCCATTCGGGGCAATCCTAATTCACTGGCATAATTCCAGGTTTTTTCGGTTTCAACTTCGACTCCGGCAGCGGCGCACAGCACAATGAGCGCGCTGTCAACAGCACGGAGGGCTCCCTTAACTTCGGCTACGAAGTCTGCATAACCAGGTGTATCCACAAAATTTATCTTATGATCGCGCCACTCGCAAGGCGCTAAAGCTGTACTAATTGTAACCTTACGCTTGATCTCTTCCGGATCAAAGTCAGTTGTTGCTGAACCATCATCAACACGTCCTAAACGGTTAACCGCGCCAGAATTAAATAACATGGCTTCTGTCAAGGATGTCTTGCCGGCTCCTCCGTGGGCTACAATTCCAACATTTCTTAACCTGTCGCTCTTGTACTCTTTCATGGCTAGTTCCCTCCTGTTGTGGTAAGGTTAATTTCATTACTGACATATTGTTAGCTGTAATTCTCTGCTTACTTCAAATATTCCTTCTTTTCAGACTTCTTTGTTTAACTTAAAGTGAGCATTTTTTTTAATCTTTATTCCATATTTATAAAATTTTTCCAAGAAATATGCAAACAAACTCAATACATACAAGAAGAGCCATTATATATAATGGCTCTTCTTGTATGTATCAGTTACGTCTTTATACTTTTATGAACATACGCATCAATTTACGCAGCGGTCCTGGCAGCGACATCACATAAAAACGAAAATTCACCCTGCACGCCCCCTTAATAACTATTATCTATTGCATCCATTCTTTAGCTATCGATATAGTTTATGCGGGCTGAGCAAAGTTGTGCAATGAATGGAAAGCCGCTGAAAATTATTTACTGTTGGATCTCAGATTCATAACGGGACAATACAAAACATAAATCGGACAGGCGATTTAGGCATATAAGCAGGTGTTCATTTATAACATCTCCCTGCTCTTGTACCCTTAGAGCCTGGCGCTCTGCCCGTCGGGTAATTGTTCTGGCAAGATCTAAAGCAGCTGCTCCGGGGGTATCTCCAGGAATAATAAAACTATGTAATGGCGGCAGTTTTGCATCAAATTCGTCAATAATTTGTTCTAATGTTGTTACGTGGTCTGCTGTTATATATTGATTTGAGGAACCACTACTAGCTAAATCTGCCATAATCAGCATTAATAATTTTTGAAGCTTGTATACTGTTTCTTTTACTTCCGATTTGACAGAATTTGCTCTCGCCAACCCCAATGCTGAACTAATTTCGTCCACAGTACCGTAAGCTTCTACTCTGGCACTTGTCTTCTTAATACGTTCACCTGTTAATAGACCGGTTGTTCCTTTGTCGCCTGTTTTCGTATAAACTTTACTCATTTTCTACCTCCGTACTGACAAATTACTGTTCAGTGAAATAAATAGCAATTTCCTTCGCAGCGCTGGCTAAGCTGTCTGAGCCATGTACAATGTTTTTAGACATGATTGCTGCATAATCACCACGAATGGTACCTGGTGCAGCATTGGCAGGATCAGTAGATCCCATCATGTTCCTAACCATTTTTACAGCATTCGGTCCAGTTAAAACTAGAGCCACAACCGGACCTGACGTAATAAACTCAATTAATTTTAAGTAGAAGGGCTTACCTTTATGTTCGTCATAATGTTCGGCGGCCATTTCTGGCGTAAGCGTCAATAATTTCATGGCAGAAATTGTTAGTCCCTTGCGCTCGAAACGGGCAATGATTTCTCCGCATATTTTTCTTTGAACGGCGTCAGGTTTTAACAATACCAATGTATTTTCATTATTATTTTCCATACCTGGCCTCCATAACATGTATTTGGCATAATGATAGAGACTAGTATTTCTCTAATTAGCGTCGGAAATTCGCCTAATTCGATTCTGTTATTCTTTTACAACAACATTGCTAAGTTGGCCTATACCTTCAATTTCAACAGAAACAGTATCTCCTACTTTCATAGGCCCCACACCTGAGGGTGTACCCGTAAGGATGACATCGCCGGGATACAAGGTCATGACTTGGCTAACAAAGGCTACTAATTCTGGAACTTTAAAAATTAAATTAGAGGTATTGGATGTTTGTTTAACGTGGCCGTTTAATAATAATTTGATAGATAGTTTGCGTGGGTCAAGCTGGGTTTCAATACAGGGGCCAAGTGGTAAAAAAGTGTCAAATGATTTTCCCCGTGTCCATTGTCCATCACGCATTTGAAGATCGCGTGCTGTTACATCATTGGCGCAGGTATAACCTAAAATATAATCGCTGGCCTGCTCCACAGACACTTTACGGGCTTCTGTTTTTATAACGATAGCTAATTCGCCCTCATAGTGTAGATTTTGCGATATAGCCGGGTAGTTGATTTTTCCATCCGGATGGCTAAGTGATGATGATGGTTTTAGAAAAATAAGCGGTTCTTCAGGTAGTTTCAGATTCATCTCTCTTGCGTGATCATGATAATTAAGTCTGATACACACTACTTTACTGGGGTGGCATGGTGCAAGTAATTTGACATTAGTTAACGGTATTTTTTTTGTGCTTTCGATATAATCGCCGTTAAAAATATCACCATCAATAATGGTAACTAGATTATCTAGTCCCAAAATGCCGTGGTTGATTTTGTCATCAAATTCAAATCTTACTAGTTTCATAGATACCCCCTCCCTAACCACTAAAAATAGTTGTAACGACAATATTTTATCTAACTGCCTGTGCATAAAGCTAGTATATTTTTTCCATACTTATCTGCGTATATCCTGCATAAAAATCCCTCTGAAAAATATTTTCAGAGGGATTTCGCATTAAATTTTTTATCTCATTTTTTTTGCTTGTTCTTCCAACTTGGCTACTCTGTCAGCCGTCGACGGATGTGTGCTGAAAAGGTTTACTATCATACCGCCTGCACCACTAAAAGGATTAATGATAAATAGGTGCGAGGTAGCTGGTGTAGCTTCAGGCATTACTCGATGCTGCGCAAAGTATTCAATTTTTCTCAGTGCACTTGCCAAAGCAAGTGGATTACCGGATACGTTTCCTCCGGTCTGGTCAGCCAAATATTCGCGGGAACGCGAAACGCCAAGCTGAATAAGTGTGGCAGCCAACGGTGCCAGAACCACCAGGAAGATAAACTCAACAACACCGCCGATGCCGCCACTATCCTCGTCATCGCTACGGCCAAAGCCAAAGATAGCGGTCCATTGAGCAATATTGGCAATCATTGTTATAATGCCAGCTACACTGGCAACAACAGTGCTTATCAAGGTATCACGGTTCTTAATGTGAGAAAGCTCGTGCGCTACAACCCCTTCGAGTTCTTCGTAATTTAGGGCGCGCATAATGCCTGTTGTTACAGCTACTACACCGTGTTCAGGATCGCGGCCGGTAGCAAAGGCATTAGGTACTTCCGTGTTTATAATATACACTTTAGGCATAGGCATTTTAGCTTTTTGAGCTAAGTTACTTACCATTCGTATTAAGTCAGGTGCGTCTTGGGGGGTAACCTCTTCAGCACCATACATTTTAAGGACGATTTTATCACTAAACCAATAGCTGCCAAAGTTCATTAATATTGAGATCACAAACATAAACGTCATGCCCTTAGTGCCGCCAAACAAGGCACCAACAGCAATCAGTAAACCTGTCAATGCAGCAAGTAAAACAGTAGTTTTAAGCGTGTTCATTAAGACACCTCCAAATTTGCGTCTATAAAAAGTTTTATCTGTATCGTCTTAGAAGCTACACGCTAGCTAAAGATGACATCGCTCCTCCATTTCTCTTTTGCATCTATACTAATTATAAGTGATTTACTTATATTTAACAACCGTCATTTAAGCCCGATTTTCCATGCGTTCCTTGATAGCGGTCAACATATTCATACTGTTGTCACGTACCTTCTTCTTAAGAATCGGATTTAAGAGTCCCGCTATCATCGGAATACCAAATTCAAAATCTACCGTAAGTTTTATTTCTGTAGTACCATCTTCAAGGGGAGTTAGTATCCACTCCCCCTCAAATTTTTTTAGGTCACCTTCAGTTTGTTTGTAATGAATGTGCATAGCAGCATCATCAAATGTGTCTAGTTCCGTCCATTTAATAATACGTCCATCTACATTTGATACCCATTTCGTAATTGTAGTAGTTTCTTTACGATCTATTACTTCAACACTTACCAAGTCAGCCATAAATTCTGGGTATTTTTCCATATCTTTTAAAATTGGGTAAATTTCGCTTTTAACGGCTTTAACCGGTAAAGTTACTTCAACATAAGGCATTTGTTAACTTCCTCCTCTAAATAGCAATTATAAGTCTTCCAGCATAGAATCAGCTTTTTCTAAAGCACTGGTAAAAGCATCAACGGCGTAATCAATTTGTTGCTCAGTAATAATAAGCGGTGGTTCGATGCGGATTACTTTTGGATTATTAAGTGTATAGGCAATGAGTACGCCTTTGTCAATCATTTCGGATAGGATTAAGCCACCAATACCCTCTTTGGTTAACTCAATACCAATCATGAGGCCTTTGCCGCGTACCTCTTTAATAATTTGCGGGTATGCCTTTGCTAAACTACGCAGTTTTTCTAAAAAATAATTACCGCTTTTCTCAGCTTTATGGATAAGCCCCTCTTCTTTGATAACTTTAATAGCGGCAACGCCAGCAGCACAAGCGAGCGGATTACCGCCAAAAGTTGAAGTATGTAAAAATGGGCTGACAATATATTTGTCCCAAACATGGGGACGTGCAGTGAAAGCGCCAATAGGCATGACGCCGCCCCCTAAAGCTTTAGCAGTGGTGATTATGTCCGGAATGACGTTGTAATGTTCAACAGCAAACATTTTGCCAGTGCGGGCTAGCCCGGTCTGGATTTCATCACAGATTAAAAGCGCGCCTGTATTATCGCATATCTCGCGTACTGAGGCTAGGTACGTATCTGGAGGGACAATAATGCCTCCTTCCCCTTGAATGGGTTCAATAATTACTGCAGCAGTATCATCGTCGACAGCCTCCCGCAGAGAATCAATATCACCAAATGGAACATGGCTAAAGCCTGTTAACAAGGGTTGGAACGGGTCACGAAACATTTCGCGGCCTGTAGCGCTTAAAGCGCCTAAAGTCTTACCATGGAACGAATTAGTAGTAGCAATGATCTTAGTACGACCGGTATGTAACCGGGCTAATTTTAGACTGCCTTCTACGGCTTCGGCCCCACTGTTAACAAAAAAACTGTACTGGAGATCACCTGGCGTTATTTCAGCCAGTAATTCTGCTAAATCAGCCATCGGTTTATCAAATAAAACTTTACTGGAAAGCGGCATTAAATCAAGTTGGGCCTTAACCGCTTCGACTACTTTAGGATGACGGTGTCCTAAACTGAATACACCGTATCCGCCAAGGCAATCTATATATTCTTTTCCTTCAATATCCCGAATAACATTGCCTTGCGCATCCCACTCAATAGTAGAAAGACCCATAAATCTAAACAATTTGGCAACTGCAGGATTAATATATTTCTCATACTTTTCAATTGTCTCATTAATAATTGTTTGACTATTAGGCATGGTCAGCCCTCCTATACAATCGTAATTATACTTTTATCTCAAATTATGGTAGTATTTTTCTATTTATAACACAATAATTCCTTCTTTATTCCATTATGCCCAAGAATTGCTTCTGTTTTCCCTTTAAAGAAGGGTTTAAAACAAGGTTTCTTGAATAAGTCGTAAGACTACAAATAAGGATGGATATGTATGAATGATCTAGCTACTCTATTTAATTTTGTACTACTTATTATTAATGTTGGTTTTCTCGTTTTAATACTAATTAAACTAAAAAAAATGGGCTCGATGGATTTATCACCGCTGCAGCAAATTAATTATAAACAGGAACGCTTAGAAGGCATATTACGTGACGAATTAGGGAAAAACCGGCAGGAGCTTACGTTTAATACCAAAGTATTGCGTGAGGAGTTAGCCTTACAGCTTCATAACTTTACCAACGCAAATGACCAAAAAATTATTCGTCTTACCCAAATGAATGAACAAAAACTTGATAAACTTCGCGAAACTGTGGAGGGTAAACTTGCAAGTATTCAAAGTGACAATAACAAGAAACTGGAGGAAATGCGTGTAACGGTTGATGAGAAATTACATTCCACCCTCGAAAAGCGGCTTGGTGAATCGTTTCAGTTAGTAAGCGAACGCTTGGAACAGGTACACAAAGGGCTTGGTGAAATGCAACAGTTAGCGTCCGGGGTTGGCGATTTGAAAAAGGTTTTGTCCAATGTTAAAACACGTGGTATTTGGGGAGAGATGCAGCTGGCGTCTCTCCTAGAACAAGTTCTAACTCCGGAACAATATGCTGTGAATGTGATAACCAAGCGTGGCAGTCAAGACCGGGTTGAATTTGCCGTAAAGCTTCCCGGAAAGGATGAGCACGATACGACTGTATGGCTGCCTATTGATGCTAAATTTCCACAGGAAGATTATCAACGCCTGTTGGATGCGCAGGAAGCGGCTAACGCTGAATTGGCAGCTGCAGCTGCTGCCAATTTAGAGATACGAATTCGGCAGGAAGCTAAAACAATCAAAGAGAAGTACATTGATCCGCCTAATACTACTGATTTTGCTATTATGTTTCTTCCTGTCGAAGGGTTATATGCTGAGGTCTTACGTCGTCCTGGCTTATGTGATACTTTGCAACGCGAGTATCGTGTTAGTATTACTGGGCCGACTACGTTAGCGGCTCTGTTAAATAGTCTACAGTTAGGTTTTCGGACACTAGCTATCGAAAAGCGTTCAAGCCAAGTTTGGTCTCTTTTAGGTGCGGTTAAAACTGAGTTTGGTAAGTTTGGTGATGTACTTGAGAAAACGAAAGAAAAGCTTGAACAGGCTAGCAGGCAAATAGATGGTGCTGCTGTACGTACTCGCGCTATAGAGCGAAAGCTTAGAACCGTTGAGCAGTTACCAATCACAGATGCTGTAAAAGTTCTAGGCCAATATGAAGATTAAACAAAATAGC
>CAZCEN010000072.1:0-5153 GCA_964497205.1 uncultured Sporomusaceae bacterium
GCCCCACAACACTGCCATTCATTTTGCTCCTGAAGTTCAATTCCCAGTACTTTTGCAGAATCCAGTGCAAATTTTTCTAGTTGCTGTGCTTTTGTCTTTAAAGTACATCCCGGATAATAACTATACTTCATTTTGCTTCCTCTATGCTTGTTGCATTAACAAACACAGAATTACCCTCCTCTCAATTGTTAAATTGAATAATTTTAAAATTATTTACATAAAACCGCTATTTGCCTTTTAATAGACAAGTATGGTTTCGACATCTTTCAATAAAAACCTGCCGGTTAGGTAGCAAAACAGCTTATAATCGAATTAAATCTTCCCCTGTCGCATTAGATACGCCCCAAAACTTTAAAAGTAACTCACGGGAAACAATTCTGCCAAGCCAATTAAATTCAAGAGAGAACAGGAGACTGGGGTGGACAGGAAAATGAAGCTGCTTCATAGAATTTATCTTAATAACGATTTGCACATATATTTGGAGGCGAACTTTTTGCATTTTAAAAAAATAACTGTTATTGCGGCTATTTTACTCTCTCTAACGGTTTTTGCCCATGCACAGACGGAGAAAATCGAATGTTTATGGCCCAATGCGGAAGATGCGGTAATGTATGAGTTAGAAATTGCTACAGTCGCAATAAATCAGGATGTTAAGGCAACGCAAGAACAAGTAGTGTATACAACCACCAGCATTTATACGCCTGGTGTACAATTGCCGCTTTCTTTATTTGCGGGACAAGATCTCAAACAGCTCTATCTCCGGGTCCGGCCGTTAGATTTAGATAAAAATCCGGTAGGCCCTTTTTCTAAGGCAACCGTTCTCAGTGAGATGAACCTAAACCCGATCAAACCAACACCTACGGCCCTCTATAATAACCGCCCGGTACCCTTATACCCAGTATATTCTTGGATTCCGGTAGAAGGCGCTGCCAGATATGAAATTGAAGTCACTAATCAATGGCCGGAATCGCCAAATGGAATACAACCTTCAAACTATAGAATACGCTCCTATTCCACCGGGCAGGGATTCGATTTTTATGATCCGGAACCGCTAATCAACGAGGGAATTTATTATTGGCGGGTTCTTGCCTATGATAAAGACAACCGGCCAACCGGAACGTATTCAGACCCTGTTTTATTGCAAGTCAAAACTGGCGGTTATGAATGGGCGACTTTCGGCGACAGTATTACCCATGGCGGAGGGGCAATATCCAATCCTCCTTCAGATGCTCGTTTTGATTACTCAACCTATTTACCATACGAAGTAAAAAATCTAGGAAAAAGCGGCGATACCGCAGAAGCATTGGAAAAACGCTTTGACCAAGAAGTACTGCCGTTTAAACCTAAATACCTGCTTATTATGGGAGGCAGTAACAGCATTCGGGGTGGAACCAGTGCAAAAGATGTAATAAAATCATTGTCCGCTATTAGTAAAAAGTGCCGGAATAATAATATCAGACCCATTTTCTTGACCCTCCCGCCAGTAAACCCTGAACGAATTCAACGCGTTTTTAACCAAGCAACAGCTCCCAATTGGAAGACTGAGTTAGCGATAGTAAATGCGTACATAAAAAAGCAACCTGATTATATTGATATATACCCGTCGCTGGTTGACAAACAAGGACTTTTGCCTGTAAAATACGCGCAAGACGGCCTACATTTAGATATATCAGGAAAAAAGATTATTGGCCGCAAAGTATCAGATTATATCAAAGAACATAGTTTATAATTTTTTAATCATCCAATCTCATAAATGTAAAAAAACCGTTAATTGATGACAATTAGCGGTTTTTTCTGTCTTTTATTGCTTTATTCTTTTTTTATTAGCAACGAAATTCCCTCGAGAGCCGGTTATCTCATACCTCTGGCGTTGACAGAATCATTTACATACAACTTCTTCGATTTAAAATTTTGTCACAAAACCTAAGGAAACTCCATGGGCATCATATCCGGGATTATGAGTACTAAAGCCATTGGAAACATGCATTAGCATATACCCGACATTAAGTGAAGTGTTTTCATTGAATTTATAAGTGAATCGAGGCCCAACCCGCCACATAAAGTTATAATGTCTTCCTCCGGCTGGAAATACTTTGTCATATACGATAAATCCGCCGCTCATCTCTAATGCCGTTGATAGCTTGCCAGAGCGGGATCTTTCATCGCGAATCATGTAAATAGGTCCAATACCGACTCCGTCACTGTCCAGAATCCGGTGTTCATAGTCTATCTCTCCGTGTGACTGAGTGATTGTAATACCTCTATATATAGTCTTATTTTTTTTCTCAGAAATTTTATTAAGTATATGTAGCGATACCGTGTCAATATCGCGATTATTTTTGTGTGGAGTTAGGTAATCCCATTCCATTTCGAGCTTGGAATCGGCCGCATAGCAGTATGAATTCCCCGGCATGACAATCAACAAAAAATTGATGATAAATACTAACCAAACTAATCTACGCACAACACAACACTTCCTCGAATGATTTTCTCGATATTGTTAAGCTTGCAGTTGTCACTATGCAAAAATAACAAAGGTTCCTTTTTTACGCAAAACAGGGTTACTATTCTATATACTCAATTATTTTCCCTTCTAAATTATCAAATAGTAACAATATTTTTTTGGTGGCCTTACCTGTTATTCGTTGACAATCAAGCCAAATAGTTTTGAAAAACCAACTGCTTGCTGTGGGGAAACGATACACCCTTTAACATCTTCTATGTTAACACCAATCTGACTAAACTCACAGCTACTTAAATCAATGCCTGTCAGTTTAGTTCCAGATAGCTGCATTTGGTCTAAATTCGAATGAGAAAAATACACATCGCGTAGTGTTGATCTGTAAAAATCGGCATTAGCTAACGAACTGTTATGAAATCTCACCTGTCTGCAATTTACATTACGAAAGGTAGCATAATCCCCACAGCAGTTATCAAATAACACATTGCGCAATGTTGCCCCCAATAAATTTATGCCCAAAATTTTACAGTTATTCATTTCAACTTGATGCATAATGCCTTCATCAAAGTTTACATTGGACAAATCACAATTCTGAAAAACCACATTGGTCAATTCTACTCTGCTGAAATCAATTTCTTTGAAAATTACATTTTTAAATATGACCTTGTCAAAAAATACATGATCCGCCGTTTGATTTTCAATTATGCAATTATTGATAATTCCCAATTCAAAATAGTCTTCATTACAAATCCTGCTATCAGGAAATGTAACTGCGGCTAATTCTTGCGGAATATCTGGCGATACAATCTTCATGTGTGTTTGCAACTTCATAATCTGACTAACCTCCCAGATTCATCTGTCAGTATAACTCGTTCTTTTAAAAGAATGTACTATAAGGAGCAGCCGAGACAATGGCAAATCAGTATTTCCATATTATAGCAAGTGTATTTCACCGGTTTTGCATTGCTCTGCCTAAGTACTTTGCCAGTAGTATCGGGCGCTATTATCCACCCAAAATAACGCAACCTATCCCCCTTTGAAATATTTGCCACCAAAAGCGAGACTCCTGCCAGATTGATACAAATCAGGCAGGAGTCTCGCTTTATAATTCTTATTCAATTAATTTTGCAATGAAGTATTCCCTTGCCTATCGTTTACGAAAGTGCTTCAATACGTGTTAAAACCTGTTCAGGTGTCATCCCTGTTGCATCAATTACCGGGGATTTAGTAGTAGTGTTTTGTATATTCATGAGATTGTTGTCCATTCCCATTACAATGGTGGCTACAACATTTTCCTTGCTTTTAGGGCTTACAATAGTATATCCATGTTCTTTTAGAGTACCTGCAATCTCTGACAGGTTATCTTCAACAGCAACTTTTTTCATATCTATACCCCTTTCAAATTTTCAGATGGAGGTACACTCCATCATAATCAAGTCTCACTTTATTATTGCCCGGAAAAGAAAAAATAAACTAACGGGAAAGGGACCCGCTAATTTAAGACAAGTCTTTTTTATAGTTTCTTTGTCTTTTTGATGCCAAAATATACTTAGCATCTGAAAATTAATAAAAGGAAAACTATTATTATAAAAAGGAGGGAAGTTAATGATGCATAAATCTCGGCGTAAGATTAAAAGAAAGTATAAGCGTTTTGCAGCAGCAGTTGCTGGAGCCGCGATAATGTCTTCAGCAATGCTACCAGCAATTTCGCCTGCCGTTGCCCATGCATCACCTGATCCCAACACAACTGCCGCTCCGACTGTAACTACAACCACTACTACTGCAAATCCAACAACAACTGGGGATCCAACACCAACTCCAACTCCAACAGATCGTTCCGCGCATTGGGAGCATCGAGACCGAGATCGAGATAAAGATCATCATGACCGCAATTATCGCGATAAAAACTTAAATTACAAAAATTATTTATATGTTACAACGACACTCAATAATCAACCTGTTGCACCACAAACGGTTACACCACAAACTCTTGCCGCCAACCAACAAGTGCTTTTCCAAACCTCTAACTATGATACGTGGTCATGGAATGAAGCTACCTATCCGCAAGACATGGCCTTCGGCGCTTTCCTGCAGAATCCCCTGCAAAGCGGTATCTCTACTCCTATACCGAAAAATGTACTCAATACCGTTAATAAGGTTAATTTCGGAAACCAATTTATCATTTACGCCCACCTTGGCACAAAAGTATCTCCAGGCCATGCCATTGGTATTTCAAGGGTTGAACAAACCGGTAATGACCTTACTGTAACGGTAAGAACCAACAGTCCTCAGCCTAATATTGCTTTGGGCCCAACGAAAACAGATGATTTAGTACAAATTGATCGTGCAACTTTAAACTTCTCCGTTCCAATTAATGTTACATTTGTTAATGAAAACGGTACAATTTTAAACAACTATACAATCAACCCAAGTTAATAAAACTTTATGTGAAAAGGCGGGAACTCTAAGTTCCCGCCTTTTTCTTATCCGTAAGTGTATTTGGTTCCTGAGTGGAGCCAACCACCGGCAATGGCCATCCAGATTCCGAAAAGCGCTTCCAGCGTAAAATAAGTCCTCCCACTCGCTAATCTGCGCTAATCTTTTGTAATGCTGCTTTGATCTCTCTTGTTACTATACCACCGTGATAACATATTAGAGTATCTATTTCGTAATCTAAAAGTTTCTTTATAGA
>CAZCEN010000072.1:5253-13077 GCA_964497205.1 uncultured Sporomusaceae bacterium
CTTCCGGGAGAGTGTCGTATATAGCCTCAGCTTGCTCAAGTCTTAACGATTTTTGTTTACCGCTGATATATCTTTCTTCTTGGGCTGACGCGATTACCTTGCTCTTGGGATATGTTCTTTTAAGCTCTGCTAATGCTCCCATATGGTCAAAATCATGGTGGGTAATGATTACCTTAGTTAAACGACTAAGATCAATACCATTATCTGTCGCAGCTTTCCGAAGTATTGGCAAACAAGCAGGATATCCGCAATCGATCAAAATGAATTCGTTTCCATCAGATATAATAACCGGGTAAATAACATTTTCAACACCGGCAGATAGGAAACTTATCTTTAGTACCGTTAATCTACTCAATAGCTACACCTCTTTTGTTTAAACTACACGAATACGAGAGAAACGTTTCTCTTTGTTTCCCATGTATTCTGCCAGACTGAGTGTTCCTTTAATTTCTTCAGTAATTTGGTAAAATCGGCAATTTTCTAAAGTACTATAGGAAATCAGCGGAAGTTAGAGGAACTCAGCGGAAGTCAAGGGAGCTTAAGCGGCATATCAGGCTATTACATTTAAATCAAGAATAGAACGAATAGGCAGTTTTGTGATTATACTTATCCACATGCTACAATAAAAATATAGCTTTCATTGGTATATTTGCCAAAATTTGTATTGCGTCAAAGAAGGTGAAGATATGTTTTATTGGTTTATGTTGGTCATCTCTATTACCGCCGAAGTTATAGGCACCATCAGTATTAAATTTGCTGGAGATGATGCTGGACCGATTGAATATTTACTGTTATTTTCTTTAGTAGCATCATCATATTATTTTCTTTCCAAGGCAATTCAAGGTATACCTCTCGGTCTAGCCTATGCCATCTGGGAAGGATTGGGACTAATTATGATGCTACTATCCGGTTATCTATTTTTTAATGAACGGATATATAATGAGAAGCTTTTAGCTTGCTGCCTAATTATCATTGGCATCGTGATGCTCAACAACGGACGGATAAATGCTTCTCAAAAGGGAGAATAATTATGAGTTGGATATTCTTGCTTATTGCAATATTATTGGATGTAGTTGCTAACATCGTTTTAAAATTGTCAGACGGATTCCGTCGAAAACTACATGGTATTTTTTCACTGTTATGCATTATGGCCGCCTTTGCTTGTCTGGCCCAGGCACTTCAGATCATAGAATTAAG
Organism: uncultured Sporomusaceae bacterium; assembly: GCA_964497205.1. Lineage (GTDB taxonomy): Bacteria > Bacillota > Negativicutes > Sporomusales > Sporomusaceae > Sporomusa. The sequence continues at coordinate 6,451 of CAZCEN010000072.1, forward strand.
TGTAGCCTACGCCTTTTGGGGAGCGATTGGTCTTTGTCTGACTGTGCTCTTCGATTATTTTTTATTTGGGCAAAAGCTAACATCGCTTGGGTGGTTTGGAATGATATTTATGGTCTTAGGAGTAGGCCTTTTGCATTACACTATTTAATTTGTTAACTTTCACTCTAAGCTGCTATTTAATCCACCGCTTTTACATTTACTTTGACATCATAAAAAGTACTGCCTTTACCCTTATCAGTAAGACGCTGTGAAGTCAGCGCATTAACCGAGCGTTTACCGGGAGCATGTTCAATCCACCACAGGCCTTCCGCAACCACCACGCCTTCCGGAACTTTGGCTGTCACTTTTAATGTAAAGGTTACTTCACCACGCTCGTTGGCGGCAAGAACAAGCTGCCCGTCAGCTAACCCTATTTTTGCAGCATCATTCGGATTCATTTGCAAGAGCATTTTATTTATTTTGGTTAGATCGTCTCTTTCGTTAAAAGACGAGTTTAATAACCGCGCATCCGGCGAGTTAACCAGCCAAAAAGCTGCGTCATCTCCGTGAGGCTTACTATATTGGGGCAACGGTTTATCTTCTTTAGGATTAAGAATCTCGATTTTACCAGACGGAGTCTTGAACCTGGTCTTGTAGTCGCCGGGTAACGGTAATTCCACCTGCTTCCCGTCAAACAGCACTTTATGCTGAGTGCTTGCCAGCCAAGCCGATGGCTCGGCCAAAATACTATCAATTAAATCATCAGCCGACTGGTTAAAGAAAGGGTTATCTATGCCCATCGCTTTTGCCAGCAGGCAAAATACCTCCCAGTTGGCTTTTGCCTGCCCTACCGGTGGAATTACCGGGTAAGCCCGCTGCACACCGTAGTGACCATACGCGCGGTATATATCACTATGTTCCAGAGAAGTAGTAGCCGGCAGAATAACATCGGCATATCTCGCCGTATCGTTCAGATAGCGTTCATGAACAACGGTGAAAATATCTTCTCTTGCCAGGCCTTGCAGTACCCTATTTTGGTCAGGCGCTACTGCCGCCGGATTGGAAGCATACACATACAAACTCATTACAGGTGGATCTTTCAGTTCATTTAGTGCTTCTCCCAATTGGTTCATATTGATAATCCGTGTTGTATTCTCTTGAAAGTCTTCACGGGTTATCCGACTTGTATCCAGCGCACTTGCTGTGGATGTGCCGGCGAGCAGTCCGCCACCCGGCTTATCCCATGCCCCAACCAGCGCAGGTAGACAGGTAATTGTGCGAACCGTCATTGCTCCGTTGCTATAACGGGATAAGCCACTGCCCAGTCTAATAAACGGTGCTTTGGCCTTAGCATACTGCCTAGCCATATCTTCTATTACCCCGGAAGAAATACCAGTTATTTCGCTTACTCTTTCTGGCGAATATTCCGGCAGAATAGTATTCTTCAGTTCTTCATAACCTTGCACATGTTGTTCGATAAACTCCGCATCAATAAGGTTTTCCCGTGCTATAACATGCATCATGCCCAGCGCCAAAGCGCCATCTGTACCCGGTCGAACCACAATAAGCTGATCAGCAATTTGCGCTGTTGTCGTCTCGTAGGTATCAATGAGCCACACCTTAGCCCCTTGTTTCTTGGCTATATTTATATCATGCATAATATGAATATTGGTTGCCAAGGCATGAATACCCCATAAAATAACTAAATCGCTGTGATGAATTTCGTTAGTATGGGGAGCCATTGTTTGCCCCATTACTGCATTCCAGCCATATCCTTTAGCCGGCGAGCAAATAGTACGGTCCAGTTGCGATGCACCCAAGCTGTAGAAAAAAGGGTGTCCGGCATTGCGCTGAACAAGCCCCATCGTGCCGGCGTACGAGTAAGGCAATATTGCTTCTGCACCATATTCAGCAATAATTTTATCCCATTTTGTTTTTATGAGCTCAAGGGCTTCCTGCCAGGAAATCGGCGTAAACTTACCGCTTCCTTTATCGCCTGTTCTCAGCAATGGTGTTTTAATTCGCTGGGGTGAATGAACAGATCTCTCATAATGAGCCATTTTCGGGCAAAGCGTCCCTCTGGTAAACGGATGCTCAGGATCCCCCTGGACTTTGACAGCTTTGCCGTCATCTATATGAACAAGTAAACCGCATGTGTCAGGACAATCGTACGGACAAACAGAGCGCAAAACTTGCATAACATATTCCTCCTTAATGTAATTATAATAAAGGCTGGCCCTACTATTTTACCATTTTTCAATAAATATGTAATCCTATTATAGAATTTGGTCTACCAATGAACCAGCCGTGCGGCTGAATCTACGAAATCAAAAGTAAACTCCGTACAAATCTTCATTTTGTACGGAGTTTACTTTTTTTGATTACTCGTCTGAGAAAGATGTCGTTACCTTATTCCTGCCGGTCCGCTTGCTTTCATACAACAGTTCATCTGCTCTTTTAACCAGTGTTTCATCCGTATCGTTTAGTTCAGCCAGCGTAGCCCCAACCGATATGGTAACTCTAATGTCTTCAAGACCAAGGTGAAATACTGATTGCTCAGTCATTGCGCGAACTCGCTCTGCAACTTTAACAAGTTCTTCTTTTACATGAGTATTTACAATTGCAAAAAACTCCTCTCCACCCCAACGAAAAGCCATTCCCCTATTACCGACACTGTTTTGAATCGTTTTGGCCACCATCTCCAGAATCTTATCGCCGATATCATGACCATATTGGTCGTTAACACGCTTAAAATGATCAATATCGGCAAATAGCACACCAAAAAACGGCCTACCTACTTTATTCATTTCATTCATTTTAGCTGATAATTCAATGTCAACGCAACGCTTGTTTCCCAAACCTGTCAAAGAATCAATCAACGAAAGTTCCTTAAATTGAGCTAACTGTTCTAGTAAATGTGACTTGCTGGAATTATCGCTAAATACTTCCACAGCGCCAATTATTTCATTCTGTTCATTACGAACCGGCGAAATTCGAACTAGAATAGGGATTCGATGCCCATTCTTATGCAGAAGGTACAATTCTTCTTCTCTTGGAAAACCATCTTTTAGCGTTTTGGCTAACGGACACAATTCTCCACGACAAAGTAAGACTCCCTCACTATTCGTATGTTTAAGGATATTGTTATAACAATAGCAACCTACAACCTCGTTACTGAAATACCCCGTTAAACTTTCGGCGCTTTTATTCCAATAGATTATTTTTCTATCCTTATTGACAAAGTACACGCCATCATAAAGATAGTCTAACAGTATCTTATAAAAAGAAAGTTCCATTTCGCTCACCTCTCTTTTTAATTCAACAAAATACGTTAGCATTCGCTATTTGCTCCAGTTGTGCTCTGCTTTTAGACCCTTTTTCATAACATCTTCCTCTCTGATATATTATGTTATCTCACTGTTATTTGTTACATAATGACTACTAGGGAGAAAACAAAGACAAGCCCAAGTTCCCAAGGAACCGGGCTTGCCTATCGTCTTCATTTTACTTATCTTGAAGCCAATTTCCAAATTTGTGTTTAACGAAAGCAGGTTCCCCCCCCCCATAAACCTTATACTTTGAATTGGGCTATTATTGATCTAAGCTCTTCCGACATTTTAGCCAAAGCCTCACTAGAGGCAGCTATCTCTTCCATCGATGCAGACTGCTCTTCGGTGGAAGCCGAAACTGTCTGCGTAAATCCGGCTGTCTCTTTGCTTATTTTATCGATTTCCTTTATAGAAGAAACAATTTGCTCACTGCCGCCTGCCACCTGCTGAATCGCGGCAGAAATGTCATTCACTTGTTCAGATACCTGTTCAATCAAGTTCAATATTTCCCCAAAAGCCTTACCTGCTTTATGAACCACTTCTGTACCACGCTTAACTTCTGTCGTACCTTCAGACATCACCGCAACTGCCTGTTCAGTATCATTTTGTATTTCACCAATAAGTAATGCGATGTGTTTTGCCGCTTCTTGAGACTGTTCGGCAAGCTTGCGAACCTCTTCGGCTACTACCGCAAACCCTCTTCCCTGTTCACCGGCACGGGCTGCCTCAATAGCTGCATTTAACGCCAGAAGATTGGTTTGGCCGGCAATACCGGCGATGGTATCAACAATCTGACCAATCTCTTTGGAACGATCGCCGAGTTTAGCAACTACCTCGGCCGAGCTTACTACTGTTTTTTCAATATTTGCCATTTGTTGTGTAGTATCATCTATTGCCTTACCACCACTTTCGGCAGCAAGAGCAGTCTTTTCTGCAGTTGCAGCAACATTGCCGGAATGGGAGGCTACCTGTTGTATACTAGCAGACATTTTTTCAACAGCAACAGTGGTAACATCTACTGCTTGAAGCTGAGAAGCACTTCCTGCAGCCACTTCTGTTATAGACTCGGCTACCTGATTGACAGCCCTTGACGATTGTTCCGCACTTGCCGTAAGTTCCTCCGAAGATGCTGCAACCTGCTCTGCCGAAGTAGCGATTTGTCGAACCATGCCCCGTAGTTTTTCCGCCATAATATCGAAATGCAGCGCCATCGTCTCTAGCTCATCTTTGTCTTCGCTGCCACGCGTCTTAACCGTACCCGCAGTAACCACCTTGGAAGTTAAGTCACCCTCAGCTATTTTCTTAATAGCTTCATTCAGTCTTATAATCGGTTTCGTCAAACGTTTTGAAACCAGAATACCAAATCCACAAGTGGCGATAAGAATTAATCCTATTGTAATAAGTGAGGACCTGGTAAACGGCGTTAATTTTACTAAAATTTCATCTTCCGGCACATTAATTCCTAAGCTCCAGTGAGTTCCGGGAATAGGGGCATAGGCAACATATCTTTTAATGCCGCTTTCTTCATAATTACTAATTCCATTTTCCGCGTTTACCATTTTATTCGTTATATTTTTCAGCTCATTATTTGCATTCGGATCCGTTAGGACATTTGTCTGCATTACTTGTTCCTTATCCGGATGAATGATTGTTAATCCTTTTTCCTGGATTACATAGGCGTAACCACTTTGTGCAACCTTAATTTCATTTATCCGCTTAGTCAGTGTATCGACCGTAACTGTTCCGCCTAATACACCCACAATCTGGTTGTTTTTTCGGATTGGTGCAACTACAGATACTACCATATTACCATCTACTTTCGAAATAACGGGATCTGTGGTGGTTACCTTACCAGTAGACATAACCTGTTTAAAGTAGTCGCGGTCAGCAATGTTCGTTCGATCACCGGTTGTATGGATAGCTTGCCCTTTGGCATCCACTATCCAAAAACGGGAATAAATAGGATTGCGTTTGACTTCTTCTTTTAAATAGGCGAGAGTTGCTTCGGTATTGCCACTAACAACACTTTGGTTAGTGGCCAATATCGAAACCTCTGCTTCGCGAGTTGCTATCCACATGCCAACTTCCCTTGCATAGCCATCTGCCCGATGGGTAATATCCTCCTCAGCATCTGATACCAGGATTCCTTTTGCATTATAAAAATTACAGATTCCTAAAATGCTTAACGTAATTAATAGTCCAACTACTAAAACAGCCGTAACTTTTACCTGAATACTTTTTCCAACCCACTTAGACAAATTCATAATAATTCCTCCATTTTGTGTAAATTATTGTGTTTTGTTTCAGCTAAGCGTGTCTAGTCAAACACTACCATAAAAAAATAAAAAGAGCACCCGCCTAAGCAAGGTGCTACTATTTACAATTGACTAGCAACCTGGCAATCATAGACATATTGTCCTTAGACCCATAGCTTTGCGCCCCAACTTTTCAGATGGTTTGCCAAATATCCATTTATTACATTATTTTATACCATATGACAATTTTCGTCAATTGAGAAAATGGCTTCCATCTCCCTAAAAATCCAACTAAACAAGGATAAGTGCAGCCGGTAGTGCAATAAATCTTGAAACCAACAAATTACTTTCATTCTTTACTATTTGATTCTCCCCATACAGTAAAGTGAGGCTATTTTCCCATAAAAATAGCCTCACTTTAGCATTAAAGCCCTAGTCAACCAAATTAAAACTCCTCTTCCCAACTAATAAAGGGATTAGGTATATCCACCATAGCATTGACCATGAGTTCCACTAACCCACTGTACGTAATGTTATATTTCTCCTTAAATCCATAATGCTCCATAAGTCCGTCCCGAGCTGCACCTTTGCAATTGGAACAAGGAGCGCAATAATACTTAGGGATCGAAGGATCAAGGCAATCATGGAAAGCGGCCAATACCTGCCTGGCTTTCATTCGGCAGGCAACACTATTCCGCCATTCAGGGAAATTATGGGTGTTGGTAATCGCAAAGCCACTACCTCCGCCACAACAGAAATTATCCACGCCAGCGCTAGGCATCTCTCTGAATTGGCCGGGGGCTACAATATGCCGCAGAATATTGCGCTGCGGCGATACAATCCCCATGAGCCGAACAAGGTTACAGGGATCATGTAAGGTAACTGGGAAGTTATTCTTAGCGGGATCAAATTTTATAATCCCCTGCGTAACGAAGGATTCCAACAAAGGCAAGCAAGATTCGCGAGGAATAGCCAAGTCGCCGATACATAGCCGGTCAGCAATGGTTACCAATGCTTTTGTGGCATGTCCGCATTCTCCTACAACAATCTTCTTTACGCCTAAG
>CAZCEN010000073.1:0-13046 GCA_964497205.1 uncultured Sporomusaceae bacterium
TCTTGTGTCTGGGAAACGACGTGGTTAACAATATCATTGACCCGGTGACGACGCTGGTGATAAATTTCCTCGCGCTTATCGCCGGCCGGTACACCATGTCGTTCAGCTACGTGGGGATCGCCTTCAAGTACCAGGAGCGCTTCACCCCATGAACCAATTCGGTTAAGCATACCCTGCAGCTGTCCTTTTAATTCATGCGGTATTATACCAGTACGGGCCTCATACAGCCGGTTTTTGATTTCTTCGATTCCCTTTCCCTTTACGGCTACCGTTGGAATAACCGGCACACCCAAGAGATGTTCCAGCAGATCAATATCTACCTTAAGGCCCTGTTCTTTCGCTTCATCCATCATATTAATGGCGACAATAGTAGGAATGCCTGTGTCAATCACCTGCAGTGTCAAAAACAAATCCCGCTCCAGGTGAACGGCATCAACTACATTTAATATAAGGTCTGCCGATAAAATAACATCTCTGGCAACAGTCTCCTCATCATTAAATGAGGATATGCCGTATACGCCCGGCGTATCAATGACTACATCTTTATTATAACGCCCATGAGATATATCAACGGTTGTGCCCGGGAAGTTGGACACATCCACATACATACCGGTTAGCGCGTTAAAGAAAACCGACTTGCCGACATTGGGATTACCGACAAGTACTATTTTCTTAGCGCCCTCAGGAATATTTATATGAGCTAAGCTATTGTTATGACAGTGACTCATTTTCTCCTCCAAATGAATTACAACTTAAATATATTATCTCTCTAGGCTGGTTGAACTTCTATATTTTCGGCCAAACGTCGACCGATAGCAATTTCCTGTTTACCTCTGCCGACAACAACCGGACCGGCAGGCAGCTTTTCAAAACACTCAACTTCCGCGCCTTCAGCAATTCCAAAGCGAATGGCTTGAGCCCGAATTGTAGGATTAGGAATAGATGCGATTAACAGTCTCTGACCACGTTTAGCTTGCGAAAGTGTCATGATAATTCCTCCTGTAATGATAATCATTATCATTGTCTAAGTAAAAAATTTCGCCAAATTCAATTGGCGGCTTAAATGAAATTTATTCTCACTTACATTATATTTATTTAAATACAACCTGTCAAGTAGGAATTAAATCGAGACCCTTATTTTTTTACTGCTCCGCAAAAACTTCCGGATAAATAGTCTTTGCCAACTTTTCTACACCTTCAGCTAAACTAAAGGTCGGACTGGATACCATTTTCTCATCAACAATATATACTTGGCCTTCGCGGATAGCTTTTATTTTATCAAATCCGGGACGCTGTTTGATAGCCTCCGGTGTTACACCGGGATTCATAGGTCCACGTTGGGCCAGAAATACATCAATTTCTCCAGCTTTCATCAATAGGCGTTCACTGCCATAAGCAGCAATACTGCTGGCCGCTTTTAACGGCTGCGCATCGGCCGCAGCATTGATGCCACCTGCCAGTGTGAGCACCTTTCCCGGCATACTGTCCGCAGTAATAGTCCGATACTCGGTGGCAGTAGCTTCAAAGTAAACCCGCTTTTTAACCGGAGCTTTCGCCGTGCGTTCGGCTACCGCCTTAAGTTTGGCATCAAAAGCCGCCAGTTTTTCGGCCGCTTGTTGTTCCCTTCCCGTTAATATAGCTAACTTCTTAATATAATCGCCAAACTCCTCGAACTTTTCCGGATAGAGACACACCACCTTGATGTTCGCTTGTTCCAAGGTTTTAACAAAATCAGGATGACTTTGTTTGATAAACGGCCGGATAATGACTAAGTCAGGTTGAGCAGCCAATACCTTTTCCGGATCGGCGCGGTAATCAAATACTTGTTTGTTTTTAGCCGCAGGCTCAGTTTCGGTAGTACTGACTCCGATTATTTCGGCGTCAAGACCAAGTGCCAGAAGATTTTCAGTATGAGCGGAATATAGTGAAATTATCCGCTTCGCCGGGTGTTTAAGCACAATGGTTTGCTTTAAATCGTCGATAATTTTTATATCACCTTCGCCAGTAGCGGCAGTAGGTTTGGAAGATCCGCAACCGGTTGCGACTACCATTAGGATCACAATAATAAGCAGGCTTAGTAATCTGGTTTTCATAACTCACCTTTCCTTTATCAGCTTGAAACCCCGCCATTTCTACAGCTCCGACAATACTGCAAGACCCGTTTCACCGGCACGAATAACTTTGATATTAAATACTTCCTGGATAAGCTCCGGCACCAGTACAGCCGGCGCCTGCCCATATTTAACGAGTTTTCCCTGTTTAAGCACGGCAACCTCTGAACAGAAAGTACTTGCCAGGTTAAGATCATGGATAATAGATACAACGGTCAGGCCCTGACTGGCGCATAGTTCTTTAAGCAAGTTTAAACATTTAATGCTATAGTACATATCCATGTTGGAAAACGACTCATCCAGAAACAGTAGTTCCGGCTGCTGTGCCAGAGCTTTAGCAAAAATTACCCGCTGGCGTTCCCCGCCACTGAGTTCGGTAACCAGGCGTCCGGCAAAGTCCAGCGTATCGGTAAGCTTCATAGCATTTTCAACAATCTCCAAATCCTCACTTGTCAGGCCTTGCAGCCGCGACTTAAACGGCGTACGACCCATGCTGACAATTTCCAGACAGGTATATGGAAACCTGATATCCATGTTTTGCGGCACAATAGCAATATGGCGGGCCAGTTCCTCGATACGGTAAGAACTGATATCCCGCCCTTTTATCTTGATACTGCCTGCCGCAAACTTAAGTTGCCCGGTTATGGCATTTAGCAAGGTAGTCTTGCCTGAACCATTGGGGCCGACGATACCGCAAAAGCTACCGCGTTCAATTGATAAACTGATATCTCTTAGCACTTGTTTAGCTGCATAGCCAAATTGTACGTTTGCTACTTTTATCATAATTAACGCTCCTACCCAAGCGTTTTATTGCGCATACGAAAAATATAAACAAAGAAGGGGCCGCCCAGAAGTGTTGTTAACACCCCGACGGGAATCTCAATATTACCGACAGAACGCCCGAAGGTATCGGCTGTTAAGAGCAGTATCCCACCTGTTAAACCACACAGCGGAATAAGCGCCTTATTATCTGAGCCGGTGAGCATTCTAACCATGTGTGGTACAATGAGGCCGACAAAGCCAATAATACCGCCAATTGCCACACATACTGCCGTAATCAAAGCCCCGGCAGCTAATAAGGTTGTCCGGAGACGGGAAGCGTTGATGCCCAAACTACGGGCTTCGCGGTCTCCCAAAGAGACGATGTTAAGGTCTTCAGCATAGTAATAGCACAATACACAGGCAGCCAGAATTAATGGCCAGCCATACAGCACATGTTCCCAGGTCTTAGCCGCCAGGCTGCCGATTAGCCAAGCCACAATGGCCGAAACCTGTTCACCTGCCAAACTCTTAACCATACTGATAGCGGCAGATAAAATACTGCTGACAATAATTCCGGCGATAACCAAATTAGCCGAAGAAACATAGCCACCCACGCGGGCCATGGACATTACGACAAGCAGGGTTGCTACCGCGCCGCCGAAAGCGAATACCGTAACAGGCAGGCCTCCCTGGGCGAAAATGTTTAAATAAATAGCCACACTGGCGCCGAAGGCCGCCCCTGTTGATACGCCCATGGTATAGGAGTCAGCCAGCGGATTCATTAATAAAGCCTGAAATACAACACCGGCTACGGCCAACCCGCCGCCGACGGCAATTGCCGCCAAAATGCGCGGCAAGCGAATATCCCAGATTATCGCTGTTTTGGCAGCATTGAGATAACTATAAGCCTCGGAATTGCCACTGAGTTTGCCGTAAATAACGGCAGCCACATCTCCCATGCTGATGTCAGCCCGGCCAAAACCGACTGCCAGTAAGGTAAACAACACCAAAACCGCCAAGAGCGCAAAACCCGCCAAGCGGGTTTTGGCTCGCTGGCGGTTCAGAAGCGCCGTTAACGTACCGCTCATGCCAATGCGTGTTTACTCACTTTTGAGCGTTTGGTCAGAATTGTTGAAAGGTAATTTACTTTTTGTGTTCCCGCAGCGGCCAAATCATGAACGATTTCTTCGCCCTCCAGGCCGCATTTTGATACCATGACGGCATTTTCAACCATGCCGTGTTTATTTAGTTTTTCAACTATATCAGTGTAATTTTTGTATACTTTCATAAGCACAACATTATCGGAAAGAGCTAATATCTTTTCCAGGCGATCTTCGTCAATAGTAGCAGGTACTATGCTCAAAATGTCGCCCCCCTCAGCCAGTGGCACCCCTAAACGATTGCCGATCGCCGAGAATGAGTTTACGCCCGGAATATTGATAATTTCATGATTGGAATCTTCAAGCAACCGGTAAACGTACATATATGTGCTATATAACATGGGATCACCCAGCGTCAGAAAAGCCACCTTTTTACCATTATCCAAAAGTTCCAGGATAGCATTCTTATTACTAATCCAGGCATCAGACAAAGCCTGGGAATTGTAGTTCATCGGAAATACCAGTTCCAGTATCTCGGTTCCTTCTTGAATATATGGCCGGGCAATTGACAAAGCCGTACTTTCATCTTTCTTTTCGGTACGGGGAGCAATCACCACATCTGATGACTTAATGGCATTAATAGCCTTTAAAGTTAATAATTCTGGGTCGCCAGGCCCTACTCCAACGCCGTAAAAAATCCCTGACATATGTTAAAACAACTCCTTAAAATAAATAAATCCCTGTCACCCAAATATATGACAGAGAAATTGCACAGCTGCGCAAATCCCCTCCCCATCGCTCGTGGGTAAAACGGTGATTGTCAAACAGGCAGTTCTTCTGACTTAGGTTCATAGCCAAACTGCGCCTTCCCAAAATGTCTTACTATTTCAGTGGCTTGTTGCAGTAAGCTCCCCATCACAGCGGCGGGACCGTGCCGGATTTTAACCGGCTTCCCTATTAAGCCCAATCGGGCACCTGTTCCTATACAATTACTTAAATTGTATGATTAAAAGCAATAAAAGTCAAGCACATTATGGGTAGCCAGGTTGTGAGGCAGGAGAACGGAATTAGATATAGAATATTTTTATCGTTCCTATATGTATTTTATTATATATCACATTATTATGGGAAATTAGTATTATGTACGAGGTGATGTATGTGCAAACAAATACCTTCCCCCTGGTATTCAGCGGCATTTGTATTGCTGTCAATCTGGTGCTGGGAACTATTGTGCAAACCCTGAAAATCCCCCTATTATTTCTGGACACTCTGGGAACTATCCTAGGCGCAGTCATGTTCGGGCCATTTTGGGGTGGCGCTATCGGTCTGATTACAAACATTATCCAGGGCATACTCACAAATCCTAAGAACATCCCGTTCGCTGTTGTAAATTTGGCTATAGGTATTATCGTCGGTTACATAGCCCGGCGTTACGCCTTTACTTGGAAAACTGCACTGTTAACCGGTCTGCTGGTGTCCATAGTCGCCCCGCTTATAGGCACTCCCATTGCCATATGGGTATACGGCGGTCTAACCGGTGGTGGAACGGATTTGCTATTCCTCTGGCTGCTGAAAAGCGGACAGAAAATTTTCACTGCCGCCTTTATCCCACGTATAACCGGTAATATAGTCGATAAAGTTGCCTGCGCCCTGTTGGTAGCCTCACTGGTACGTTATTTCCCTGCAAGTATATTAGGCAAAGCCACCAACCCTTTACTTAAGACAGCAAGGACAGACCAGCATGCTCCGTCAAAATAAACTGGCGATAGTCAGTCATTGTATTTTAAATCAAAACAGTGTAGTCCACGATCTAGCCAGAGCGAGTGGCAGTTTTTCAAAACTTGTATCTATATTGAGCGAAGCAGGGTTAGGCATCTACCAGTTACCCTGCCCGGAACTAATTTTTGCCGGGCTGGAGCGTAAACCACAGACTTATGAGCAATATGATACCCCGGAATTTGCGGTAGTTTGCCACGAGACAACTGAACGGGTCCTAAAAGACCTGGACACCTTTCGCAAAGCCGGTTGTGATGTCCATCTGCTTCTAGGCATCCGCCGAAGCCCCACTTGCTCGCTTACTGACAGAAACGGCCACTTGTTCCGTCTGCTCCTGCCTGAGCTCGCCGAGCGATTCCCTCAAATGCTTATCATGGATGTTCCCACAGATTATGTAGAAGGACAGTCCCATGAGTTTGAAGTAATACTACGCCAAACACTGCAAAAAGAAAAGCAGGTCTAAACAAGTACCAGTGGACGTTGCAATACGAAGAACCCGCGAAAATTCGCGGGTTCTTCGTCATTCCGGGCGATTGATGACCGTGTATCTCTTAATGACGTACTTCACCTTACTTTTATAACTTGAATTTACCAACAGTATTTCGCAATTTTTCTGCCATCTTACCCAAGGATTGGCTGGCTGCCGCAATTTGTTCCATCGATGCTGCATGTTCTTCCGTCGTAGCCGACACCGTTTGCGCATGCTCGGCTGTTTCACTGCTTATTTTATCAATATCGTTGACCGCACCTACAATCTGTTGACTTTCATTCGCCATCTGCTGCATGGCCGTTGAAATACAATTGAATTGCCCGGAAACCCCTTCAACAAATCCCACAATTTCTTGAAAGGCTTGACCGGCACTCCCAACTACTTCCCCGCCTACTTTAACTTCCCGTGTCCCATCATTCATAGCTACCATGGCTTTCTCCGTCTCCGTCTGGACTTCGATAATCAATTCGGCAATTTGCTTTGTGGCCTCCTGGGACTGTTCAGCCAATTTTCGTACTTCATCGGCTACCACGGCAAACCCACGACCTTGTTCGCCGGCACGAGCTGCTTCAACAGCCGCATTAAGCGCTAACAGATTAGTTTGTCCGGCGATACCGGATATTGTTTCGATAATCTGGCCAATTTTCAGTGATCGTTCTCCTAACCTGGTTACCACCTCAGCCGAGTTGACAACAGTCCGTTCTATTATATCCATTTGTTGCATAACGGCTTTAACCGATTTTCCGCCACGCTGCGCTGCATTTGCCGCCTGCTCGGATATGGTATTCACAGAATTGGCATTTGCTGATACTTCCTGAATACCCGCAGACATCTTTTGCACCCCTGATAAAGCGGAATCAATAGCGGCAGCTTGCTGATTAGCCCCTTGCGCCAAGTGACAAATGGTATCAGCCACTAATTGAGTGGCCTGTGCCGACTGACCGGCACTTGCTGTAAGCTGTTCAGAAGCGGCTGAAACTTGTTCAGCCGAAGACATAATATCAGAAATAATATTCTGCAAATCCTCCCGCATTTTATCTAGCGATACTGCCAATTCATTAACTTCCGCCACACCCTGCACTTGAACCCTTTGACTTAAATTTCCGCCGGCTATTTCAGCAGCTGCCCATACCAGTCCATTAATTGGCTTAGTGATTCCTTTGGCGGCATAACTCGCTGTCCCTGCCGCAATGGACACAGCCAATGCAATCAATCCCAACATCACCAGCAAACTTTGCCGGGTTTGATCATCGATTTCTTTTTTAGGCAAGTAGGTAATTATACCCCAGCTATAACTTTTAACAGGCGCAAATACAATCAAAGATTCTACTCCAGATGACGATACCGCTTCCATATTGCCATCCTGACCGGCAATAACAGATTGAACATACTTTTCTTGTCCGATATTTTCCTGATTGGTTACCTTGTCTGAATTTATACTGGCCAACAATGTACCTTTATTATCTACAACATCCACATAACCCGAATTACCAACCGAAGTACGCGAAGCAATTTCGCCAATTGTTTTTAAACTTACATCACCTGCCAGCACGCCAACAATTGTCCCACTTGGATCTTTTATCGGCGTTGAAATAGTAATGGTTGGCGCCTTGGTCAACTGCGAGATATAGGAATCCGTAATAAAAGTGCTTCCTCGCAAAGCATTCTTAAAGTAGTCTTTATCAGCTTTATTGTTGAGTGCTGAATTGGTTGTCTTAGCAATCTGCATACCAGATGCATTCATAACATAGATTGTTTCAAATTCCGGATGCTTTTGTTTAGCAATAATAATCATTTCTCTAAACTTAGCCGCGTCCATGGAATAGGCGGTAGGTGATAAAGCCAGTATCTCTAATAAATATGTATCATCTTGCAAAAACCGCTCAATTTCATAGGCAGTTTGATTCGCTATCGTTTGATTATTTCTCGTTATTTCTTCCCTGGATGTATTAACATTTATGTACGAACTGACACCACCGATTAGCGCTGCCGATAGAGAAGAAAATAGAACCAGCAAAATAACCAAACGCATCTTTAGCGTATCTTTTTTCATACTCAACGCCCCCTCTATTTATTTCATTCGCAACTGGTCTCAAAATTGTAGAGCTAACATATTCCTCAAGTATTGACATTGTTATGTGACTTGCAAAACAAGCTTTTATTGCACAAAATTTGCTAACTGAAAATGCCGCTTAAAAAAACATGTAATCACTGGTACTGCCGGAAAACAGTACCAGTGATTACAGTCTGAAAAGCCATAAGCTACAAATTATATTTCAATTAACTATCTGCAAACTGCAATTACTTCAATTTCAACTAATGCGTCTTTAGGCAGCCGTGCAACTTCAATGCAGGCACGAGCAGGGAATTCTTCAGAAAAATATTCACCGTACACATTATTCACAACGCTAAAATCATTCATGTCTTTGATAAACACGGTAGTTTTAACTACATCATCTAACGTCGCTCCGGCTTGTACTAAAATAGACTTTATATTTTCTAGAGATTGTTTAGTTTGCGCAGCAACACCGCCTTCGGCAAACTCACCGGTAACAGGCACTACAGGTAATTGGCCAGATACAAATAGAAATCCGTTTGCTTTAATTGCTTGAGAATAAGGTCCAATAGCCTTTGGGGCTTTATCCGTATTTATAACCTGTTTCATAGCTACTCCTCTTATAATTTATTTATTGCAGCTTCCATTCTTTCCAGCGCAGCTGCCAACTGGGAACGTGGACAAGCAATATTCATTCTCATATAGCCGGTGCCGCCAGGACCAAAGGTTGATCCTTCATTCATAGCGACTTTTGCTTCATTTAAGAAAAAGGCGCTAAGCTCCTTCGGCGCCATATTCAGTTCCTTGCAGTTGAGCCAGATAAGATAAGTAGCTTGTGTTGGGGTTACTTTAAGTTTAGGAATTTTAGTTGCAACGAAATTGCTAAGATACTCAAGGTTACCCTCCAAATACTCTACTAGCTGATCAGCATAATAGTCGCATTCGTTGTAGCATACCTCAATCGGCAATGTACCAAATACAGTTCTGCCATATGCTTTGTTATCTTCGAGCGGAGCATAAAAAAGATCATGGTTATGACGATTAGGAATAATGGCGGCGCCCGTTCTTACGCCGGCGATGTTAAAGGTTTTACTAGGATTAACGCAAACCACGCAATTATCAGCAGCTTCTTTGGAAAGACTGCCAAAAGGAATATGCTTGTTGCCTTTATAAATAATATCAGAGTGAATTTCATCAGAAACAACAAATACATTATGTTTCAAACAAAGTTCTGACATTCTTGTTAATTCTTCCCGGGTAAAGCATTTACCAACAGGGTTATGCGGACTGCATAACAAAAACATGGTTGTTCTTTTTTTACTGAGTAATTCCTCTAAGTTTTCAAAATCTACAGCATAGCTGCCATCTTCCTTCAATATCAGGTTATTTCCCAGAATGTGCCTGCCGTTGTTAGGAATGATATCATGGAATGGGTGGTATGCCGGCATTTGAATTACAATATTATCACCCGGATTGGTAAAAGCACGTATGGCATATACAACAGCCGGAATAACTGCCGGTGTATATTCGACCCAGTCAATGTCTACATCCCAACCGAATCTTTTTTTCTGCCAGTTAGCAATGGACTGCTCAAATGTTTTGCAATTTACGGGATACCCGTAAACACCGTGCTCAGCCCTTTTTACCAAAGCATCAATAACAGGCTGCGGGCATTTAAAGTCGGTATCAGCAATCCACATAGGGATAACATCATCGGCGTAAGTATCCCACTTTTTGCATTCGGTGCCCTTGCGGTTAACAATTTCATCAAAATTATGCTTTACCATCGTAAATTTCCTCCTCTAAAGTTATATAATTTTAAATTATTGCTAAACTTGATCACTGGGATTAATGCCTAACTTTCTGCGCCAATAGCGGGAGTATACCGCCCCTAACGGATTATGAGCAAGCACCCGGTCTTTAGCAACCAGACAAGAGGTAGGCGTAGTACAAGCACCTGTGAACAACGCATCATGTCCTACACACAGGCCCACGGTAACACAAAATTCAACTTCTTTATCTTTAAGTATTTGTGCCTGCATTATCGGATTGCACATTGTTTCCGCAGTATCTGGTTTAATTTGTTCCAACTCAAGATTACTCTTGGCAATACCGCAAACTTTGCAGCAGACCGAATAGACCTCAAAGAATTTCGAGAAATACTCTTCAATTAATTTAGCCTCTTGGTTAAGACCAATACAAAACGCCATTCCGATTTTTTTGTACCCCATAAGTTTGCAAAATTCAACGGTTTCCTCAAGACGAGTAAGGTTATTATAAAAACGTCCTTCTGTACAAGCAGCAGCCTTCATAATAGCTAGTTGCTCACCCACATAAGCTTCTTTAACATCCTCTAAAGAAATCTTGGTACAATTTTGACCTTCCAAGTAACATTTTCTATGCTTGCATTTGGCACATTTCATCTAGAACAACATCTCCTTATTTAACTAATACAAATGCTATATTTACAAACGCAGCCACTGCCATAGGAATCGCAGTTCTTTTTACCACTTGAACAGGGGAGACTTCTGCAACGCTGGCGATTGCTACAATGGCTGCAGTAATTGGTGAAACAACGCGTCCAAAGCTTGTCATTATTTGCATCGGCAGCAACAGTGTAACAATATCGATTTTTAGTGAGGCGGCAATCTTAGGAGTAAGGGCAGCGAATGAGAAAAACGCAGCGTTCCCGGAACCCATTAAGAAAGCGCATCCCGAAATCACCAAACAGAAAAGAATTATTAGCGCGTGAGCGCCAACCCCAAGGTTTTGAGCGCCGTTAATCATAACGTCTACAGCACCAATCTTCATTAATCCGGCAGCAAATACCTCACCTGCCACTATCAAACTTACTACAGTTGCAAAACTATTACCCATTCCTTCATATAAATATTTCAGACTTTGCAAAGTGACTCGAAAATCTTTTGTTCTTATATATTCAAAAATCATACTTATGAAAGTACTAATAAACATTGCAGTGACAACATCCATTTTTATTGCACTTTTGAAAATAGGGCTAAAACCTAAAATGAATATCATCGGAATAATCGGAAGGATTGCATAGATTAAAGGCGGACGGCTTTCATCTTCTTTAATAATACCAACCGATTCATCATAACCGGTAAAACCTTCTTTTTTATCCCACCATTTTTGCACAAAGTAATGTACAATCCCCAGTATCAATGTTGTCGTGGCAAAAATCGGTAATTGGTACTGCACAAAATATACTGCCGGGTCAATTTTACACATATTGGCGGCAAGAATGGCATTGCCTGAACCGGGACCAACATCCATATATTGTGCACACCCAATTACGCCAAGAGCAGATAATTTACTGACACCGGCTCTTATTAAAATCGGATAGACAGTTACCATAAGCAACAAGGCTAAGCCGGCATGACTTGGAATAAATAAGACCAGAAACTGGCTCATATAAAAACTCAGAACAAGAAGAATATATGGCGATTTTATATGTTTTAGCGGAGAAGCAACTACAGCAAATAGAGCCTTACTCGCCCCGATATATTCCATATATCTCGCAAAACCTGCTATGGACATAATAGTCAGGCCAAGGCCGGCAACGCGAGAACTAAGTAATACCTTAATGGTGTGGAAAATATCGAGCACAGCGGAACCAGAAGATTCTTTAGCAGCAAGTATCGGATTACTGCCAATACAATATGTAGCAAATAGTAAAATCGAGCCGGCAGCCAATAGAACAGCTTGTGGATAATGTTTTTTGACAATCATGTAAATAACCCAGGCAACTACCAAAATTGTAATTAAAATACCCATAATTTCTCCTCCATTTTAAAATTTCAATTTGCTGAACCTTGAAATGCTTCTCCTTTCAAATACTATAAACTCGCTAAAATTCATCTATTTTCATTGGTGCTTGAAGCCACCAAATAATTTTTTATATTTTAGGTATACTGGTATACCAATAATAATTCATTTAAATTTTTCCTTTTCAAAATATAAATGAATTAGACTCTGCAATTCTTAACAAAGTCTACGATTGATTTTGAATGACAATTTTAGCATTATTTAAATGTTCTTGCATAGCATCAACTGCAGCTTGAGCATTTTTCTCAATAATATGCTGTAAAATTAATTTATGATATGTTAGCGATACTGCGTGTCTATTGGAATCACTCAATGACTTTTGGCGTGAGTATGTCAGCAGATCAGACAAAAATTCATTGATTTTGATTATAATATCATTATGAGCAGCAGCAATAACAGCGGAGTGAAACTTGGTGGAGACATCAGAAACCGGTTTGCCTTGAGAAATTAAAAATTCCATTTCCAGTACGGTTTGTTGCATAGCTTCAATGTCAGCTTCAGTTCTTCGCTCTGCTGCAAGGCGGACTGCCTGAATTTCGAAAGCCTCACGCGCTTCAAATAGATTTATTAGCTGGTCTGACGGATTGGCCATAAGGAAACCAATTGTATGCAGAATACGTTTCATTTCAATTTTTTTTACAAACACGCCTTCCCCACGTACGTGCTGAATAGCGCCGAGAAATTCTAATACTTTTAAAGCTTCTCTTACCGGTACACGACTAACAGCAAACATTTCCGCTAAGTCTCGCTCCGAAGGCAGTCTATCCCCTTCTTTTAAATGACCTTCACGCATAAGTTGCTGAATCCGGCTTACAATTTGCATATAGAGAGCGTCCGAGGACTCGTCATCAAATTTCTTTAAAGGTTTTTCTACAAAAAAATTATTCATTCGTTTCTCCGATAAA
>CAZCEN010000074.1:0-12883 GCA_964497205.1 uncultured Sporomusaceae bacterium
AGTACGATCTCGCCATGAGATTGGCAAACGGTTCGTAATCCAGCGGGTCAATGAGATGTACGCGATCCAGTCCCCCTAATTCCGCTTTTACGACTTGGCGAACCAGTGGATTTTTATGTACGGGGAAAACAATCTCAACGTCAGCGAAATTTGTAACAATGTCTTTCAGGGCCTGGTAGACATGCCGCATAGGTTCACCCAGGTTTTCCCGGCGATGAGTAGTGACTAAAACCACCTTGCGGTTTTTATAGTCAATGTTTCTCAGTAATGGATCAGTAAACTCATATGCGTCATCTACTGTAACTTTCAGTGCATCGATTACGGTATTGCCAGTAACAAAAATTGAGGCCACGTCATTATTTTCTTTAAGCAGGTTTTGCTTAGCTGTAGCAGTTGGCGCAAAATGGATATCGGTTAATGCCCCTGTCAGCTTGCGGTTCATTTCTTCCGGAAACGGCGATAGTTTATTGCCGGTCCTCAGACCTGCTTCGACATGACCGACGGCCGTCTGATGATAATAGGCGGCCAAAGCACCGGCAAACGTAGTTGTAGTATCACCATGGACGAAAACAATATCCGGCTTTTCTTGCGCCAGCACTTGATTTAAGCCGTGCATCGCCCGGCAGGTGATATCAAATAGTGTTTGCCCCTGACTCATAATATCAAGGTCATAGTCGGGAGTAATCTTAAATAAGTTGAGTACTTGGTCAAGCATCTCCCGGTGCTGGGCAGTAACCGCTACCACCGGCGTTATGGATTCAGGATATTTCGTCAGTTCCAGAACTACCGGTGCCATTTTTATCGCTTCAGGCCTCGTGCCGAAGACGGTCATAACTTTAATGCGGGACATCAGAAAACTGCTCCTTTCATTGGCAATCATGATAATTTTCCACTTTTTTGCCTGATAAATACAAGGCGGGCAAAAATTGCCCGCCCGTCACTTTAAAAAGAATTGCCTATAATCGACCATCAAAATCAATGGCTTTTAACCGAATCACTGCTTTTTAATACACCGTCATTATTGCTCAATACACCGATTTTCCTTGCACCAAATAAGGCTACAGCAATAATTGCCAACAAAATGAAGGCAGCATACAGTCTGCTCACCTCTGTCAGCGCAATCGCGCTAACACCTAAGCAACCGCTAATAACATACATCAGGAGCACTGCTTGTTTTTGCGTTAAACCCATGGCCAGAAGACGGTGGTGCAGATGACCTTTGTCCGGTTTAAAAATCGGGCGACCGCTCATATAACGGCGAATAATAGCAAAAGCCGTATCCATGATCGGTAATCCCAACGCTACTATCGGCACTACCAACGCTATGGTAGCCGCGCTTTTAACCGTTCCCAATATAGAGACCGCCGCCAGCATATAACCCAAAAACATGCTGCCGGTATCTCCCATGAAAATTTTAGCCGGATTAAAGTTATGCTGAAGAAATCCGAGCGCACTGCCAGCCAGCGCAGCTGTTAGAATAGCTACAGTCCAGAAATTCTGTTGCAGAGCCACCAGCAGGATAGTAACCGAAGCAATTGTCGATACACCGGCTGCCAGCCCGTCCAGTCCGTCAATCAGGTTAACGGTATTTGTCAGGCTAACCACCCACATAATCGTAAGCGGTATTGATAAATAATTTACATAAATCATATCCCCGAACGGATTTGTCAGCCACTCGATGCGAATATCAAAAAGAATAAGCACAGCGGCAGCCACAATTTGTCCGAGTAATTTTGTTTTAGCTGATAATTGTTTAATATCGTCAATTACACCGACAGCTAAAATAACAGTACCACCTAATAACAGACCCATAATTTCATGGCTGATATGCATACTGGAAAACACAGCCAGTACAAAGCCAAAATATATCGCTAAGCCGCCCATACGGGGGGTTGGAATAGTATGCACCTTACGAGCGTCAGGAGCATCCAGCGCTCCCGCCTTGATGGCCAATTCTTTAACACGTGGAGTGATAAAGTAAGCTGCTGCCAAGGCAACAGTAAAAGCCACTAAATATGATTGCATATACTAACACCTCTTTTCTACGCAACACCCATTGTACCTCAACTCTATAAAAGTTGTCAATTAGCGTTAAGTAGTCCTATAGTCCTGTATGGTTATTATTTTCATTACCAATAACTATATGCGTCCAATACCTTTAATATTACTCATTTTGTCGCCTTACTGCGCCTGAAAGCGTATTATTTGCAATACCCTTTTCGTTTAAGCTTGTCTACATGGGAAGCAACCAGTTCCGGAATGTTTACGGCATACCGCTCAGCCAGAATATACATCATAGTAAAACAGCATTGCGCCACATCCAATAGTTCTAAGGCAGCTCCCCGATTAACTTCATCGGCAGTCAGGCAGGAACGCTCGCCTGATGCTGCGGCATGTTTGCCGAGGAATTGAGTAAGTTCGCCTAATTCTTCCTGAATTTTGCACACAGTGGTGAGCAGGGTAACTTCGTTTAAGTTCAAATGTGGCAGACTGATCGACTTATAATTCCCGCCATAGTTATTTTTGACTGTTGCAATCCGGTAGCTCTGGTTATTATCGTATGCATATTGTTTTTCAGCAAGCTTGGCAAGGTGTTCCCCTATCAAGCTATCGGCGTCTATGCCGAAGTTATCTTCCATAACAAAAATCATTGTAACGCAAGTTTGCGCCACATCTAAAAGTTCTTCTTTGACATCGGTAAGCAGAAGTATGGCTGCCGGCTGCTGCGCAAGTTCCGCCGGACTTAATTTCTCCCAAGGCATAAATTTCAATACAGCCCGTGCTAATTCTCCAGCTTCCTCCATCGCTTTCAGCAGAGTGGAATCAAGCGTTGGCTTAAGGTTATTTAGTTTTGGCAGATAAATGGCTTCCAGCATACATAACTCCCTAAATAAAAGCAGGTCCGGCATCTCGGCAGTCGAGAGCCAAACCAGCCTTGTAGTTATAGCTTTGTTTCGCCATCAATACGCTAAATCCTCCTTTATTTTACCATAGACCGAGAATTTTCCACCAAAACGCTCCGAGACCCACCCATATTAGCATATTAATTACCGAGACCATTAGACCCAGCTTCCACCAGGTTCCCTGTTCGACATAGCCGGCGCCAAAGTAAATAGGAGCCGGACCGGCGGCATAATGAGTCAGAGACATGCACAAATTGGACATAAACCCAAACGCTAACGCGACTAAATACACCGGTGCACCCGCAGCCACAGCAACAGAGGCAAAAGCAGCATACATGGCAGTAATATGAGCTGTCAGGCTGGCAAAGCCATAATGGGCATACATATACACCACGATAAGCACAAGGAATGCCTGCAGCCAAGGAACCCCGACAATAGCTGCACTGACGGTTTTGGCGAACCAGGGAATAAAACCCAGTTTAGATAAATAATCCGCCAACGCCACAAGACTGCCCATCCATATCAGCGTGTCCCAAGCACCTTTTTCTTCAATTACGTCTTGCCAGCTTATAACCCGGGTTATTAACATTGCCGAAACTGCCAGCATGGCGACAATAGTGGCATCAAGCCTGGTATATTGTGAAGTACTCCATAAAAACAAAGCGCCAACGAATATTAACGTTACTATCTTTTCGCCGCGGCTCATTGCTCCCATTTTGTTTAGTTCGGATACTGCCAAAGTTTTAGCTTCCGGAGTACTTGTTACTTCCGGCGGATAAAATTTATACAGAAAATACGGCACTACCACAAGCGAAACCAGTCCAGGCACAATGGCGGCCATAGCCCACAGTCCCCAGGAAATTTTAATATGCAACGTTTTGGCAGCCAGCTCGGCTACCAGCGGGTTTCCGGCCATTGAGGTTAAAAACATCGCCGACGTAATTGTGTTGGCCTGATAGACTGTTTGCATTAAATACGCGCCCACCTTACGCGCCGTAGGACCTGGTTCGGAATGAAATGCCGCACAAAGACTGCGAACCACCGGATAAAGAATGCCGCCGGCTCTGGCGGTATTCGAAGGTGTAGCCGGACTAATAATCAGGTCGCTCAAGGCCAGCGTATATCCGAGTTTGAGCGTACTATCACCGATTGCTTTGATCAGTACATACGCGATGCGGCGCCCGAGACCTGTTTTGATAAAACCTTGGGCAAATAAAAACGCCGACACAATGAGCCAGATAGTCGTATTGGCAAAACCCGACAACGCTTCAGCCGGTTTTAGGATCCCCGCCAATACAGTAAAAGTGATGCTGGCGAAAGCCAGTGCGCCAATCGGCAGCGGCTGTAGAATAAATCCGAGAATAGTAGCTACAAATACAGCGAATAAGTTCCAGGCGGCGGGTTTAACGCCGGTAGGCACTGGCACCAGCCAGATAATAATACCCACAGCAATTACAACAACAGCCCGGATTATTGAATTCATACTCCCTACTCCTTTCCACTCCTGATGAGTACCATTTTCCATTCCTAATTTGTTATACCTAAGGTAGGATTGTCTACCAGGGTAAAGAAAAAACTGCCTATACTATGTTAGGCAGCTTCTCTTGGTTTTATCCAAAACAAACATATTCTATTCCTGCTTCAGCAATTAATTGTTCAGCCAGTTTGTCCGGATAGCTGTACTGATAAACAATACGCTTGATACCCGCATTAATAAGTATTTTGGTACAGGCGGAGCATGGTTGATGTGTAGAGTAAATGGTCGCCCCGCAGATGGGAACACCATACATGGCCGCCTGAACGACAGCACTTTGTTCGGCGTGAAGTCCCCTGCACAATTCCTGGCGTTCGCCTGATGGTATTTGGTTGGCAGCACGAACACAGCCTATTTGACCACAGTGAGGCAAACCGCTGGGCGCACCGTTGTAGCCACTGCTTAACAGCCGCTGGTCTTTGACAATAACCGCGCCTATTTGCCGCCGCATGCACGTTGAACGTGTTGCAACCACTTTGGTGATATCCATAAAATATTCGTCCCACGATGGGCGGACAAATTCTTTGTTGTCACTCACACTTTTTACCCCCTTGGCCAAAACGGTGTATTACTAGTATATTCATGGCCTAGGTATACCATTACTTCAACTTACTTGGTGCCGAAAATCCGGTCACCGGCGTCGCCCAAGCCAGGAACGATATAACCGTGCTCATTAAGATGGCTGTCAACACAGGCAACATAGACTTCCACGTCGGGATGATGGTCATTGACATGTTTAACCCCTTCGGGCGCCGCTACAAGACACATCAATTTGATATGTTTTGCGCCGCGGGCTTTCAGCATATCAATAGCTGCTACCGCGGAACCGCCAGTTGCCAGCATGGGATCGGTAACAATGAGTTCACGTTCAGCCACATCTGTTGGCAGTTTGCAAAAATATTCAACAGGTTGTAACGTTTCATGGTCACGGTATACGCCAACGTGCCCCACTTTGGCAGCGGGTATCAATTTTACAATACCATTGACCATGCCAAGGCCCGCCCGCAAGATAGGTATTACGCCAATCTTTTTGCCTGACAACATCTTGCAGGTGCAGGTAGTCAGCGGAGTTTCAATTGGGGTTTCTTCGAGTGGCAGATTGCGAGTTAACTCAAATGCCATGAGCATTGAAATCTCTTCCAGAAGTTCACGGAATTCTTTGGTTCCGGTTTTTACGTCGCGAATAAGCGATAATTTGTGTTGAATCAACGGATGGTCGATTATTTTTACTTGCATAGATTCATCTCCTTTAACATTACCTATATCAACTTAAGTTCGTTAAGCGTATAACGGATACTTACGGCATAATTCAGCTACCATTGTCCGGACTTTTTCCTGAGTGGCGCTGTCTTCCGGCTTAGTCAGGGTCAAGGTGATAATGTCACCAATAACTACCATATCTTCTTCAACCATTCCCCGGGAAGTAACCGCAGGAACACCAATACGGATACCGCTGGTGATGAGCGGGCTGGCCGGGTCATTCGGAATGGCATTTTTATTTACAGTAACACCAACTTCGTCCAGAAGGTGTTCGGCCTCTTTACCGGTAAGGTTTTGGCTGCGCATGTCAACAAGTACCAAGTGGTTATCGGTTCCGCCGGATACCAGGGTAAAGCCCTTTTGTTTAAGGCGCTCAGCCAACGCTTGCGCATTTTTTATAATTTGTCCTTGATATACGCGGAATTCTTCGCTAAGAGCTTCTTTGAAAGCAACGGCTTTAGCCGCAATAACATGCATCAAGGGACCGCCCTGGATGCCAGGGAAGATAGCTTTATCAATTGCTTTGGCGTATTCAGCACGGCATAGAATCATGCCGCCACGGGGACCACGCAGTGTTTTATGAGTGGTAGTCGTAACAATATCGGCATGCGGCACCGGACTGGGGTGGAAACCAGCGGCAACCAAACCGGCGATATGAGCCATATCTACCATAAACATAGCACCACAATCACGGGCGATCTTGCCCAAACGTTCAAAATCAATAACCCGGGCATAGGCACTGGCCCCGGCTACCAACATTTTAGGTTTGTGCTTGGCAGCCAATTCGGCTACTTGGTCATAGTCAATACGATGATTCACTGGGTCAACGCCGTAAGGCACAATATTGAAATATTGGCCGGAAATATTAACTGGACTGCCGTGAGTCAGGTGACCGCCATGAGCAAGGTTCATGCCCAGAATGGTATCTCCCGGCTTTAGAAAAGCAAAATATACGGCAGTATTGGCCTGCGCACCGGAGTGCGGCTGAACGTTGGCATGTTCAGCACCAAACAATTCTTTTGCCCGGTCAATAGCCAGTTGCTCAACAATGTCCACATACTCACAACCGCCGTAATAACGGTGATTAGGATAGCCTTCCGCGTACTTATTGGTTAATACCGATCCTTGGGCTTCCATTACCGCTTTGCTGACAAAGTTTTCCGATGCAATCAGTTCAAGTTTATTTTGCTGACGGGTACGCTCAAGTTCTATGGCCTTTGCTACTTCCGGGTCGATTCCTGCAAGAATTTTCATAGGTATTCCTCCTCCAGATTCCATAAGTAAAATTTAAAGCATTTCATATACGGCGCGTGCGCCGCCAATAAGCTTAGGTCTCGATCGAGCGGCTGTCAGACAAGCTTGCCCGATATACTTTTCGGACAAACGCACCGGGACAGCAACTTTCTTAATATGCATACCTATAAGCGTGCTGCCGATATCCAGCCCCGCATGAGCGGAAATTTCCTCGACAACCGCCGGATTAGAAAAGGTACGCATAGCCTCAGCGGCCATTGAGCCGCCGGCTTTAGCGACCGGGATAACAGTTACTTCGTCAAGATTATATTTTTCGGCTACATCCCGTTCAACAACAAGCGCCCGGTTTAGGTGCTCACAGCACTGTATGGCCAGTGAAACCTGATGCCAGGAACACACTTTTAAAAGACTCGATAAAATTCGAGCAGCTACCACCTCGGAGCCATAAGAACCAATACGTGCTCCTTGCACTTCGCTGGTACTACACCCTACTACTAAAACCTGTCCTGGTTTTAACTCAGCCGTCTTTATGAGTTCTTCCGCCGCCTGGATTGTCTGACGGCCTATTGTTGCCAAGTCTGTATCCACCTGTCCCTCACTCCCTACGCTTTTTCCAGCGCCATAATCTTGTCCACCCGAGCGGCATGACGTCCACCGGCAAATTCGGTCTTAAGCCAAACTTCAACAATCATTCGGGCCAGACCGCAGCCAATCACCCGCTCCCCTAAAGTTAAGATATTTGCATTATTATGTTCACGCGACATTTGTGCCGAAAACACGTCATTACAAAGTGCCGCCCGAATCCCTTTTATTTTATTTGCAGCAATACTTACACCAATGCCTGTTCCGCAAACAATAATGCCCCGCTCATACTCGCCCTTAGCTACAGCCTCTGCTACCTGGCGGGAAATGTCGGGGTAATCAACCGATTCAATTGTATAAGTACCAAAATCATGACTATCTACTTTAAGCTCTGCTAACAAATTCTTAATTTCTTCTTTCAGGCGAAAACCGCCATGATCACTACCTATTGCTACTTTCATGAAACTAACACATCCTATGCCTCATATTTAGAGTCTTTACTCGTTTTCCACGCTATGCTACTTTTTTCCTGCCATACTGACAATTCTTTTCCAACTTAAGGTAAGCAAGCGATGAATTTGCTCGGCACAGCGACGATAATCGGCCTCACTGCCGCCGAACGGATCACTAACGTCTCCGGCCGCACCGGCAAATTCGCCCAGTGTATACATTTTTTCCGTCTTTTCCGGCGCAAGATTAGCTACAACCTGTTTATGTGACTTAGTCATAGTCAGCACCAAATCAACATCGGCAAGCTGTACCGGCGTAAGCTGTCTTGAACAATGCTCGTCCACATTCAGACCAGCCTGCCGCATTACCGCCCGGGCATGAACGGAAGCCGGCTGCTGCCAAGCGGCAATACCCGCTGACTCGACTGCAATCTGGTCGGATAAACCGGCTTTAGTAACTATATCGGCAAGAAGGGCGGCTGCCATCGGACTACGACAGGTATTCCCAGTACACACAAGTAAAATTTTGAACAAATTCGTTCAACCCCTCCTATTTTGTGTCCAGAAAAATTATATCATACCTAACTGACAAATCCCTACTGTTAGTAAAAATTAATATATTGTTGACCATAAAATATGTATACCTAACAACATTAACACAATACCGCCCACTAATTCGGCCCGGTTCCCAATATATTGTCCCAGTTTACGACCAAGCCCAAGCCCTACCAGCGCAATCAAAAAAATTACCGCTCCTAGGATTAGGCTTAGCTTCAATAAGTCCACATCAAGCATCCCCAGGCTAAAGCCGGCAGCCAGGGCATCAATGCTGACACTAGCGGCCAGGACTAATAGCGCCGCCCCCCGCAAAGGATTTGCCGGTGCATCATCATGGGTGCTTATATTGTCCTTAATCATATTAATGCCCAATCCGGCCAATACCATTGCACCGATAATAGTAGCAAAGTTTTGTACACTGGCCGCTGGCGAATCAATATGATAGGCTCCGATATGTTCCACAAGTGTGCCAAGCCAATGGCCTATATAATAACCGGCAAGAATCATAACTATGTGAAATAGTGCAAACACGACAGCGGATTGCACAATAACCAGCCGGCGGATTTTGTTCATACCTATCGGTACAGCCACTGAAAATAGATCAGTTCCTAACGCTCCACTCAGGATAAACAGTTCTAATATGCTCATATTCCCACCCCCGCTGTAATGTATATGTACCAATAGGGGGCAATATGTAGCAATACTCCAGCTAAAATTGATTAAATACTAACTTAGTTCCTGATAATGCGATACCCTGCCGCTTTGCGCAAACGGTTCATTACTGCCAGTCCCAAACCTTGCTCGGCAATGCCCTCAGCGTATATAATATCAACTTCCGCATTATCAAAGCTTCTGAGTGCCGTATATAAATTAGCGGCAATTTCAGCGGCATCTGTGCGCGAGCCATACACCGTCCGTATTACCTGCGGCGGCAAGCTGTCAATAAGTTCCGACGATACCACTGCCCCTACTTTTTTCCCGCCGGCTAACGCCTGTGCAATTTCACGCTGTAAAAGTTCACCGGCTAATTGAGGTTCAGCCTCGATAAGAAACATAGGGGCAATAGGGGCATAGTGCGTATATTTCATCCCTGGTGACTTAGGGATAACGGCTGCCCCGCCAAGCGCCGGGTCAATTTCAACTTCACCCAGGACTTCCATAAGCATTTCATAAGTAATACCGCCTGGCCGTAACAGTGTGGGTACAGGCGTAGTGCAGTCAACCACCGTAGATTCCACACCGATACTGCATGCTCCGGCATCGATGATTGCCGCAATTTTACCGTCTAAGTCGGTAAGCACATCTTCGGCTGTTGTAGGACTTGGTCTGCCGGAAGTGTTCGCGCTGGGGGCAGCTATCGGCACTCCGGCCAGACGGATTAATTCCCGGGCAACTAAGGACGACGGCAGGCGTACCGCCACAGTATTTAGTCCGGCGGTCACAGCATCAGGCACCTGCGGCTGACGCTCAACTACAACAGTTAGCGGTCCCGGCCAGTAACGTTCGGTTAGTGCCTTGGCGCTTGCCGGCACCACGGCCGCCAATTGGTGTAATTTATCAGCGGCATCAATATGTAAAATGAGAGGATTGTCAGATGGTCGTCCCTTAGCTCTAAATATGCCGGCAACAGCCTCTGCATCCAATCCGTTGGCTCCAAGTCCGTATACCGTTTCGGTAGGAAATGCCACTAACTCTCCTCGCTGTAATAACTGCGCCGCTTCTGCCAGGACAGCCGGGTCAGGTTTGTTGGCATCAAGCTTATAGTACTTTGTTTGCATAGGTTCGGTCACTTCTTCCTGTCTATGGTCTCAATGAAAAGACAACCACCCGCTCAATTCCGGCATAATCTTTGATAATAGCCTGAGCCGCAAGCCGGGAGGCTGGTTCTGCCAGTGCCGCTACTTGATCCGCTTGGTTAATGCCAACTTCCACAGCAATAAAACCATTAGGCTTAAGATGTTCGGCACCAAAGCTGACAATACGCCGGTAAAAATTCAAACCATCAGTACCACCGGCCAAAGCCAGACACGGTTCTTGGCGTACTTCGGCACTTAGACCGGCAATATGACTGTCGGGAATATACGGGGGATTTGACAGAATGGCATCAAACTTATCGTCAGGTACCCATTTCATCATATCTCTCTGGCAAAACTTCACACGGTCAGCTACTCCCTGCCGCCGGGCATTTTCCGCGGCAACAGTCAGTGCCTCAGCCGAAATATCAACAGCCACACCTTTCCCAGTCGGCAATTTGGCCAGGACACTGACAATAATAGCGCCACTACCTGTTCCCAAATCAGCAACAACAGGTTGAGTATTAGCGGCCAGCCTGGAAACTGCTTCTTCAACTAAAATTTCAGTATCAGGCCGCGGTATAAGCACTGCCGGGCTAACGGAAAAATTCAGTCCCATAAATTCTTTACTGCCGGTAATATAGGCCACCGGTTCGCGCATCGCCCGTTTTTTGACGGCTTCACGGTACTGTGCTAATTCCTCAGCTGTCAGTGGCTGATCAAAATTAGTATATAAATATAGTCGTTCTTTTCCCAGGATATGGGAAAGCAGCACCTCAGCATCCAGACGGGGATTATCAATCCCCTTGGAGCCGAAGTACTGCCTAGTCCAATTTAAAATTGAACTAATCGTCCACTGTTCGGTCATGCTACTCTACATCCTTAAGTTTCTCACTCTGCCCGGCCGTTACCAGCGCAGAAATAAGTTCATCCAAGTCTCCGTTCAAAACAAAATCCAGTTTATGCAGGGTAAGACCGATGCGGTGATCTGTAACCCGTCCCTGCGGGAAATTGTAGGTTCGAATCCGCTCACTGCGATCCCCGGTACCAACTTGGCTCTTACGGTTTTCGGCGAGTTCCGCCGCTTGCTCAGCTTCCGCTAATTCCAGAATTTTGGCTCTTAATACCCGCATAGCCTTATCTTTATTCTTTAATTGTGATTTTTCATCCTGGCATTGAACAACGACACCTGTTGGCAAATGGGTAATACGCACAGCCGATTCCGTTTTGTTAACGTGCTGACCACCGGCACCGCTGGCACAATAGGTATCAATTCTAAGATCATTGGGATTTACGTCAATATCAACATCTTCTGCTTCGGGCAAAACCGCTACAGTAACTGTCGAGGTGTGGATACGGCCACTTGACTCTGTTGTCGGTACCCGTTGCACCCGGTGCACGCCACTCTCATACTTGAGTTTGGAATAAGCACCATCGCCTTCGATCGAGAAAACAACTTCTTTAAAACCGCCCAGGTCAGGGGCATTCGCATCAAGCATTTCTACCCGCCAACCCTGATTTTCGGCGTAACGTGTATACATCCGGAATAAATCGCCGGCAAACAAAGCAGCTTCGTCACCACCGGCACCGCCCCGAATTTCCACAATAACGTTCTTATCATCATTGGGGTCCTTAGGTAAGAGGAGAATCCTAAGTTCATCCTCCAATATTCCAACTTTACTTTTGGCTTCGGCATACTCGGCCTCTACCATCTCTTTGAACTCATCATCAAGCTTATCTTTAAGCATTTCCCGGGCATCGTCAATAGCCTGCAAAGTCTTTTTGTACTCCCGGAACTTTTCAACAACCGCACTCATTTTACTATGGGCTTTTGTCAGTTTCTGCCACTCGCCCATATCAGCCATAACTGAAGGATCGCTGATTCGCCCCTCCAGTTCCAGGTATTTATCTTCAAGAGCCTGTAATTTATCCAGCATCTGTTCTCACCTCAACATCTTGGTCAGGTCGCACGGCGTTTAAAGCCGCAATCGCTACTTCTATTTGATCGTCACTCGGTTCACGGGTTGTTAACTGCTGCAGCCACAGACCCGGAGTAATGGCGCAGGCTACCCATCCGGCTTTACTGCGTCCCGCAAAACGGATTATCTCATATGCAATACCCGCCACTAGCGGCAGCAATATCACCCGTGATACAATTCTCAGCCATAAATCAGGCCAGCCTAAGAAAGCAAACATAACAATACTTACTACCATAACTATCAGCAGAAAATTTGTGCCACAGCGTGGATGCAGCCGACTGTATTTGCGGATATTTTCAACGGTGAGTTCTTCCCCGGCTTCGTAGGCATGAATAGTTTTATGCTCGGCGCCATGGTACTGAAACACGCGCTGAATATCTTTCATGAGTGATATTCCTAAAATATATAAGAAAAAAATAGCCAGCCGCAGAATCCCCTCAAAAGTGTTGAGTAACCGGGAATCAGTCACAGCGCTGTGAATATATTTGGCCGCATACGTGGGTATAACGACAAACAGCAGTATGGCCAGCCCCAACGAGAATACCATAGTCATGGCAATTTCCTTGTTGGA
>CAZCEN010000075.1:0-3203 GCA_964497205.1 uncultured Sporomusaceae bacterium
CAGTCTTGCTGCATGGGCAATCCCTCCGCAGTAGATAGTAATACACACTTGCTCTCTAATTTATTCTGCCTAACTGGGAAAATTCCTGCCGAAATTATGCTAAAGAAGAAAATTATTCAAGTATTTGACCCCATAGCCCTTCGTGATACGGATGCTCAAGTTTAACATTACGAATTTGTCCTAAGTTTTCCTGAGACCCAATTGCATAAACTCGAACATAATTAGCAGTTAAACCTGAAATCGTACCTTTATCTTCAGTAGATTCAAATAAAACCTCTAGATTTTGCCCTATAAATGACTGCTGATAATTTTCCATTTGCTTATCAGCTAACTGCTGTAAAATTTGTACACGGCGCTTTTTTTCCGGTTCAGGTATCTGCTCAGAAAACTTAGCGGCCGGTGTACCAGTTCTGCGCGAGTAAGGAAATACATGAATTTTAGCAAAATCCATTGTTTTAATGAACGCCAATGTATTTTCAAACATATTCTCAGTCTCTCCGGGAAACCCAACAATAACATCCGTTGTGATAGCGATATTAGGCACGCGCATTTTAATACTGTTAATAAGTTCCCGGTATTGAGCAGTCGTATAATGCCGATTCATAGCTTTTAGAACACTATCATCACCAGACTGCAAGGGCAAATGCAAGTGCTGACAAAACCTGATGTCTGTCTGCATTAAGTGGATTAACCGTTTCGAGACTTCAACGGATTCAAGTGAACCGAGTCTAAGACGCTTAAGTTTTGTGCCGCTAACTTGTAGTACTGTTTCTATAGCGGCAACTAAGGTAATATCCTTATCATCGCTGGATAAATCACGCCCAAAGGCGCCTAAATGTATACCGGTGAGAACAATCTCACTAAAACCCGCTGTTACCAATTTTTCAGTTTCTGCAGCAATACTGGCGAGCGGTCGGGAACGCAAAGGGCCACGGGCGTAAGGAATAATACAATAAGTACAGAAGTTTGTGCAGCCTTCCTGAATTTTTAGAAAAGCTCGCGTTCGTCCAGGTAAAGAAAATAGCGGTATGTCCTCAAACTCTTTGGCTTGCATGATATCAGTGACCGCATTCACTTGGATCGTCTTATTATTTGCGGCCGCCTTTTCTACAAGTTCCACAATCCGTGCTCTATCTTGTGTTCCGACTATAACGTCAACTCCCGCTATTTTAGCCACCTGTTCCGGTGAAACTTGGGAGTAGCAACCAGCGACAGCAATAATAGCCTGAGGATTAAGTCTATTAGCCCGTCGAATGAGCTGGCGTGACTTTTTTTCACCTAAATTAGTAACCGAGCAAGTATTAACAACGTAAACGTCGGCTTGTTCGTCAAAATTAACAACCTTGTAACCTTGGGCCTTGAATAAACCCTCCATTACCTCGGTTTCAAACTGGTTTACCTTACAGCCCAATGTTGTAAAAGCTACCTGCCGCATCGTCAGCCCCCCAAATCGCCGCACTCATACATAACAGAAGTTAAAGCCGCCAAAGAGGCTGTTTCAGTACGCATAATCCTTGGCCCCATAGTAACAATGTTAACACCATGTCGTTGGCATAACTCAACTTCGGCACTGCTAAAGCCGCCTTCCGGACCAATAAAAAGCACATATGCTTGGAAAATAGACTGAGCAAGCTCCTGCTTTAACCCTTTGGAAGCTTTCCCCTCATACAGCATTATTTTATTAGCATTAGTGAGATCGTTATTCAATAATACATCGGCTAAATGAACTATGGGATATACTTGGGGAATTTGGCTTCTGCCACATTGTTTAGCAGCTTCACGGGCTATTTTTTGCCAGCGATTTACTTTATCTGCCTGCTTGGCGGAATCGTAACGTACTACACAATGTTCTGTAATAACAGGAATTATGCCATGCACTCCAAGTTCCACAGCTTTTTGTACTATAAAGTCCATTTTTTCGCCTTTAGCCAATCCTTGTGCCAGCCAAACTTCAATTGCTGATTCTGTCTTTTCTTCTATAAGTTCCAATAATTTGAGTTCCACAGCTTCCGGACTTGCCTGCGTGATTTTGGCCTTGCACGCCTGCCCATCCTGACTAGACACTATTATAGTATCGCCAATAGTTAGTCTAAGTACTGCGACAATATGCCTGGCATCAAGCCCATTAATCCTCATAGTTTGACTAATCGGCGTATCAATAAAGAAACGGCGCATACATGCGCCTCCTTAACGGCTGCCGCTGCCAGCCACAATGGCTACCCAGCCGCCCTCTTCAATAACTTTGTCAATAACAAGGCCGTTTTCAATTATAGCCTCGGTAACATCACTCAGCCGTTCAGCGATAATACCACTGGCAATAAATGTACCGTTATCCGCCAGCCGCATCCGGACATCGGGAAGCATTTTGATGATAATATCAGCAATAATATTTGCGACTATTACATCAGCTTTTCCTTCTACTCCTGTCAAAAGATCCCCCTGGGTAACCCCGACAACTGCTTCAACCTTGTTAAAAGCAACATTTTCTTTGGCTACCCGCACGGCTACTGGGTCAAGATCAACAGCATGTATCTGAGCAGCACCAAGTTTTGCTGCAGCTACCGCTAATATGCCGGAACCAGTACCAACATCAAAAACTATATTTCCAGACTTTATAGTATCTTCTAAGCAGCGAATGCACATAGAAGTCGTGTGATGAGTACCTGTTCCGAAGGCCATTCCAGGATCCAGTTCAATAACAATATCACCTTCTACAGGCAGATATTCCTCCCATGACGGCTTAATAACAATATGTTCACTAACCCGCACGGGATGAAAATATTCTTTCCAGGAGGAAGCCCAATCTTCTTCTTGAACCTCCCGGCAATTTATACAACCGCGTCCTTTATCCAGATTATGTTCATGCAGCCGGTTGACACGTTCCTCAAAAATACGAAGTTTGTCATCCAATTGGTCATCAACAGGCAGATATGCCTTGATTGTTACAACTTCCGTTTCCAATTCCTCGGGGATGTCGCAGTAATCCCAGCTACCTGAGCGCCTCTAAGCATTCACCAATTCAGGGTCTTCTATAACTCCCCCGCTTGCACCCAAGTCATGAAAAATAAAATATTAAACCTATTCTATGCATATTATGCTTCCTATTCACTAATTTTCTCTCCAAGAAAACACTAGATCTTAAATTTTAAACTTCAAGAAATCCAAAATTCACCGTTTCTTTTCAAAGATAATTAAAAATTCAA
>CAZCEN010000075.1:3213-12877 GCA_964497205.1 uncultured Sporomusaceae bacterium
CAGCTTGCACACAAGTCATGATAAATATAAGCCACTGCCTCTGTAGCCTCTTGGGAAGTTTGAATGCTGATTTCAGCCCATTTCATGCGACATCGCCCCTTAAACTTCAATTATCTAAAAAATATTACAAAACGTTAAAAACGCCTTTAAACTTCTTAAAAAAACCTTTTTCTTCAGACGTAGGATCAGCGCCACCGGCCTTAGCAAATTCCTCTAATAACTCTTTTTGGCGGTCTGTTAATTTTTTGGGAGTTACTAGTTTTACGCGCACATGCTGATCACCACGTCCGTGTCCGCGTAAATGGGGTATTCCCTTATCCTTAATGCGAAATACTGTGCCTGTCTGTGTGCCCTCAGGAATTTTAAGTTTAACCTTACCATCAAGGGTAGGAACTTCAATCTCATCGCCCAAGGTAGCCTGCACAAAATTAATTGGTACTTCGCAAACAACATCGTTACCTTCACGCGTAAACAGTTTATGCTGTTTTACAAAAAGATAAACATATAAATCCCCAGGAGGACCACCACGCTGTCCGGCTTCCCCTTCATGTGCCACCCGTAGTCTGGAGCCATTGTCAACACCAGCGGGAATTTTAATTTTAATTTTGCGCTTAACACGGACTTTACCCCGTCCATGGCATTCTTTACAAGGTGTTTTGACAATTTTTCCTTCTCCATGGCAGTGACCACAAGGTTTTACATTGACCATACGGCCAAACGGAGTATTTTGGGTTACCTGAATTTGACCTGTGCCGCGACATTCAGGACAAGTTTCCGGATGTGTTCCCGGTGCAGCGCCAGAACCTTGGCAGACACTACAATCTTCTGTACGCGGTATTTGAATTTCTGTTTCTAAGCCAAAAGCAGCTTCCTCAAAGCTAATCTCCATATCATAGCGTAAATCGGCACCCCGCTCAGGACCAGCCTGGCGGTTGCCGCCAAATCCAAAACCAGCTTGACCAAAAAACATGTCAAATATATCCGAAAACCCGCCGGCACCACCACTGAACCCGCCAAAACCACCAGCACCGTTAGCGCCATCGAACGCAGCATGACCAAATTGGTCATACTGCGCCCGGCGCTCGGCATTGGATAGTATTTCGTAAGCTTCATTTACTTCTTTAAACTTTTCTTCGGCTTCTTTAGGGTTATCGCGATTAACATCAGGATGGTACTTGCGGGCTAATTTACGGTATGCCTTTTTTAAATCGTCTTCAGTCGCTGTTTTAGGTACGCCCAGCACTTCATAATAGTCTCGCTTACTCACTTCACACCATCCCAAACAATTTATTTCTTGTCTTCATCCACCACTTTGTATTCAGCGTCAACTACTTTATCGTCATGGGGAGCTCCCTGCGAAGCTTGTTCATTACCAGGCTGAGCACCTTCTGCTTGGGCATTGGCTTGATACATTGCTGAAGATAATTCATAAAGAGGTTTGGTAAGAGCTTCCGTATCAGCTTTAATCGCTTCAAGGTCACTACCTTTTAATGTTTCTTTCAGCTTATCCGCTGCTTGCTGCACTTTTTCTACCAGTGCTTTGTCAGCTTTATCACCAAACTCTTTAATGGTTTTCTCTGCATTGTATACTAGTGAGTCAGCATTGTTGCGGACTTCTACTTCTTCTTTGCGTTTTTTATCTTCAGCTGCATGTGATTCAGCTTCTTTAACCATTCTTTCGACTTCGGATTTATCAAGACCGCCGGAGGAAGTAATGGTAATCTTTTGCTCTTTGCCTGTACCTAAATCTTTAGCCGATACATGGACGATACCGTTGGCATCAATATCAAAGGTTACTTCAATACGAGGTACTCCACGGGGAGCAGGAGGAATTCCTGATAATTCAAAGCGTCCCAAAGTTTTGTTATAGGATGCCATTTCACGTTCGCCCTGCAACACATGAATATCAACAGAAGGTTGATTATCAGCAGCAGTCGAGAAAGTTTGGCTCTTAGAAGTTGGAATAGTAGTATTGCGCTCAATAATTTTGGTAAATACGCCACCTAGGGTTTCAATACCCAAGGAAAGCGGAGTAACATCAAGCAGCAATACGTCTTTAACTTCACCGACAAGCACACCTGCTTGGATAGCTGCTCCAACTGCTACGCATTCGTCAGGATTAACTCCTTTATGAGGCTCTTTGCCTAAGGATTTTTTAATTGCTTCTTGCACAGCCGGAATACGGGTAGAACCACCAACAAGAATAACTTTATTAATGTCTTTAGCTGTAAGTCCTGCATCGCTTAAAGCCTGGCGGGTCGGTCCCATAGTGGCTTCTACAAGGTCTGCAGTTAATTCGTCAAATTTAGCACGGGACAAATTAAGGTCTAAGTGTTTAGGACCAGTTTGGTCGGCAGTAATGAACGGTAGATTTATATTAGTGGTAAGTACTCCGGAAAGTTCGATTTTTGCTTTTTCAGCGGCTTCTTTCAGCCGTTGCATCGCCATACGGTCGCCAGATAAATCAATGCCTTGCTCTTTTTTGAACTCAGCTACTAACCAATTCATAACGCGCTCGTCAAAGTCATCGCCGCCAAGACGGTTGTTCCCGCTGGTTGCTTTAACTTCAAATACGCCGTCGCCTAATTCAAGAATAGAAACGTCAAAGGTACCACCACCTAAGTCAAATACCAGGATGGTGTGGTCGTCGCCTTTATCCATACCATAAGCCAAAGCAGCAGCTGTAGGCTCGTTGATTATTCTTAGTACTTCCAGACCGGCTATTGCGCCGGCGTCTTTGGTTGCTTGGCGCTGACTGTCTGAAAAGTATGCGGGAACAGTAATTACTGCTTGATTTACGGATTCTCCCAAATAAGCTTCGGCATCGGCTTTAAGCTTCTGCAGAATCATAGCGGAAATTTCTTGTGGAGTATAGTCTTTGCCTTCAATGTTCACTTTATAGTTTGTTCCCATGTGCCGTTTAATCGAGCTTACAGTACCATCAGGATTAGATACTGCTTGACGCTTTGCAATTTGTCCAATTAAGCGCTCACCATTTTTCGAAAAACCTACTACCGAAGGGGTAATGCGACTGCCTTCGGGATTAGGAATAACAACAGGCTCGCCGCCTTCCATTACAGATACACATGAATTTGTTGTGCCAAGGTCAATACCAATTACTTTTGCCATCGTTAATTTCCTCCTTATATAACCTTATTAGTTGCCTACTACTTTTACCATACTTGGACGAACTACCCGCCCATTAACTTTGTAACCTTTTTGCAATTCTTCGATAACCGTACCATCTGGCTGATTAGCATCTTCTACTCTCATAACGGCTTCATGCTGGGTAGGATCAAAGATATTGCCAACAGCATTTATTGGCTCTACTCCTAATTGAGAAAGTGCGTTATTAAGCTGGCGGAATATCATTTGCACTCCAGTTGCCAAAGTCTCGACATCTGTCGCAGTAGTGGCAGTTGCCCTTTCAAAATTATCTACTACAGGTAACAATTCACATAT
The DNA here is from genome assembly GCA_964497205.1 of uncultured Sporomusaceae bacterium. Taxonomy (GTDB): domain Bacteria; phylum Bacillota; class Negativicutes; order Sporomusales; family Sporomusaceae; genus Sporomusa. The sequence continues at coordinate 6,676 of CAZCEN010000075.1, forward strand.
AATCCGTTCAGCCACTATGCTTGATAATTCTTCCTTCTCTTGCCTAGTGCGCCGCCGGAAGTTATCGAAATCGGCTTGCAGCCGCTTATACCTGTCACTCATTTCATCAAGCAACTGGCTTTTTTCGTTTAATGCAGTTATAAATTGGTTTACCTCATCCGGACTAAAGCATACTTCAGGATTACTATCATTTGTAGTCTCGGTATTTAGATTTTCCTGAACTGCCTCAGTTTGTTCTTTTTCTGCCACTTACTCCACCTCCGCTATATTAAAAGTCAGGCATTCCATTATCTGAACCGCCCGCCTTCTGGGCATTAGCGCCTTCTTCTTTTTTCTTTATAATTGTATCAATACGCAAAATAGCTACAGCTACCTCGCCAGCTGCTTTTATGGCATGCAGTTTTACCGGAACAGGATCAATGACCCCACGTTCTAACATGTCAATTACTTCGCCAGTATCACAATCAACACCGAGTGAATCAATGTTTTGCGCCGCTTGGGCAGTAATTACATCTTCTACTTTTTCCAGTGGATTAAAACCTGCATTTTCTACAATTTGCGATAACGGTTGCTTCAAAGCGTGCGAAACGCAATCAAGACCGTAAGCAGCCATTCCTTTTAGATTTTCCCGGTATTTGCCTACTTCACGCGTCATGGCGATTTCAATCGAACCGCCTCCGGGTACGTAACCTCCTTTTACAGCCGCCTGTACGCTGGATGCTGCATCTTTAGCGATGCGTTCACGTTCCCCTACAACTTCTTCGGTAGCAGCACCGACAAGAATTGTTGCCATCGGCTTACCATTACCGCCGATAACGCGTACTTGCTCGAGTTTTTCATCCTGATAAACTTTTTCGGCAGCACCCAAGTATTTTTCGATATCAGCCACTTCTTTTTTCAGTCCGGTGCGTTTAATCATTCGTGCCCCGGAATGGTCAGCTACCCGGCGTAGATCTTTGGAAGATACGCGTTCAATAACCATGATATTAGCATCTGTAAGAATTTCTTCTGCGGCACTATGTACGCCCCGGTCAACCATAACAATATTAATGCCAAGGTCTACAATTTTTTGAACATTCTTCTTAAACTCATCTTGAAGATCAATATACCGTTTAAATCCGGCTTCTGTGCTTAATGCCTCATCTTCAATCTCTTCAGGCTCAAGGGCATCGTCAATAAGCAGAAGTTTAGCATTAAGTATTTCATCAGGCATTTCCTGGGTCATGCGTTCTTGATCAACAATTACACCCATAAATACTTCATTACTAGCGCCCGCTTCCGCAGTGATAATTTCAGATAGTCTAAAATTATATTCATTTAGTTTTTCTACACCAATGAGCTTAGCCGCTTCTACAACTAAATCGGCGATATCCTCATGTTCCCGACCCGCAATCATCGCGATACTGCGTAATATAGGATCATCAATCTCGGTAATGGTGCGAGCACGTTCTTTTACACTGTCAAGAACCTTGGCAACACCGTATTTAATGCCTTCGATGACGCGGGCAACAGGTACGCCGCGCATAACTTGATTTACACCCTCTGATACTAAGCTGCCAGCCATAATTGTGGTGGTAGTAGTACCATCTCCCACCTCAGCCTGCTGAGCCTTAGCCGTATTAATTAACATTTTGGCGGCTGGATGGTTGACATCCATTTTGTCTAAAATTGTAACACCGTCATTAGTAATAATTACTTCGCCAAAACGGTCAACCAACATTGTATCAAGACCTTTTGGCCCTATTGTACCTTCAACAGCAGCAGTAATTGCCCGCACTGCATTAGCGTTAGTTAACAGAGCCGCCAATCTTTCATCAACATCAGCGCCACTGCCTGCTTGCTTCAAATTCATGGATTTCCTCCCACCTATAAAACTTTATACTTATTCAGGATTTCACCTAAATGGCGTTGCATAAATTTAAGAACAGACATCGTTTTGCCATATTCCATCCGTGTAGGACCGAGCACGGCAACAGTTCCTACTACCTGACCATCAATGCGGTATGTTGCCTGAACAACACTGCAGTCATGAATACCAGTATATTTATTTTCTTGACCTATTGTAACAACAACACCATCACTATTAGCCATGTGAAGAATGTCGCATAAAAGCCGGTCTTCTTCCAGCATGGATAGTAGTCCTTGGACTTTATCAACATCTCGGAATTCTGGTTGATTCAGCATTTGTGTTGTACCGCCAAGATAGATTTTTTCATTTTTCTCAGTAGCAAGAACATGCTTGAGCAGACTAACAGCCCGTTCATATAATTGTGGATCTGGTAAAATGTCATTTTGAATATCCTGGAGCATGGGTGTTGTTATCCGCTCAACTGCCAACCCCCCTAATCGGGAATTTATCGCAGCGGCTACGCGGCCTAAGTCTTCGTGATTCAGGCCCTCAGGGATTTCAATTATTTTATTTTCTAAAAGACCGGTATCTGTGACAATAACAACAATCGACCGGCGCTCGTCAAGCGGCAGAAACTGCAGATATTTAAACATGCATTGGGACACTTGTGGTGCCAGCACCATTGAAACATTCCGTGTCATTCGTGAAAGAATTTTTGCGGTTTCCTGAAAAACTTCGTCAATTCTACGCGCTTTGGTTTGATACCAATTATCAATTATTTGTATATCTCTTTCAGAAATTTGCGGAGGTGCCAGTAAACAGTCAACATAAAATCGATAGCCTTTAACCGATGGAATTCTACCCGCTGAAGTATGCGGTTGTTCAAGATAACCCAAAAGTTCTAAATCGGCCATTTCATTACGGATGGTGGCAGGACTTATACCTAAATTATATTTACGGGCAATTGTTCGCGAGCCGACCGGTTCGGCGGTAGATATATAATCATCAATAATGGCTTGTAAGATTTGTTGCTTTCTTTCATCCATATCGACTCCACCTCCTTATTGTTAGCACTCATACCAGTCGAGTGCTAACACCTACTAAAAAAATACCACTCATTGGGTGTAATGTCAAGATAGTAAAGGCTCATCTGCTGGAGTTAATCTGGTAAAAAACTTCTAAATACAATATTACCAAACTTCATACCTTTTTCAGTCAGCCATACTCGCTTTTTATCTGTTGCTATCAAGCTTTGTTTTTCAAGCTTTTCGCAAGTTATGCCAAAGTGCTCAAAAAAATCAGTTTCAAATTGCTGGCTGAAATCACGCACCACCATTCCCCAGGTAGTTCGCAGTGCTAAAAAAATATATTCAGCCATCGACTGACCCGGAGTCAGGCTATCATGCATAACAATTGGCGAACGGCCTTCCGCTATAGCACTTATATATTCTTGGACCCTAGCCGTTGAACTTATTCGCTGCCCATGGAAGAATGAATGTGCAGCACAGCCAAGTCCCAAATATGGTTGATAACGCCAATATTTCAGATTATGCCGGCATTCCCTGCCGGTAAAGGCAAAATTGGATATTTCATACCTGAATAAACCTTGTGCAGGTAAAAAGCTTGTCATTAAATCATACATTGCTTCTTCTTCTGTTTCATCAGGCAGCTCAAGCTCGCCACGTTCGTAGGCCAAGGCCAGCGGAGTTTCTTCTTCCAACTTAAGTCCATACACCGAAATATGCTGAATAGGTGATGCTGCCGCCTGCTTAAGATCTTCGGCAAAGCCTGATAAGGTCTGTCCCGGCAATCCATACATTAAATCAACACTAATAGTATTAAACCCAACAGCTTGAGCATATTCCAAAGCAGTCATGCTGTCATACAGGGTATGAATCCGCCCCAAACGTCTAAGTAACTCATTATTAAAAGACTGGATTCCAAAACTCAACCTATTTATACCCGCCGTTTTCAGGCGTTCCAACTGCCCTAGCGTCACGGTACCAGGGTTAGCTTCCATACTGATTTCTGCTTTATCCTCAATAGCAAAACTCCGATAAAGACTCTTTAGTATCTGTTCCATCAATTCAACCGGCAACAAGCTTGGTGTTCCACCGCCAATATATACTGTGTCAACTACCGGCTTACATAACATACCGCCTTGTTCAGCAATCTGCTGACACAAGGCGGTAGTATAGGCCACAAATAAATGTTCCAGACCCGAATAAGAAGAAAAATCGCAATACAAACATTTTTGTTTGCAAAAGGGAATATGAACATATAGGCCAAGTTTACTCATACTATCCCTACCGCTAATCCATCTTCAATATTGCCATAAAGGCTTCTTGGGGAACTTCGACGCTGCCAACTTGTTTCATACGCTTCTTGCCTTCTTTTTGCTTTTCGAGCAGTTTACGTTTACGGGTAATATCGCCACCGTAGCATTTAGCAAGTACGTCCTTACGCATCGCGCGCACGGTTTCCCTAGCAATTACCTTGCTGCCAACGGCAGCCTGAATAGGAATTTCGAACATTTGTTTAGGAATAATACCTTTCAATTTTTCTGCAAGCAACCGTCCCCGTTGTGTTGCCCGGTCTTTATGAACAATGACACTGAGCGCGTCAACCGGATCGCCATTCAGTAATATATCTAATTTAACGAGAGCTGAAGTTTGGTAGCCGGATAATTCGTAGTCAAGCGAAGCATAACCGCGGGTCGATGATTTAAGCTTGTCAAAATAATCGAAAATAATCTCGCTAAGCGGCAAATGATATGTCAGCATTACTCTGTTTGTATCTACATACTTCATATCCTTAAATTCACCGCGTTTATCTTGCGATAGTTCCATAACAGCGCCAACAAAATCATTGGGAACCATGACAGTAGCTTTTACATATGGTTCTTCAATATAATCAATTTCTTGAGCAGTGGGGAGTTTTGACGGATTCTCAATCTCAATAACCTCACCATCTGTTTTGAATACACGATAAATTACACTTGGCGCAGTGGTAATCAACGTTAAGTTGTACTCTCGTTCCAGGCGCTCCTGAATAACATCCATATGCAAGAGTCCCAGGAATCCGCAACGAAAGCCAAAACCTAGAGCAATCGAAGTCTCAGGCTCAAACACCAAAGAGGCGTCATTAAGCTGTAATTTTTCCAATGCGTCACGCAGATTCTCATAGTCGGAACTGTCAACCGGATAAAGGCCGCAATATACCATCGGGGTAATTTTCCTATAACCGGGAAGCGGCGCACTTACTGGCCGGTCTGCGGAAGTAATTGTGTCGCCTACTCTGGTGTCTTTTACGTTTTTAATGCTTGCGGCAATAAAACCTACCTGTCCAGGACCTAATTGGTCAACAGTGGCCAGATATGGCTTGAATACCCCTACTTCTGTTACATCAAAAATTTTATTAGTCGCCATCATTTTAATTTTCATCCCTGGCTTAATACAGCCGTTCATTACCCGTACATAAGCAATAACACCCTTGTACGAATCAAAATGAGAATCAAAAATTAGCGCACTTAAAGGTTCATCCACGTTTCCTTTTGGTGGTGGAACTTTTTTAACAATGGCTTCTAAAATTTCTTCGATGCCAATACCCGTTTTTGCGCTTGACAAAACAGCATCTGAGGTGTCAAGACCAATGACCTCCTCGATTTCGTGTTTAACTCTTTCCGGCTCAGCGCTCGGCAAATCAATTTTATTAATTACCGGAACAATCTCAAGATCATGCTCAAGGGCCAAGTAAACATTAGCCAGTGTCTGAGCTTCAATGCCTTGTGCGGCATCAACCACTAATAACGCTCCCTCACATGCCGCCAAACTGCGTGAAACCTCATACGTAAAGTCAACGTGTCCCGGAGTGTCAATTAGGTTAAGCATGTAACTCTCGCCATCTTTTGCTTTATATGACAATCTGACAGCCTGCGCCTTGATTGTAATACCACGCTCGCGCTCAAGTTCCATCTGGTCTAATACTTGGGCTTCCATTTCCCGGGCAGAGAGAGCTCCTGTATACTCCAACAATCGGTCTGCAAGGGTAGACTTGCCATGGTCGATGTGAGCGATTATAGAAAAATTGCGTATATGTCCTGTATCCATCAAACTGGGGCTCCTCCCTGGTATAATTAATAAATGTATTTTTACATATTTCTATAAATTATACCATCTGCCGCCCGCTAACTGCAAGCTTTACCGAATTTCGCGTAGGTATTCGTTAAGTTCTTCCTTAGCATTCTGAATTTGAACTCTCACATTCTGGAGAATGGCCTCAGCATAAGGTCTGGCTTGATTCCAATACGCAGTGGCTGTTATCTTTGCGGCAAATGCTTCGGCTATGAACTGT
>CAZCEN010000076.1:0-3743 GCA_964497205.1 uncultured Sporomusaceae bacterium
CTCCATTTCTTCATCCGTCGGAGTTCTCTTCGTCACAACCTGCAAATCCGTTTTTTCCGGAAGATCATAATCCTGCATCAAAATTCCCCCGGTAACCCGCTTCATGTCAAAACCAAGCTTGCTGATATCCTGTTCCATCTGAGCCGACAGCAGACGAATATTCTTCTTCTGGATCAATATCTCCAGCGCCTCCGGCTCAAAGCCTGGGGCAATCACGGCTTCAATAAAGATTTCGCCGATCTGAGTGGCTGTCGCCGCATCCACTGCACGGTTTACAGCCACGATACCGCCGAACGCAGAAACCGGATCCGCCATATACGCTTTTTTATATGCAGCGGCCAGTGTGCTGCCAATACCCGTACCACACGGATTGGTATGCTTAATAATAGCCGCTGCCGGCTGCTCAAATTCCGCAGCTAACACATAGGCAGCTTCCACATCAACAATATTGTTAAAGGACAGTTCTTTGCCATGAAGCTGCTTAACATTGGCTACACCAGGACCGGAATAGTATTGTTCCCGGTAGAGGGCAGCCGATTGGTGCGGATTCTCTCCATAGCGTAAATCTTGCGCTTTCTCATAGACCAAATGTAGCGTCTCAGGGAAAAGACCTTGTCCCAGTTGATCACTCAAATAGCGGGAAATATAAGCATCATAACTGGCAGTATGGCTAAAAGCTTCCTGTGCAAGCGCCATACGGTTTTTCAAAGCAACTTCACCTTCAGCAGTCAGTTGGTTAATAACTTCTTCATAGCGCGCCGGATTTACCACAACTGTCACGTAATGGAAATTCTTAGCAGCAGCCCGAATCATAGCCGGTCCGCCGATATCAATGTTCTCTACGGCATCGTGCAAGGTTACACCCGGCTTGGCTACCGTTTGACGGAAAGGGTACAGGTTGACAGCCACCAAATCGATTCCTGTAATTTTGTGTTCGGCCATAGCCGCTTGATGGCTGGGATTATCCCGAATGGCCAAAATTCCACCATGAATATAAGGATTAAGCGTTTTAACCCTGCCGTCCATAATTTCCGGAAAACCAGTAATTTCGCTTACATAAGTTACTGGGATACCAGCGTCTTTAATGGCCTTCATTGTACCGCCTGTTGAAACAAGTTCAACTCCCAGGAGGTGAAGTTTTCTGGCAAACTCCACAATGCCAGTTTTATCTGACACACTTAAAAGGGCACGTTTTATTTTCATGGTTCTTCCTTTCTACTCAGTTTTCTCTTTCTTCATTTAGGATTCGTACACGCCGTCGTCCTTCTATAGACAACCGCTGCTCGCAATATAAAGCAATTGCACGGGGATATAGAATATGTTCAACATGCAGAATCCTATCTGCTAAAGTTTCTGTTGTATCGTCTTCCAAAACAGGTACTGCTTCCTGTAAAATAATCGGGCCGGTATCCATACCCTCATCGACAAAGTGAACCGTACAGCCGGAGATTTTGGCACCGTACTGCAAGGCTTGCTTCTGGGCATCTTCCCCAGGGAAAGCCGGAAGCAGCGAGGGATGTATGTTCATGATTTTTCCGGCAAGCCGGTCAATAAAATAACGGCTTAGAATCCGCATAAAACCGGCCAATACCACCAATTCCACATGGTGAAGATTTAATTCTTCAGCGATAGCAGCCTCGAACTCCTGCCTGGTGGCAAACTGCCTCCGGTCAATACAAACTGCCGGAATGTCCGACCCGGCCATGCGTTTTAATACATTGGCTTCCGGGTTATCGCTGATAACCACGCCAATTTTAGCATCAAGCCGTCCAGCATTTATGGCATCAACTATCGCTTGCAAGTTACTGCCACGCCCGGATGCCAATACGCCGATTACCGTTTTGTTCATGAAACAGCCCCCTTACTTAAGTTCCACCTGATGTTCCCCGGCAATAACCTTGCCGATAAGATAAGATTTTTCGTTCCTGGCGGCAAGATCTGCCTGCACGGCCGCTGCCCGCTCCGCCGGAACAATCAAAATCATACCTATTCCCATATTAAACGTCCGGTACATTTCAGCTTTGGCGACCCCGCCCCATTCTTGCAATAGTTTAAAGACAGGCAGTTCCGGCCACGCAGTAGTATCGACTTCAACGCCACAGTTTTTAGGGAGTACACGGGGGATATTATCGTAGAAACCGCCGCCGGTAATATGAACCATACCATGAATATCAAACTTCTCAAACAGCGGCAGGCAGGCTTTGGGGTAAAGCCTGGTCGGCTCTAACAATTCTTCACCTAACGTACGGCCTAATTCCGGAATATAAGCGTCTATACTAAACTTCTTAACATCAAAACAGATTTTACGGACCAGCGAGTAGCCATTGGAATGGACCCCGCTAGAAGGCAAACCAATGATAACATCGCCGGGTTTAACCTTCTCCCCGGTTATAATTTTATCTCGATCAACAACACCTACGGCAAATCCGGCAATATCATATTCCCCGTCAGGATAAAAACCAGCCATCTCAGCAGTCTCCCCGCCAATAAGCGCACAGCCTGATTCACGACAGGCCATGGCTACGCCACTGACGATGGAAGCGACTTTTTCCGGCTCCAGTTTACCGACGGCCAAATAGTCAAGGAAAAATAACGGTTCAGCGCCTTGCACCAAAATATCATTAACACACATCGCCACACCATCTTGACCAATGGTGTCATGCTTGTCTGCCATAAAAGCAATCTTTAGCTTAGTGCCTACACCATCAGTACCACTTACAAGTACCGGCTGACGATACTTAGCGGCATTAAGGGCAAATAAGCCGCCAAACCCTCCAATATCGCCAAGCACTTCCTGGCGGTAGGTAGCGCGAACATGACGTTTCATCAGTTCAACAGCTTTATTACCGGCATCAATATCAACACCTGCGTCGCGATAAGTTAATTGAACATTTGTTTTTGTAGTTTCGGAATTAATTTTTTGGTTGTCGGCCATCTTTGACCTCCTGCAATATTCTTGATTTTGTTTGAGCCTTACTCTTTGCTCGGCTCAAACAAAAATTTATTGGAACAATCGCCTTCGCTAGGCGTATGCGCCGGGTAATCGCAGTTAAAACAAGCGTTACACAGCGTTTTTTCAGAAATATAACCTATCGACGCATGCAAGCCTGCAAGCGATAAATAGTGAAGTGAGTCGGCGCCAATAAATTGTCTGATTTCCTCAACCTGTTTGGAAGCGGCAATCAGCTCCTTACGCGCCGAAGTGTCAATCCCATAGTAACAAGGGAAACCAATAGGCGGTGAGCTTACACACATATGCACAGCAGTAGCGCCGGCATCTTTTAGCATACGGACAATTTTGCCGCTGGTAGTACCGCGAACAATAGAGTCATCGACCATAATAACAGACTTACCTTTGACTACCGATGTTACAGCATTTAATTTAATCCGTACACCCATATCCCGTTTTTTCTGATCAGGCTGAATAAACGTACGGCCAATGTAGCGGTTTTTCATAAGCCCCTCGGCAAAAGGTATGCCTGATTCATGGCTATACCCAAGAGCGGCAGTAGTACCCGAGTCAGGTACGGCAATAACAATATCGGCTTTAAACTTACTTTCTTTAGCCAGCGTACGCCCCATGTTAAATCTGGCCTGGTAAACACTCTGGCCGTCAATGACACTGTCGGGACGAGCAAAGTAAATATATTCAAAGACACAGCCTGCCCGCCTGTCGGTTTCAGCAAACCGCCGTGAAACCACACCGCTGTCATCAACGATTACCATCTCACCAGGTTCAATGT
>CAZCEN010000076.1:3753-7641 GCA_964497205.1 uncultured Sporomusaceae bacterium
CTAAAGCACACGTTTCGGAGGCCAACACCCAGCCCTCCCCTAGCCGCCCTAAGCACAGCGGACGAAAACCATGCGGGTCACGAACACCAATAAGTTTTTGTTCGGTCATTATGACCAGACTATAGGCTCCCTCAACATCTTGCAGACTATCGATTACTTTTTCCTCAATAGTGGGCTTAGACGAACGGGCAATTATATTTACAATAACTTCACTATCAATTGATGTCTGGAATACACAACCCTTTTGCTCAAGCTCGGCACGTATCTCGTGAGCGTTGGTCAGGTTGCCGTTATGGGCTAAACTAAGCTGACCGCCGGAGAAGTTAACCAACATAGGTTGGGTATTGCGCAATAAACTTGATCCAGTTGTTGAGTAACGTACATGGCCTATCGCAATATGCGAAGGCAATTCAGGCAGACCTTGACGGAATACCTCATTAACTAGTCCCATGCCCCGTTGCACATCCATAACATTGCCGTCGGTTACCGCAATGCCGGCACTTTCTTGTCCACGATGCTGCAGGGCATACAAGCCCCAGTAGGTAGATAACGCCACATTTTCCTGACGTGCAAAGATACCAAATATCCCGCACTCTTCCCGCCATTTGTCGCTGTGTATATCGTAAAGCACTTGGTTTCTCCTTTCTACCTCTGAAACAGTATAGGGAACCGGCTAGGCTTGGCCAGTTATTCTTCTTAATACTTCCTGGTAGGCTTCTTCTACATTGCCAAGGTCGCGGCGGAAACGGTCTTTGTCCAATTTTTGGCCTGTTTCACTGTCCCAGAAACGGCAAGTATCCGGCGAGATTTCATCACCAAGCAGCACTTCACCTTTGTGTATGCCAAACTCCAGTTTAAAGTCAATCAATTCCAGTTTTTTGTCTTTCAAGAAAGCCGATAGGATTTCATTAATTTTGAGTGCGTATTTTTCCATTGTCTCAACTTGCTCAGGAGTAGCCAACCCCATAGCTTTTATATGGTAATCATTAATTAAGGGATCATTCAGAGCATCATCTTTATAGTAGAGTTCAACAACGGTTGACGGCAATTTGCGGCCTTCTTCCCAGCCAATGCGCTTGGCTAAGCTTCCGGCTGCAATATTACGGACAACTACTTCTACCGGGATAATGGCCAGTTTTTTAACCAGCATTTCCCTATCGCTAACTACTTTGACAAGATGATGTGGTATCCCTTTTTCCCCTAAAAGATTAAAGAAAAATGTAGATATCTTATTGTTGAGCACCCCTTTATTGCCAATAGTACCGCGTTTTTCACCATTAAAAGCAGTTGCGTCATCTTTAAAATATACCAGTAATTCGTCCTGATTATCAGTTGCGAATACCTGTTTAGCTTTTCCTTCATACATAGGTTTTTGTGTCATAATAATTTCCTCCCTTATATTAAAGACTATTTTTGTGCCGCCAGCTTTTCAGCAAGACGGGCGTCTTTTTTCTCTACTTCTTCTGCCATAACCTGACGATGGGTTGTCAGTTTTTCAGCCAACATGGCGTCATGAACGGCAAGTATTTGTGCCGCAAATAGAGCCGCATTTTTAGCTCCGTTGATTGCCATTGTGGCTACCGGAATACCTGCAGGCATTTGGACTATACTCAAGAGAGCATCCATGCCTCCGAGCGGAGTAGCATTGATAGGTATACCGATTACCGGAAGGGTTGTAAAGCTGGCGACAACTCCTGGCAGATGAGCGGCCGCCCCGGCTGCGGCAATAATGACTTTAACACCACGGTCTTTCGCTTCGGCAACAAACCGGTGTACTTTATCAGGAGTGCGATGGGCAGATGCTACCAATACTTCTGTTTCAATACCAAATTCAGTCAGTTGCGTAACCGCCGGCTCCAACACCGGCCAATCTGAATCGCTTCCCATTATAATTGCTACTTTCATATCATCATCCTTTCGCTGTATTTATAAGCCAAAAGGCTCTAATAACATCTTAAAAGAGTAAACAGTAGTTGAATCCAATAAACATTTTCTTAGAGGCATGTTGTTATATGCTTTCCTTCAAGTTTGGGACAACATGCCTGTAAATCTTTATTGGATACTATACGAAGCCAAATATGTTGTAATAAAACCCAGATATTCTTTTACAAATATCTGGGTTATTTTTCCCGTTATTCCGCCAGGAATACGAATCGAGCAATAACGAGCACAGCAAGGATGTATACAATCCAATGTACTTCGCGGCCACGACCGGTTACCAGCTTTAACAGCGGATACATTACAAGACCGGCTGAAATGCCGTTTGCAATGCTGTAGGTAAACGGCATCATAACGATTGTCAGAAATGCCGGTAAGCCTTCTGTGAGATCACCAAAATCAATATGACGAATAGATTCAATCATCAAAGCACCAACTATGATAAGAGCCGGGGCAGTAGCAGCATCAGGAATAAGACCGGCAAGAGGCGTAAAGAACAGTGCTAATAAGAACAATCCACCACAAACAACAGCGGTTAAGCCAGTACGCCCGCCAGCACCAACGCCGGCAGCACTTTCTACATAGGCGGTAATTGTGCTTGTGCCAAGCATAGCACCCAAGCTTACACCTGTAGCGTCAACAAGCATAGCTTTGCCAATGCCCGGAAACTTGCCTTGTTTGTCCATAAGACCGGCTTTTGATGCAGTACCAACAAGGGTGCCCATCGTATCAAACAACTCAACAAATGTGAAGGTAAAAACAATAGCGGTAAGACCCATATTGAGAGCGCCCATAATATCAAGAGCCAGGAATGCATTTTTACTTAAATCCGGAATAGCTATCGGGCTGAAACCAGCAGGAATTTTAACAATACCCATAATGACACCAAGAATAGTTGTGGTAAAAATCCCAATGAGCATTGAGCCTTTTACATTGCGTGCCATCAAAATAGCCATAAACACTAACCCAAACACTGCAAGCAATATTTCTGGATGATTAAGTTTACCCATTTCTATAATTGTTTCAAAAGACAGGGGAGTTCCATTACCTTTAGCGGCGACAATTTTTTCAAGAGTTGGCGGAATCAACGATAAGCGGATACTCATAATACCAGAGAGTTTCAAACCAATTATAGTAATAAACAAGCCAATACCTACGGTAATTGCGTGTTTTAGAGAAGTCGGCATACCTTCGACCAGTAGTTGTCGAACTTGAGTTACGGTAAGCAGAAGAAAAATAAGACCGGAAATAAATACTGCACCAAGTGCAACCTGCCAAGTAACGCCCATACCAATTACTACTGTAAAAGCATAAAAAGCGTTAAGGCCCATGCCAGGAGCTAAAGCAATCGGGTAATTGACAAATACGCCCATCATAATAGAAACCAGGCCGGCACCAATCGCTGTCGCCAGCAGCACGGAGTTTTTGTCCATACCGGCAGCACCCAGAATACTAGGGTTAACAAAAAGTATGTAGGCCATAGTCATGAAGGTGGTAATACCCGCGATTACCTCTGTCTTTACATCTGTTTTGCGGGCGGTGAGTTCAAACATTCTCTCCAACATTTTCATTCTCTCCCTTTTTCCGAGTAATAATAGTGTGCCGAGAACCCTACACCTTTAATCAATGCCAAAAAACCCTGACAGGGAAATTTCGCATAAAACTAAAGAGCGAAACTTCCCCGCCAGGGTTTTTATCCCATCGGTGTAGTGTTAGCAGCTAACACCTGCGTCACTTGGTCACAAACCGTAACACATGGGTGTTACGCGGAACCCTAGACGCACTTTCACTCGTAGTCGGGCGATTTACGGTCGCCTGGTAGAAACGTTTGAGCCATATTCTCAAATATATACGAGCAGTATTTATTTACTTGTATTGTACCAGCATTAGATAAAACCTGTCAATAAAAAATCGAACTTTATTTATGTTTTTTTTATTATTGTTCGGAAT